>DZAL01000049.1 GCA_022729575.1 Thiomargarita sp.
AGAGGGGTCGGGGGTGAGGGAAAATACCGCAAAATTTCTGCTTCAGTACTTATCATTTAGTAACGCGCTTTATAGTTGCCATCAGTGGGACTGGTGCTTGAATCGCCGTAAATTTGGCTAATCTTAAAGGATTGGGTTTAACCGGTGCCACTTGCTCAAATAATGGTCTCGACCCCGCAATCGACTCTAGTGGTGTTGATTTCATTGGACTAAGAGCCTCTAATCGCGCCACTAAAGGTTTGGTTTGGGCCAAAAAATCCGCCTGGTACTCCTCTGCAATAGGCAACGAAATGGGTAAATTAGCTTGTTGTGGCGGTTGATAGACCCCATCCACATAAAATTCAAAATGTAAATGCGGTGCCGTCGCTAAACCGGTTTGACCCACGTAACCGATTTTTTGCTCGGCTTGGACCCGTTGGCCAACTTGTAATCCTTTGGCATATCTGGAAAAATGACCGTATAACGTGATATAATGCTCACTGTGTTCTAAAATGACCGTTTTACCATAACCACCTTTCCAACCGATAAATAACACTTTACCTTCACCGGCCGCCGTGACCGGGGTACCCTGTGGTGCCGCATAATCCATCCCAGTATGCAAGTGCATTTGGTGAAAAATGGGATGACGACGAGAGCCAAAAGAGGAGCTGACTCTGGTAAATTCTACTGGCGCTAATAAAAAAGTTTTGCGTAAATTCTCGCCCTGAGGGGTATAATAAGCTGTCTCACCTCCTCTGTCAGTATAGCGCAAAGCCCGATAGACTTGACCTGATTGGATATATTCGGCCGCGACTAGAGTGCCTGGGACGGTCTCTTCTTTAGTAAAGCGATGTTGTTCATAAATCAGCGTTAAGCTATCCCCGACTTGACTGTTGACGACTAAATCTAGTTGCCAGCGAAACATTTTCACTAAATCAGCGAATAAATATTCTGGTAATCCGGCCTGTTGAATAGTTTCAGATAATGACTGTTTGACTTGGCCCTGCCAAGCAGTTAATTGTACCTGACGAGGATGAATGGTGCTACTAAATTGGTTTAAATTTGAGGGTGCCGGCACCAGATATAATTCTTGATTTGAGGGCAAAGTTAAAACTAACTGTTCAATATTGCCAGCAGTATCGTGTTTAATCAATAAGTTAGGTTCAAATTCTGCTCCATTCTGCTCAGTTGTTTGAGGAGAGGGTGGCAAATATGGTTTAATTAAATGGTCAAGCACCGTTAATTGATCTGGATTAAGTCCACTAACCGCCAATTGTGAGGACAACTCGGTAGCCAGCGATACTTGCTCTGGTCGCCAAGTAGAATGGTGCGGCGGCGACTGGCGACTGCTGGACCAGCGCAGTGGATTGAGGAATGAATTGATTAATTTCTCACCTTTCAAAAAATTTAGCGCTTCATCTTTAAAATTTAAGGAATCATTCATGGCAACCCACGTTGAAGGGAAAGTAGGCGCGTAAGCCGTAGTTAACCACCATCCAAACGATAAAGCGAGCAGACAAATCGTCAATACTTTTAATCGCCAATCACCTAGCCAATGGAGTGTTATCAACCCACTTGGCCGCCATAAACGAGGCGAACGAAAATGAGTGTGATGACTGGCTTGAGGATGCCCTGCGGCTGTGCGTGATAATCGACGGCGCGGCCTTGACACATATTTGGCTTGTCTTAATGACATAAAAGCATTATAATTGTTATTTTTTAAGGGTTGATAACTCATGGTTTTTGCTACTAAACTGATTACCATTAACAAAATACCTTGAATAGAATATCGAGTCAACAATATTTTTTATGTTTATGTTTATGTTATACTGTCGAAATCTTTAAATAAAATCTATTTAAAATATAAGGATAAATTGAGGTATCTGCATGACCAGCGTAACCGACGCGCTCATACAAATTAAACAAGGCGCCCATGAAGTGTTACTGGAAGAGGAATTAAAAATCAAATTAAATAGCGGTAAGCCTTTGCGGATTAAGGCCGGCTTTGACCCCACCGCGCCAGATTTGCATTTAGGGCATACGGTACTGATTAATAAACTCCGTCAATTCCAGATGTTAGGACATACCGTATTTTTTTTAATTGGTGATTTTACTGGAATGATTGGCGATCCCACCGGTAAAAATGTCACTCGTACACCGCTGACTCGGGAGCAGGTGTTAGAGAATGCCCGGTCTTATCAAGAACAAATTTTCAAAATTCTCGATCCGCAAGCGACTAAAATTTGCTTTAACTCGGAATGGATGAGTCAAGTGGACGCGGCCGGTATGATTCAAATTGCCGCTAAATACACGGTGGCGCGGATGTTAGAGCGAGAAGATTTTCATAACCGTTATACCACAGGTCAACCGATTGCGATCCATGAATTTCTCTATCCGTTAATGCAAGGATATGATTCGGTGGCGCTGAAGGCTGATGTAGAATTAGGGGGAACCGACCAAAAGTTTAATCTGTTAGTTGGTCGAGAACTGCAAAAACACTACGGTCAATCTCCTCAAGTCATTCTCATGATGCCGATTTTAGAAGGATTGGATGGGGTGCAAAAAATGTCCAAGTCGTTAGGAAATTACATTGGCATTAATGACCCTCCCAAGGAGATGTTTGGCAAATTGATGTCGATTTCTGATAGCCTGTTATGGCGTTATATTGATTTATTGAGTTTTAAGACCCCAGCGCAAATTCAACAATGGAAACAGTCAGTTAACGAAGGTGCCAATCCTCGTGACATCAAAGTCGCCTTTGCCCAAGAAATCGTCGCCCGGTTCCACCATCAAGCCGCCGCTGTGCAAGCGTATGAGCAATTTGTGGCTCAATTTCAGCACAAAGAAATTCCTGATGATTTACCAGAAATTACGGTAACTACACCGGACACCAGTATGCCATTGATAATTCTGCTAAAAGAAGCCGGTTTAACGCCGAGCACTTCCGAAGCGGGGCGCATGATTCAACAAGGAGGTGTCAAGATAGATGGAGAAAAAGTGGCTGATCGTCATTTATTCATAGCTGTGGGAACCAATCATGTCTATCAAGTAGGAAAAAGGAAGTTTGCGCGGATTCAAGTGAAAGCCATGAAGACTATGAAGACTATGGAGATTTGACAACGGTTCGAAAGTGGTCAAATCTTTCGAATCTTTCGAGTTGTCAAATCGGTTGAGTTTATTGAGTAGGAATTAGGTATGATGTGTGTTTAACAGATTTGACAGGATGAAAGTAGAAGAATTATTATCTTCATCCTCGTCCACTTCATTCTCGTCCATCCGATTCTTGCTTACTAAAATCAAAGCGTAGGGGAGTATCACCGTGAATAAAGCTAAATAGATGATAAAATATTTCATGGAAGTTATTCCTCTTAGCGTCGCTACTGCTTAAACGACAAATTAATTATAAAATACGCAAAGATTGTTCCATGCTATTATCAATAGCTTAGATAGAAACCTCTAAGGATTTTTAACCCACTTTACGCATGACTCCCCCAGCCCTTCCTTAGCGAGGCTACTCTATGCACACCAGTAGGTTTCTTCTTGTTCCCACGCGCCAGCGTGGGAATGCCGTCGGGACGCGCCAGCGTCTCTTTCTCGCAACGTTGGCGCGTTGCTCACGGCATTCCCACGCTGGCGCGTGGAAACGAGGAAAATCAATATGTTACCAACTTGTGTGCATAGAGCCGTACACGGGGGTATACAAAAGTAGTAGAATGTTACTCTATCAGTGAGAGACTGGAAGGAAAATTGAGTTAACCGTGCGTAAGGTGAATTTTTAAAATTCACTATAGTTTCAATAAGATAACCAACCCTAATAAATAACTCCCTAGTTTTAAAATTAGGGTTTAGAACTTGAGATTATGAATCGAGACCGTTTTTCTTATCCAATCTCACGCATTGGCATTATCGGCGGGGGGCAATTGGCTAAAATGACTGCACAAGTTGCGCTTAAAATGGGTTTTCAAGTAAATGTGTTGGATCCCTCATCACATTGTGCCGCCGCGCCACTGGCTAACATTCACTTAGTCGGAAGTTTATATGATGCGGCCAAATTAAGAGAATTAGCGAACCTCAGTGAGGTCCTCACTTATGATGTTGAACATATTGACACCGAGACTTTAAAAATTTTACACCGTGAAGGCCATACGATTTATCCTTCTCCCTATTTATTGGCAATCATACAGGATAAATTGTTGCAAAAACAAGTATTAGCGCAACATGGTGTACCGGTACCTCGATTTGAACAGGTGGACCTTCTTACGGCTGATTATCTCACCCGGTCTCCTTTTCCTATAGTCCAAAAAATCCGGACCGGCGGTTATGATGGCAAAGGCGTGGTCATCTTAAATAGTCCAGCGGATTTGCTCAAAGTCCTCCCAGGTCCCTCCTTGGTGGAAGAGTTTGTCGATTTTACCAAAGAGCTGGCCATTATTATTGCGCGTACTCCTACTGGAGAAACAGCCTGTTATCCAGTGGTCGAAATGGTGTTTGACGATAATACTAATATTTGCGATATTGTGGCGGTCCCGGCGCAGATTGGGGCGGCTACGGCCGAGCAGGCGAAACAAGTGGCGTTACAAGCGATTACCGCATTAGATGGCGTGGGCATTTTTGGCGTAGAAATGTTTCTCACTCGTGATGGTCAAGTGTTGGTCAATGAAATTGCCCCGCGGCCGCATAATTCTGGTCATTACACCATCGAAGCCTGTTTGACCAGTCAATTTGAACAATTGTTACGAGTGATTAGTGGTTTGCCATTAGGCTCTACTCAATTATTGAAACCTGCCGTGATGCTCAATTTACTAGGAGAAGCGGGTTATCAAGGTCAACCGATCATTGAAGGTTTATCTCAAGTGTTGGCAATAGAAGGATTATCATTTCATTTTTATGGTAAAACTTTGACGCAACCTTATCGTAAAATGGGACACCTGACCATTTTGGACGATGAAGTGGAACGGGCTTTAAACAAACTTAACACCGTTAAAAATATTTTAAAAATAACTGCTTAGGAGTTAACATGACCGCGCCATTGATTGGTATTATTATGGGCAGTGATTCCGATTTGCCTATTCTCAAAGAAGCGGCCACCTTGTTGGCAGAGTTAGGGGTCAGTTATGAGTTAACCATTGTGTCGGCTCATCGCACACCAGCGCGTATGTTTACGTATGCCAAAGAAGCTGAGATAAGAGGATTAGAAGTGATTATTGCTGGAGCCGGTGGCGCCGCCCACTTACCTGGCATGGTTGCTGCAATAACAGCGTTACCGGTGATTGGAGTACCGGTCAAAACCTCTAGTTTGCAAGGACTAGACTCCTTGTTATCCATAGTCCAAATGCCGGCGGGAGTGCCAGTGGCTACCGTGGCTATCAACAATGCCAAAAATGCCGGTTTACTGGCCGCCCAAATTGTCGGTATTAAATATCCAGAAATTCGCAGTAAAGTTAAATGGTATAAAGCGGAATTGGAAAAAATGGTGGAAGAAAAAGCACAACGCTTAGAAAGGCTCGGCTATGAACAATTTTTAGCGGGAGAATAATAATTCACCTCACGCACCACCACCTCCAACCCCTCCTTAGTAAGGAGGGGAGTATACCATGCTAACTCAGTTGGTGCTTACTCCCCTCCTTACCAAGGAGGGGTTGGGGGTGGTTGAGTTAACCGTGCGTAAGGTGAGAACCTCCCCCTAGCATTGAAGATTTGCCGAAAGTTAAATTTTATCGATACTGGTTTCACAACTTACTACTAATACTACTAAATAGAAAAAATATTATGGCTGGACATAGTAAATGGGCAAATATTCAACACCGTAAAGGTTCGCAAGATGCCAAACGCGGGAAATTATTTACTAAATTGATTCGAGAAATTACCGTTTCGGCTCGTTTTGGAGGAGGTGACGTGAGTACCAACCCACGGTTACGTACCGCCATTGATAAAGCCTTGACGGCCAACATGACCAGAGATACGGTGGAGCGAGCTATTAAACGTGGTAGCGGGGCTCAAGAAGGTGAGCATTTTGAAGAAGTGCGCTATGAAGGATATGGGCCTGGTGGAGTGGCGATGATGGTCGATTGTATGACCGATAATCGTAATCGGACGGTCTCTGATGTGCGTCATGCGTTTGATAAAAACGGTGGCAATTTGGGTACTGATGGGTCGGTATCCTATCTATTTAAAAAAGTCGGACAGTTGAGTTTTGCCATCGGCGTGGACGAGAATAAAATTATGGAAATCGCCTTGGACGTGGGCGCTGAAGATGTGATTAAAAATGACGATGGCTCGATTGAAGTCTTAACCTCTCCTCAAGATTTCCAGACGGTCAAGGGAGCGATGGAGCAAGCTAAGTTCAAACCAGAGCAAGCGGAATTGACCATGCGGGCGGCCACTAGCACGGTGTTGAATTTAGAGACGGCGCAAAAAATGGTGCGCTTGTTAGAAATGTTAGAAGATTTAGATGACGTGCAACAAGTCTATTCTAACGCTGATATGAGTGAAGAAATTATGGCTCAATTGAACTAAGATTTGACAATTTTTCGAAAGTTGTCAAATCTGGAATTCGAAATTGAACTAAGATTTGACAATTTTTCGAAAGTTGTCAAATCTGGAATTCGAAATTGAACTAAGATTTGACAACTTTTCGAAAGTTGTCAAATCTGGATTTCGAAATTGAACTAAGATTTGACAATTTTTCGAAAGTTGTCAAATCTGGAATTCGAAATTGAACTAAGATTTGACAACTTTTCGAAAGTTGTCAAATCTGGATTTCGAAATTGAACTAAGATTTGACAATTTTTCGAAAGTTGTCAAATCTGGATTTCGAAATTGAACTAAGATTTGACAACTTTTCGAAAGTTGTCAAATCTGGATTTCGAAATTGAACTAAGATTTGACAACTTTTCGACAGTTGTCAAATCTGGATTTCGACAGTTGTCAAATCTGGAACTTATTAAAAATTATGCCTCGTATCCTCGGCATTGACCCCGGCTCTCGTCTGACTGGTTTTGGAATTATTGAGGTCAATCTATCCAAAGCGGTGTATGTCACTTGTGGGTGCATTCGTATGCGGACCACCGGTTTACCTACACGGTTACAGGAAATTTACGCGGGTTTGAACGAATTGATTACGCAATATCAACCTACCATCTTGGCGATTGAAAAAGTCTTCATGCACCGTAATGTGGCCTCGGCTCTGACGTTAGGACATGCCCGTGGCGTAGCCATGGTCGTTTGTATTCAACATGGGTTAAGCATCAATGAATATGCACCTACCCAAATCAAACAAGCCGTGGTTGGTCACGGTCATGCCGCTAAAGTACAAGTACAACAGATGGTTAAAGTGCTTCTGTCGTTGCCACAAGTTCCTTCCACTGATGCCGCTGATGCGTTAGCAGTGGCGCTTTGTCACGCACGATTTAAGAGTTAAGAGTGAACCCAAGATTTGACAACTTTCGAAAAGTTGTCAAATCTGCTGTAGTCAGTGTAGGGTGGGCAAACGTCCTTTGGTTTGCCCACCTGTTATCACTACGGTCGATAGTGGTGGGCAACGATAAAACCATTGCCCACCCTACTAGACTTATTCCACTACCACTCCTTTTTCCAATTTCACCTCCTTCCCTAGTTTCACCCCAGATAATTTACTACCCTTCTTGATTCGCACCTTCTCTAACACCGCGGGAGACTTCTTATCGCCCTTGATAGTCCCTTTCAAAGTGCCACCAGTAATCTTGGTCCCGGCCAATAAGGTGACATCTTGGAAGAAACCACCCACTTTGCTGTTATTGCGAATGGTCCCCCCCAGAGTGCCACCAATAATAGACATGCCTTTGAACTCAAAGTCGAGCATCACCCCAAAGTTTTTGATGTAACCCGTTACCACGCCGCCAGTCAATTTACCCTTGACGGTAATGGTAAAGTTGGAGACCCAGCCAATATTAACCATGATGCCGGATAAAACTCCATTGGAAATCATGCCTTGACCTTGCACGTCAAGAGTGGTGACAGTTTTGCCGCCATAATTACACATTTGGTTAATCGCGCCACTGGTAGCACAAGAAGTGGAAACCAGAGACTGAATGGGGGTAACTGTCACCGGCACCGGTGTGACTACGGGAGTTACCACCACCGGAGTAGAGGCTTCAACCACTGGAGTAGAGGCTTCAACCGGGATTGATGGCACCACTGGAGTAGAGGCTTCAACCACTGGAGTAGAGGCTTCAACCGGGATTGATGGCACCACTGGAGCAGAAGCTTCTGGAGTAGAGGCTTCAGCCGGTATTGACGGCACCACCGGAGTAGAAACTTCTGGAGTAGAGGCTTCAGCCGGTATTGACGGCACCACTGGAGTAGAAGCTTCTGGAGTAGAGGCTTCAGCCGATATTAACGGCACCACTGGAGTAGAAACTTCTGGAGTAGAGGCTTCAGCCGGTATTGACGGCACCACAGGCTCAGGTGTCACCACGACTGGTGGCAATTCCACAGTGCCAAATTGAGCCTCACATTTCATTTCCTTGACCACTTTCACCGCTAACGGGTTCCGCAGACCTTCACAATCGCCTCCCCAACCGAGGAAATTCATGCCAGTAGCAGGAGTCGCTTGCAAATAAGTGGTGGTGCCATGACTAAACGATTGGCTACAATCCGTGCCACCTTCTCCGCACTCAATTCCTGGGAGTTGGTTAATCGAATTGTTACCTGTGACTTTCCCTTGACCAGAGATAACTATGGATAAATCATAGACCTTTTGGAAAAAAGCGATGCAGAGTCGACCAAAATTGGTGATTTCGCCATCGGCACAATCCTCATGTCCGCCCCAACTGGTGAACACGGAGCCACTGTCAGCTTGCGGAGTGAGCGTAACTTTGGTCCCGGTGTCGATAATATCGCTACATGCCTCTTTTTGGCAGACCATTTTGCCATTGGGATTCGCCAGGCAATCTTCACGAGTACAAACGAGACCCGTGTCGGTGCTGACGCTACCACTACCGGTGCCATCCACTTGGACCAAGAGAGCCATTTGCTCTGGGAGGGGAGGAGTCACGGGTGGAGGAGTGACCGGCGTGGCATTGATAGTCATATTTTGTGTCACTGTCGTCGCGGCATTATAATCTGCATTACCCGCTTGGTCTGCCGTCACCGTACAAGTTCCTGCACCAACTATCGTCAACGTCATGTTACTGACCGTACAAACGTTCGGCGTGGTACTAACCAAGGTCACGGGATTGCCAGACGCTCCGCCAGTGGGACTTAACGTCAAGGGAGCATCACCAACGATCGCACTGGCAGGCAGGGTAAAGGTAATGCTTTGATTAACTTGAGTAATACTAAAGGTTTGTGGCACATCAGTGGCGGCATAGTAATCATTGGTATCACCCGCTTGCGAAGCCGTAATCGTACAACTCCCTACACCGGTAATCGTTACCGTTGACCCTGACACCGTGCAATTGCCGGACGCTGCAAAACTTACCGCTAAATTGGAACTAGCGGTAGCACTCACAGCAAATGGGACATCAATGGCAGTCTTGTTAGACAATGGGCCGAAGGTAATCGTTTGGTTAAATTTCGGATAGCAAGCAATGCTAGTAATGCTACTGGTTAAGCAATAATAGGAAGCAAAGGCAGTGATACTTCCAGACCCCGCAAAAGTAATCAGTTTCCCCGACGCGCCGTTCAACTGGGTCGTGCCGGTGGCCGTGACGGCACCACTAACGGTTATCGTGCGGGCCGCCGTTACGGGAGCGATTTCCAAGTTATGCACCTTAACGGAACCATTGATGGTGTGACTGGCATCGGTTAAAATCGTCTTGCCCGCGCCAGAATAGGTAGTAGCACCCGATGCAAAATCACCAGATAGCGTTAGATTGCCATTTAAGATGATGGTGCCTGCGGTCGGGTAAAAAGTACTCCCTGTTGTAGAGATGAGCAGTCCCCCCGCACCAACCGTGAGTGATGTCGATGCGCTACCATTAGCACTATTGCGGAAGGAAGCCGCGCTAATCAAGCCTGCCCCACCCGTGAAGGTGCCCTCATTCTCGAAAGTGAGCGCACCACCTGACTGGGTTAATGTAATTGTCCCGGTTCCCGCTGTGAATACCGCCCCTGTATGATTGTAAAGACCCTGATTCCCTGTGGTCGTCGAATCCGATCTGATCGCGCCGGCATTCGTGGCATCAAACGTGCCGTAATTCTGAGTTCCTTTTGCCCCAACATTTAAGGTATAAGGCGTAGCGTTAGTCGCAAAATTCAATGTACCCCCCGCCGCAACCGTGAGGCTTTGGGCAGTAGCGTTGACATTCACCGTGACAGTATGACCAGCCTTAACGGTCACCAGGTCAGTTGGTATAGGAACCACACCACAACTCCAAGTAGCCGCCGTGTTCCAATTGCCAGTGCCGGTGCTGTTGGGAGACCCTGGATTACAACAAGTAATGCCAGTAATGCCACTGCTTGAGCAATAAGAGGAAGTAAAGGCGGCGATACTTCCAGACCCCGCAAAAGTAATCAGTTTCCCCGACGCGCCGTTCAACTGGGTCGTGCCGGTGGCCGTGACGGCACCACTAACGGTTATCGTGCGGGCCGCCGTTACGGGAGCGATTTCCAAGTTATGCACCTTAACGGAACCATTGATGGTGTGACTGGCATCGGTTAAAATCGTCTTGCCCGCGCCAGAATAGGTAGTAGCACCCGATGCAAAATCACCAGATAGCGTCAGATTGCCATTTAAGATGATGGTGCCTGCGGTGGGGTAAAAACTAGCCCCTGTGGTAGAGATGAGCAGCCCCCCCGCACCAACCGTGAGTGATGCCGATGCGCTACTATTGCCATTGCGAAAACTACCTGCACTAATCAAGCCCGCACCACCTGTGAAGGTACCACGATTCTCGATACCTAATCCACCCAATGCCGTTGCTGTAATTGCCCCTGCCCCTGCAATGATTACTCCTGTAGTGGGCGCATTGTAAATACCGTGTATCCCTCCAGTTGTAGCAGCCGACACTATTGCACCGGCATTCGTAGCATCAAACGTACCGTAATTCTGAATCCCACCTGCCCCAACATTTAAAGTATAAGGCGTAGCGTTAAAAGTCAACGTACCCCCTGCCGCAACCGTGATTTTTTGTGCAGTAGCGTTGACATTCACCGTGACGGTATTACCTGATGCAATTGTCACATCGTCGCTGGCAGTGGGAACTGCACCACAATTCCAAGTAGCCGTCGTATTCCAATTGCCAGTACTCCCGGCACAAGTAGCAGCAAAGGTGGTAGTGGAATAAGAAAAGAGTGCTAAGAAGGTGAGTAATCCTACGAGGGTAGTGCGCCCCTTTTGTTGGTGACGAGGCTTAACGAGAACTTGGCACGATTTTTGCGTTGGTTGGTTGGTTGGTTGGTTGGTTGGTTGGTATATCATTCATTTTAAACATAATTTTCTCCTTTAAATGAAAGTGTCTGAAGTGTAATTGGAAGAGGTCAGGTCGGTTCAGATATACCGAGATGATAGGGGTGATAGTATAAGATAAATTGATGATAAACCAATTTTTCTAAGGTGCTAGGTACCTTGACCGCGCCTAAATATTTAGAGATACTACCACTTTTATATATTAGGATATTTCTGATGGTCATGTCAAGAAATATTTGAGGATTTTTTAAAACCGTCAGGAGGTTGGGCGAGGCCGACGTATCACCCTTCTGGAATCGAAGTCGGTGTAGTCAGTGTAGTCGGTGTAGGGTGGGCAACAAGTTTATCGTTGCCCACCTGACTGACTAACTGCGAAAAGATGAATTTGGTGGGCAATTAAACATTTGTCCACCCGACACCGACTGACCACCAATTTTTATAACTATCCCATGATGAAATTATTATATTCACTGATACCGACTTTAGTTATGTTGGTGGGAGCATTTTACGCTGTACTGGTTATCAAGATTTATACCTGGTGGTACCAGCGGCATAACCAATATGAATATCGTAACTCCTCCGAAATTGAGCCACAGTTACTTAAACAACCGCCGAAATCACAAATTGAGAAGATTCGTTCAGATAAAGGAGATTACTTGATATTGATTGTCTTCTTGCCAATAATATTCTATTCTGTATATATCACTCAGTTATATTTTTCCCAACCACCACCGATAATTGCTTATTTAGTAATTTATGTTCTGACAACAACTATGTTAGCTGTTAACTTTGCAAAGTTAAACCTAAAGCATCGTAAATTAACGTCCATAGTTGTCATACTTGAACGTGAAAACCAAGAATTACGCGCTCAACAAGAAGAATATAAACGTTTAGAATACCTCTCCTTTATGGCCACGGCGGTAGCTCACAATATCAACAATCCCTTACAAGCAATCCGAGGTGCTAGTGATTATTTACTCGATTTCTTCAACGCAGTTTCCCCTGAAGAAATCCAAAACAATTTACACCGTATCACCGCCAATACGGAACGACTGGCCAAGATAGTCAAGACTTTTCGAGATTATGCTCGTGGTGATAGACAACAACGTGAGCAATTGAATTTAAATGAATTAATCAAAAATACTACTGACCTGTTTCAAGCACAATTTAAACATCATAAAATTCAATTGCAGGTTGACTTATCTCCGCAGATGCCTCAAACTAATAGCAACAGTTTTAGTTTGCAAGAAATCCTGATGATACTCTTATCCAATGCCCGTGAAGCCGTAGCGGGTCGAGAAGCGGCGACGATTTGGGTAAGCACTTGGACGACTGACCATCAGGTAGGTTTTCAAGTCGCCGATAATGGACCAGGCATTGCGATTGAACAACAACCACGCTTATTTATGCCATTTCACAGTCAAAAACCGAAAGGTTCAGGTTTAGGACTCTACTTGACTAAAAATTTATTAGACCCCCTCGGTGGCAATATTCACTACGAAGACCGAATAGACAGTGGTGCATGTTTCCGCGTTTCTTTACCAATTACCAGAGGAGAATGAGATGCCCGTTAAACATCGTTTATTAGTCATTGATGACGAAGCCGACGTATTGGAAACTATCAAGCAATACGCTGAGAAAATGGATTTTATCGTGGAAACTACGCAAAGTGGGAAAGGCGGTCTGGAAAAGTTACTCACCAACCAATTTGATGCCGCTATTGTTGACCTCAGATTGGGTGACCATGACATTGATGGGACCGAAATCATTCACCAAGCGGGCGAACGCAGTCTCCATGCTGCCATCATTGTGCTGACCGGACACGGTGAAAGAGCAGATGCGATCAAAGCCTTAAATGATGGTGCGGTAGCGTGGTTTGATAAACCGGTTAACCCTGCGGAGTTATTGAAAGAAACCAAGCGGTTATCTTATCTCATTCCGCCGGAGAAATTCGACGAACTTATCTCTCTCATGTCCTCACATGCTTAATCGATGAGTAAACCGATGAATGAACCAACGATTTCTTATTATTTAGATACCAACGCACTCTTGAAGAGTTCGGCATTACTGATGCAATACAAGAAGGATGAAAAAGGAGTAGAAAAGGTTAAGGCACTGATAGAAAGTTCCTTAACACCGGTGTTCGTTTCAGACCTCTCTATTTTGGAGGGAGTGGCTAAAATTACCAAATTTGCGCGACGAGATTTGTTTGGTAAAGAGAATCGTGCCAAAGGAGTGATGGAGGCTATTATCTCCAATTGGATAACTCATATAAAACAGGGAGACCTTAAATCTATCCCAGTTTCATCTGACCAATATGCGGTAGCGACTGGAATTTTGAAAAAATATCCATTTGCTGATTTCGGTGCCTTCGACGCGCTACATGTTGCCATCATAGGAGGGTTGGGGACAAACGTCTATATGGTCAGTTCTGATAAGGGTGTGAAGAATATTTGTGGTTTGGAAAATATTCCTGTGTATGACCCTGAATCAATGTAGGGTTGACCACAGGTTTATCGTTACTCACTAGCTACCGTCGTGATCAAGAAGTGGTGGATTCACCTTATCTGGCTACTCAAATTTTGGTAGTGCGGAAATCTGGGTGAGAACTTAGGACTGGCAGTCCTCGAAGGACTGCCAGTCCTGACCGCATATTTCATCGCTACTCAAATTTTAAATTTATGCTAATACTTTCAACTTTAAAGGGTGAGGACTGAGGAGTAATGAGGGGGTGAAGATTAAAGGAATTTTGGAAATGGCTTGACTAAACCTGATAGGTCTTTAGAGTCGGTCAGGTTTAATTTTGCTGGTTGGCGGGACCGGCGCGGTTTATCTAAAGTTACTCCACTATCCACGACTGCGCTGAATTCTCGTCACTACTTCCAATCGTCTCAAATGACGCATAATATCGGCTAATTGGTCACGATGCTTCACCGAAATACAAAATTTAATCTCACTGTTGATACCGCCTCTTTTTTCATTGGCGACGCTTTCAATATTACTGCCAAGATTGGTAATGGCGCCTGCTACCAGCGCTAACACACCACGTTGGTCTTTTACCTCGATTCGAATATCCACTAAAAATTCGCCTTCGATATTAGGTTCCCATTCTACCGCCAAAAACTTTTCGGGCCGATAACGGTTATTGTCTATGACATTGTTGCAGTTGGCGGTATGAATAATGAGACCACGACCGGTGCTGATAAAACCTACGATTTCATCGCCAGGAATGGGGCGACAACAACGAGAAAAGTTCACTAAAATACCTTCCGTGCCTTTTATCGTTAATTTTTTAGCTTTGCCATCTAGTGGTGACGTGGAAGTAGAGGAGGAGGTAGGAGCAGTTGCAGTTGCAGTTGCTTTACACTCTCCAGTAGCAGTCGTTTGGTCAAATTGACGAGCCACCATGACGGCAATGCGATTACCTAAACCAATGTCGGCTAGGAGAGTGTCGAAATGGTCAATTTTAAAAGTTTCTAGTAACTGAGCGCGTTGCTCGACCGTGATTTTGTCAGTGGTTAAAGAATATGTTGCCAGCTCTTTATCTAACATGCGTTTACCTAACAAGATAGCCTCATCATGTTGCAAATTCTTTAAAAATTGGCGAATCGCTAAACGAGCCCGGGCACTGATGGCAAAGTCTAGCCAACTGGGATTGGGACGCGCCCAAGTTGCTGTAATGACTTCTATGGTTTGTCCACTCACTAAAGAGGTAGAAAGCGAGACGTATTGATTTTCGACTTTAGCCGCAATACATTGGTTACCGACATCACTATGAATCGCGTAAGCGAAATCAAGAGCAGTAGAGCCTTTTGGTAACTGTAGAATTTTACCTTGTGGCGTAAATACATAAACTTCTTCTGGGAAGAGGTCATGTTTGATATGATTTAAAAATTCTAGGGCATCGGAGTCGCTATTTTGTTCGATCTCCACTAAATTACGTAGCCATTCGGTGGCATATTGACGCGCTAAGATATTACAAGATTGTTTTTTGTCACTAGAGTCGCTGTCCGTTTGATAAAGTCCTTGTGCAGTAATTCCATATTCAGATAAATCGTGCATGGCGGCGGTACGGATTTGTAATTCAATTAGCAGGCCATGCGGACTGAATAATATCGTATGTAAGGATTGATAGCCGTTGATTTTAGGAATGGCAATGTAGTCTTTAAAACGTTCACAGATGGGTTTGTATAAACTATGCACCAGGCCCAAGACGCGGTAGCAATCTTCTTTGGTCTCCACAATAATGCGGAAGGCACACATGTTGGTGACTTGAGAAAAGGTTTTACGTTTATCGACCGAAGCCATTCCCTTCTTTTCGCGCATTTTGTAATATAAGCCATAGTAGTGTTTTTCTCTTCTAAGCAATTGACCTTTAATATTATTTTTTTTCAATAATTGCTCAACATTACCTTGAATAGTTCGAAACAATTCGGCGCGTTTGCTATAAACTCGTTGGGTACGCTGTAGCAAAACTTGATGGCGTAATGGGTAAATAGCGGCAAAACAGAGTTCTTCGAGTTCAATTCGAAACGCATTCATTCCCAAACGACTGGCAATCGGCGAATAAATTTCCAAAGTTTCTTTGGCAATGCGACGACGGGATTCTGGTGTCATGACGCTTAAAGTGCGCAAATTATGCAACCGGTCGGCCAGTTTTACTAAAATGACTCGTATATCTCGACTCATGGCTAACAACATTTTGAGAAAAGTCGCGGCTTGCGCTTCTTCCCGGCTTTTAAATTGAACCGCCGATAGTTTGCTCACACCATCCACTAATTCGGCCACCACTTCCCCAAATTCAGTCGCCAGTTTCTCTTTAGTAATCCCGGTATCTTCGATGACATCGTGTAACAGTGCGGCACATAATGTTTGGACATCTACTTTGAAGTGACCTAGAATGTATGCTACGGTTAACGGGTGAAAAATATAAGGCTCACCGGCTTTCCGCAGTTGTCCATCATGGGCTTCGGCACTGAATAAAAAAGCGCGATAAACTTCCTTCACCTGTGCGGGTTCAAGATAGGTTTCAATCAGCGTACAGAGATCAGTGATACAAAAATGTGGCGGAAGGGATGGCACCAACATAAGTTTTTAAGTAGTTCGAGGTTTATCGGGAATATTTGCAGTTAGTTTTTCGAAATTTTCTGGCGTGATTTTGCCCTCAGCAATTTCTCTTAGTGCTACTACAGTAGGTTTATCTTTTTCTACAGGGACCAAAGGACTGGCCCCCATCGCCAATTGACGAGCGCGTTTGCTTGCTAACAGGACCAAATTAAAACGGTTATCAACATATTTTAAACAATCTTCTACGGTTAAACGAGCCATCGTTAATTTTTACCTTTAAGAATAAGTTAATCATGATAGGTTATGGTCAGAACTGATGCCACACCCGGCATCCACCCCAACTCTCAATGCCATTAAGTTAGGGACCACCAATAAATAGATGGTCCATTTAAACCTTCATGTAAGGGCAACCACCAGGGAGTCCCCAAACACGTTTTGGGCACCCGCGTGTGTCGTCCCAAAACGTGTTTTGGGACTCCACGTATTTTGAATGACCACGGATTAGATGGTGTTACACACAAGGTTACATTGCATCACTACCCTTTTTTAGTAGCCACTAAATAGCATGGTGGTATTTGTGTTATAATTATTTTTTAGTTTGAGTGTTATTGACTTTGATAAAAAATTAGAGTAATGAAAGCGATAAGTTATGTCAATGATATTTTGAATAAAATAATTTGAAAGTTAGGCCCAAAATATTTATCACGTTATAATAGAGTTGACTAAAGCCGCCTATTAACGATAAGATTGAAATAATATTAAATTCTAAAAACCATAGATGAGTATATATGTCCAAGTTACTGGATAAAATTTTAGTCATAGACATAGAAGCCACTTGTTGGGAAGGTAAAATACCGGTGGGACAGCAAAATGAAATCATTGAGATAGGTATTTGTGTATTAATGACTGCCACAGGTGATAGAATCACCAAAGACAGCATTATCGTTAAACAGCAATATTCAGAAGTCAGTGCTTTTTGTACAGATTTAACCACGTTGACCCCACAGCAGGTGGCTAAGGGTATTTCTCTCAAGGCTGCTTGTCAAATCCTAAAAGATCAGTATGAATCGCCACAATATACCTGGGCCAGTTATGGCAATTATGACCGCCGGCAATTTGAACGGGAATGTCAAGCTAAAAAAATTAGCTATCCTTTTAGTAGTAGCCATCTTAACGTCAAAAATTTACTGGCATTAACTTTAGGGTGGGAAAAAGAAGTAGGCATGGTAACCGCCATGGAGAAACTAGGATTACCATTGGAGGGAATTCATCACCGTGGTGCCGATGATGCTTGGAATATTGCAAATTTGTTAGGAAGGTGGTTACGACAATATCGAATGTCACGACTGCCCTAAAAAAAAGATTGGATAAGAAAGATGCTCCCTACTTCAACTTTCCCATCCAATCCCACAATGTTGAGTAAACCTGACTCAAGATGACCCAACCCAACAGTTAAAAAAATGGTGCCGAGGAAAGGACTTGAACCTTCACGGGGAATCCCCACTAACACCTGAAGCTAGCGCGTCTACCAATTCCGCCACCCCGGCTATATCTGTTTACTAGTTTACACGGAGAAAAAGCAACAGTCAATGAGTCGAGCAAAAAAAAATTTACCTTCCCATGATCCCTATGCGGATCGTGAGGCCCAAAAATATGACCACCCCATCCCTAGCCGTGAATTTATTATACTTCATTTAGAGACGATTGGCAAGCCCCTGGTTTTTCAAGAAATTGCTAAACGTTTGAAAATAAATGATAAATTTAATTTAGAGGCCCTACGGCGGCGGCTTAATGCCATGGAACGGGATGGGCAATTAGTACGTAATCGTCGTAATTGTTATGGAATAGCACGGAAAATGGATTTGGTACGTGGCCGCGTGATTGCCCATCCTAATGGCTATGGTTTTTTAGTACCGGATGAGGGGGGCGGAGATTTGGTGTTATCAGAAAAGCAAATGCGCAGTTTGATGCACGGCGATAGAGCATTGGTTAATGTGGTGGGCCTAGACTATAAAGGCCGTCGAGAGGGTGCTCTGGTAGAAGTATTGGAGCGCAATACTAAGGAAGTGACTGGAAAATTTAATTATAGAAAAAGTCAAGGTATTTCCTTTGTAAAACCTGATAATCCACGAATTGTCCATACTATTTTGGTGGATAATAAAAAACGTCATTCCGCCATCGATGGTCAAATTGTGGTAGTCAAGTTGGTAGAGTATCCGACGAATCATAGTCCACCTATAGGAGAGGTTACGGAAGTCATCGGTGAGCACTTGGCACCGGGGATGGAAGTGGATATTGCGATTCGTAGCCATGAGTTACCGCATCACTGGCCTGACGAGGTGTTGGCGGAAATTAAAGTTTTCCCGAAAGAGGTCTCTGATCGCATCGCTGACGGTCGCGTCGATTTGCGAGAGTTGTCGTTTGTGACAATTGATGGCGAAGATGCTCAAGATTTTGATGATGCAGTACATTGTGAGCCTCGTGGTAAAGGTTGGTTGTTACGGGTAGCCATTGCTGATGTATCCGCTTATGTCCACCCTCAAACGGCAATTGATGAGGAGGCCAAAAAACGTGGTAATTCCGTCTATTTTCCGAATCGAGTGATTCCCATGTTGCCTGAAATACTCTCCAATAATCTATGTTCGCTAAAACCGCAAGTGAACCGATTATGTTTAGTATGTGAGTTGGCCATTGATTTTTATGGCAGAACTCGACGCGTCCAGTTTCTTGAAGCCGTGATTCGTTCCGCGGCGCGGTTAACTTATACTGAAGTCGCTGCCGTTTTGGCCGGCACTGAGAACAAGTTCCGCTATCCAGAGTTACTACCTCATTTGCAGAATCTTTACCAGTTGTATCAATTGTTACTGAAACGGCGACAAAAACGGGGAGCCATTGATTTTGACACGGTGGAGACTCGCATTATTTTCAATGCTCAACAAAAAATTGAAAAAATAGTGCCGGCACCACGCAATGATGCTCATAAATTAATTGAAGAGATGATGTTAGTGGCCAACGTAGCGGCGGCGGAATGGTTAACTAAACACCAGATGTTATTGTTGTATCGTGTCCATGAGGGGACTAAACCAGATAAATTAACTGATTTACGTAGCTTTTTGGCAGCATTACAGTTGCGTTTGGGCGGCACCGACAAACCAGAAGCCAAGCATTATGCTAAAGTATTGGAAAAAGCTAAGGATCGCCCAGATAAACGGATGATTCAGACCGTGTTGTTACGTAGTTTGCAATTAGCGATTTACAGTCCGGAACAGAAAGGTCATTTTGGGTTAGCTTATCCACAGTACACTCATTTTACTTCGCCGATCCGCCGTTATCCAGATTTATTGGTACATCGAGCCATTCGTCATGGTTTGCGCCAGTTATCACCGGAAAAATTTTTCTACTCCGTCCATGAAATGCAACTCTTGGGTGAGCAATGTTCGATGACCGAGCGTCGTGCCGACGAAGCTACTCGTGAAGTGGTCAGTTGGTTGAAATGTGAATATATGCAAGACAAAGTGGGTATGAAATTTGATGGTTTAGTGACTGCCGTGACACCGTTTGGGTTATTTGTAGAATTGGACGGTATTTTTGTGGAAGGATTGGTACATGTCACCACTTTGCGAGATGATTATTATCATTTTGACCCGATTGGACAACGCTTACAGGGAGAAAATACGGGTACTGTGTATCGCATTTCGGATCGTTTACGGGTGAAAGTCATGGCGGTGCATTTGGAGGAGAAGAAAATTGATTTTGGGATAGTGCCGTAACCATACCATCCCTTATGGAATGGAGTTTAGCTGTAGTCAGCCCCTCTTTCTCCCCTCCTTACTCAAGGAGGAGTAGGGTGGGCAACAGGTTTATCGTTGCCCACCATTTCACCAAAATGAAGGTGGGCAAATAAACACTGGCCCACCCTACGCGGACTGACTACTGTCGGCTTGAGGTCGGAATTCGCTCACGGGAACGAAAACCTACGTGGGCGCAAACTTTACAACTGTTTCGGGAAGCCGCGAAGTTCCTTCCAGAAACAGTATCACCCATATTTCAGGACTACCTAATTATGATTATCAAACATTTCAAAGTAACTGGCTTGAATCGAAAATGCCAAGCTAATTTTGACTTTGTATTTAATGAGGACTTGAACATTTTTACCGGTAAAAACGGGTCTGGAAAAACGACTATGTTAAAACTGCTTTGGTACCTCATCAGTGGGAACCTGGACAAAATCCCACAGATTCCTTTCGCCGAAATGGAAATGGAAACAGATACCTTTAACCTAAAAATATCTCAAGAACTTGACCGACCGCCAGAACCCGAGAAGCGGCCGCAAAAAGCCTTATCGAAGCGGAAGCGGCGGCAGGCAGCCTCGAAACACCAACCGTCGAAGTCTATTCACCCAAATCAAGAAACGGTGTTAAAAATAGTTTTGCAGATAGCGGGTCAGTCAAAACAAAAGACGTCGATACGGCTAAAAAATCACTTGGGGTTGGGGGCTAAATCTCTACAAGATTTTAACCAACAAATTCTGGCCGTCTCAGGTTCATCTATTTTCTTGCCCACATTTAGGCGCATCGAAGGAGGTTTTTGGACATTTGAAAAAGTTTCTTCAAAAGCAACAATCACGGTTAACCGTATAGAAGAGATGTTCGCGGTCGTAAACTCAGTCAAAATCTACCGCGAATGGGATGAAGCCTGTGAAGATTTTTCCAGGTACCTGTCGAATAAAGGACATAAATTTATCACGGCCATTTCGACCAACGATATGATTAATTTACTGACTCGCCACTATGCCGAAATTTCTGAACAAATACAGCGTCTGCAAAGCGCACAGTCTCAGTTTCTCACTGAACAAGCGGCGCTGGCAAGTGATCCTGACGCAGAACGTTTGAGAAACGTGTTACGAGAAATTCAAGCCAAAGTTAAGTCGGTGGAAAGTCAAATAGCCGAATTACGCCAACCGTTTACCAAATTATCGGAACTGGTAAAAGAGATTTTTCAGTATAAAGGTATCAAAATTGATGACACGCTAACTTTAGGAGAGGTTACCGAAGAGGCGATGTTTTCTGAACAACTTTCTTCTGGCGAAAAGCAGATGTTGAGTTTGTTATGCTACAACGCGCTACACCAAGACAGTATCCTTTTTATTGATGAACCAGAACTTAGCTTACATGTTGACTGGCAAAGGTTATTATTACGGATTCTGTCGGAACAAAGGAGCCATAATCAATTACTAATCGCTACTCATTCGCCTTTTATTTATTCCAAGTTTCCCGATAAAGAACTCATTTTGGATGAAGATAAAGGGGGGGAATAATGGCAAAAGCTAAGAATGACTCAAAAAACCTTGATGTTGACGAAATCATTGCTACCCTCAATCACTCTACATTACCTACTATTCTGGTGGAAGGTGTCGATGATATAATGGTTTGCCGCTGGCTAGAACAATTCATCCCCTGGCAAAAAGGCAATTTCTACCAATGCGGCGGGCGAAAAACACTACTGGAAGTGTATCGCAGAAGGTCCGAACTGAAAGTTAATACTGTCTTTTTAGCAGACCAAGATATGTATGTGTTTTCCACTATTCCAGAGTGCTATCAAAGTAAATCCATCGTATGGACTCACGGCTATAGTATAGAAAATGACATTTATGTGGGTACTTCCAAAATAGATGATTTACTGGAACCAAATGAACAAAACGACTATAACGCTATTCTTCAGCAAGTCATAAAATGGTTTGCG
Organism: Thiomargarita sp.; assembly: GCA_022729575.1. GTDB lineage: Bacteria > Pseudomonadota > Gammaproteobacteria > Beggiatoales > Beggiatoaceae > JAABRD01. The sequence goes on from DZAL01000049.1 coordinate 22,178, forward strand.
TTTGAATTAGAAGAGCACCAACAAGGTCGTGAACACAGAGTTAACCATTTCATCGTCCGTCTACGTGATAAAGATTTTAACCAACAATTGGCTCAAAATAAACTGGATAGAGAAGGTGAGACCTACCTCATTAGAAATCGGCATAACACTGGGATTAGCTTGGAATTATGGCCCCGCCAACTTTACCAACCACCTTCTCCACAGTTAGTACAAGAAATAACTGCCGATTTCAAACTGAGAGTGAGAGGAAAAGTGCTGTTTGATGTATTAGCGTGTTACCTAGATGATAACCAACGCATCCCTCGTCATAGTAAGGAAGCACTCTATGCAATAGGCGCTAAACCAATCACACAGAATCAGTATATGAACAGGCTAGTGGCGGAACTGAAGAGGGCACTAACGCATAATGAGGTAAGATAAAGTTACCATTACCAGTCTATGTAGGGTGGGCAAGTGTTTATTTGCCCATCCACTCAATTCTTCTGTTGCCCACCCTACCTGGCTTCAAGGTTTCTTTGGCCGGCTTAACTTAATGGCATTGGGAGTAGGGGGTGGTTAACCTACTGAATAGTTAGGAAAAATACTATATCCGTAAAGGAAAACTTGATGACTTGGCTAGAAGTATGCGAACATCGTAGTTTACAAAATTTACCTTTTAAAATAGAGATTGATGAGAAAGGACGGATTTTAATGTCGCCGGTAAAAGTATACCATTCCGCTTACCTATGACCGACGTAAAGATAGATTGGTAGCATAGTATTTGATAGCAGATGATTTACGTCGATTCTAGCTAAAGTAAAACTGGATTATTGAAATTAACATTTTTTAACTTTACTTTTAGCTAGATTACTCATATATTATGAACTATGTGATAGCTGTATGGATGGTTCCAGCTAACTTGAAGTTGAAACAGGTGGGAAGGAGCCAAAACTTTAAAATTAAAAACTTTTAACAAAGTTAAAACATTCTTGACAAGTTTCTACCATCAGTATACACTACCCAACATTAAGAATTAAAGTTTCAGACTTTAAGTAGTAAGTTTTAACTTAAGTTTGAACTCGATAGAGTTAGCTTTGAGAAAAGTTCAAAGCGAACTGAATAATACCGAATTATTTGAGAAGTAACACCGTCACTATTGTTAAATAGTGACTTTTTCTGAAGTTATGGACCTCGGTTGAATTTGAGGTATATCCATTTAGGTGTACGTCAACAACTCAGTCCAGAGTTTAGTTAATGATTCCATCAACCATACAAACAAGAGGAATATCGTAATATGAAGAATTTAATTTCCGGAATTAGCATGGCAATGTTAGGCTTAAGCTTAGTATCTTTACCAGTTTTAGCAGAAGAAGATAAGAAGCCCGAAGCAACCACCACTACCACTACTGAAACTACCAGTACTGCTACTACTACTACCGCTGAAGTCGTTGAAATCGAAGTGAAAGATGGCAAGTGCGTGTTAACAGGCACTGAGACTGAAGTGACGGTGAAAGATGGCAAAGTGATGGCCGGCGAAGAAGATAAAGGCGCGGCCCCAGCCGAACTTCCTAAAGGATGCGAAGCTGCCCCAGCCACGGAAGCCCCAGCAGCCCCTAAATAAGGCTGAATAGTACAACTTGCTTGAGTTAAACTTAGGTAAGCCAGACGGAGTGCAAGGTGACTTGTACTCCGTTTTTTTGGCACGGTTCAAAACACCAATACAAATGATAAGAATGACATGTTTTAAGGTGGTATAGACGTGGTATTTCGTGACCCCCGTGATTATCAAATGATTAGCCTATCCAGTTTATTAATTTATGGAATAGGGTGGTTGAATTTTGAAATTAATGTTCTTTCATGTTTGACCATTATTACCTCAGCGCTTCTGACTCAATATTATTGCACTCGCTTCTTTCTCCCCTCTCCTTTAGATATTAAAAGTCCTCTCATTTCTTCCCTGTCCTTGTGTTTACTACTTCGTAGCAACAGTCTATGGTTAATGAGCTTAACAGCGGTAATTACCATTTTAAGTAAATTTACCTTGCGTTGGCGCGGAAAACATATTTTCAATCCCACCAATTTTGGCTTAGTCGCCATGATGTTGTTAACTGACCATATTTGGGTATCACCTGGTCAATGGGGAAGTACCGCCATCTTTGCGTTTTTTCTGATTAGCTTAGGTAGTCTAGTCATTTATCGTGCTTCTCGCACTGATGTCACGGTGGCCTTTTTATTATTTTACTCAATGATTTTATTTGGTAGAGCGGCTTGGTTAGGTGACCCCTGGCAAATTCCTTGGCATCAATTGCAAAACGGGGGATTATTGCTATTTGCCTTTTTTATGATTTCGGATCCAAAAACTACCCCTGACTCCAGAGTAGGTAGAATTTTCTTGGCTTTATTAGTGGCCATGGGCGCGGGTGTCGTGCATTTTGTCTTATTTCGCAATAATGGGTTATTATGGTCGTTAGCCTTCTTTTCATTATTCGTACCAGTGTTTAGCAAAGAGTTGACCACTTTCAAAAAGTTGCCAACTCTAACGCCAAATCTAAGGAGTTGATTGATTATGAAACATTTATTTACCGCTATTATTTTACTAACTGCTTTAATTATTCCTCTTCCTGAAGTTTATAGCTTTTGCGGCTTTTATGTTGCCAAAGCGGACACTAAATTATTTAACCAAGCCTCTCAAGTCGTGATAGTGCGTCAAGCCGACAAAATGGTGTTGACTATGGCTAACGATTTTCAAGGTGATCCAAAAGAATTTGCGGTCGTGATTCCAGTCCCCACGTTTATTGAAAAAGGTCAAATTCATATTGGCGATAAAACCCTCATTGACCATTTAGATGCTTACACCGCACCCCGGTTAGTGGAATATTATGATGAAAATCCTTGTTCGCCATACAGAATGTATGACATCGCGCCTTCAGCAGCACTTAAATCTGAAGCCGCACCGCAACGTGCCAAAAAGGATGGACATGGAGTCACCGTGGAAGCAGAATACACCGTGGGCGAATATGATATTGTGATTTTATCAGCGACTCAAAGTGATGGTCTGGAAACTTGGTTGACCGAAAATGGTTATAGAATTCCGCAGGGAGCCACTGCGGTGTTAGAGAGTTATATTAAACAAAAGGTTCATTTCTTTGTCGCCAAAGTGAATTTAACCGAGCAGGTTAAGTTAGGTTTTAAATACTTGCGCCCGATTCAAGTCGCTTATGAATCTCCCAAATTTATGTTACCTATTCGTTTAGGCACGATTAACTCCAATGGCCATCAGGAACTTTTTATTTATACGCTCACCTCCACAGGGCGCGTGGAAACTACGAATTATCGCACCGTGAAGTTGCCCAGTGATAAAGAATTGCCAGTATATGTCAAAGACCAGTTTGCGGATTTTTACCGCGCTCTGTTTGACCAACAAGTCCAAGCGGAGAATATGAAGACGGTATTTTTAGAATATGCCTGGGATATGAGTTGGTGTGACCCGTGTGCAGCTGACCCCTTTTCGCCAAAAGAATTACGTGACCTTGGGGTATTTTGGCTGGATAATGCGGAAACTTCTCAACCACCTTCGCCCAGATGGGGAGGTGGAGGCGGACCAGCGCCGGCAGTGTTTGTGACTCGTTTGCATGTACGTTATACCGCAGATAAATTTCCTCAAGATTTAGTTTTTCAAGAAACGGCGGACCGCACTAATTTTCAAGGTCGCTATATTTTACGCCATCCCTGGACCGGTGAGGACAGTTGTGCCGAAGCTAAAGAATACCGTAAATCTTTACCGGAGCGTCACCGGCAAGAAGCGCAGGAATTAGCCAGTTTGACCGGTTGGGATATTGATAAAATTCGCCAACAAATGAATTTGCCACTAGGCGACGAGAAGAGCAGTCCTAATAATAGTTGGTGGCAGAAATTGTGGCGAAAATGATTTGGTAATGAAGCAATCTGGGTGATTCATAGAGTTGCCCTCACCCCCGGCCCCTCTCCCAGAGGGAGAGGGGAGAAAACCATGGATGCCGCCTTTCCCCCCTCTCCCTCTGGGAGAGGGGCCGGGGGGTGAGGGCGGTTTTTTTTTAATTTCACAACCATTCCCCATCTAGGGTGACCAATTATAGAATATGCTAAATATCATCCTCGACAACGACATTATTTTAGGTTTACTTTCCCGCACGACTAACGATATTCAACATTGCTATACTCGCCTCCAAAAATCCGCCGTGCGTTTTTGGATACCCTGTTGCTCTTTATCTTTACTCGAAACCCAAATTGTCCCAGCACGTCATCATCCGTTATCCATTTTGTTAGAAAATGGCGTTCAATTACTGTCTTCCTGGGCCGCGCATTGGCATGAAATTCCAGCAACTCAGCGTAATAAAACTCAGGCTTTGATCAGTTTAGACGCGGCCATCTTGCCAGGCGCCAGTATGATTTGGACACATAATGATAAATTCGAGCCAGGTCATCCTGACGTAGAATGTGGTGACCATGAAGCCGTTTACTCTTTGTTAGCGCAGTCGGAGAAAGAACAAACTTTAGTTGATTTGACTATACCACAACTTAATTTACGGCCCGCGTTAGAAAAAAGTTTAATCAATGTCTTAAAACATGGGCAATATATTTTAGGCCCCGAAGTGCAGCGATTAGAAGGACAATTAGCGGCTTATGTAAGAACGAAACATTGTGTCACCGTCGCCAATGGTACTGAGGCGTTGCTCCTGGCATTAATGGCGGTGGGGGTAAAAGCCGGTGATGAAGTGATTACTTCGGTGTTTAACTTTGTAGCCGCCGCCGAAATGATTGCACTGTTAGGCGCGAAACCGGTCTTTGTTGATATTGATCCGCAAACTTATAACCTCAATCCCTCATTGCTCAAAGCGGCGTTAACTTCAAAAACGAGAGCCATTATCCCTGTCAGTTTATTTGGTCAATGTGCTGATTTTGATGCAATTAATGCCATTGCCGCGCAACATAAATTACCGGTCATTGAGGATGCTGGACAAAGTTTTGGTGCCACATATAAAAATCGCCATTCTGGTGCCTTGTCAACCATTGGTTGTACCAGTTTTTTTCCGTCCAAACCATTAGGTGCTTATGGTGATGCAGGGGCTTGTTTTACCGAGGATGATGATCTGGCTAATTTAATGCGTCAATTACGCACTCATGGACAAGATCAACGTTATCATCATCGAGTTATCGGCATGAATAGTCGATTAGATACGTTACAAGCTGGTATTTTGTTAACTAAATTGACCGTCTTTGCCAAAGAAATGGAACAACGGACTAAAGTCGGCTCGATGTATACTCGCTTATTCAATCAGAGTGAGACACCGGGGAAAATGTCAGTAAAAACCCCGGTGATTGCCCCGCATAATACCAGCGTCTATGCTCAATATACGATCGAAGTGGAAACCCGCCAAAGAGTTCAACAACAGTTAGAAAAACTGGGCATCCCTAGTGCGGTACATTATCCCTTACCGCTACATTTACAGCCCGCTTTTGCTAATCTTGAACCAGGTGTAGGAAGTTTTCCAGTCGCGGAAATAGTGGCGCAACGAGTGTTAAGTTTACCGATGCACCCGTATTTAGTCGAGGAGGAGATAAGTAGAATCGTGACTGCGGTAAAAAACGCAGAAAAGACCTGAAAGATTAGATTTGACAATTTTCAAAAAGTTGTCAAATCTGTCATCAAATCTGTCATCAAATTTGGCGTATGGTCCAACAAATAAAAAAAGATTTGACAACTTTTCGAAAGTTGTCAAATCTGACGTAAATCTGGTGGGTGATATTGGATTTGAACCAATGACCTCTGCCGTGTGAAAGCAACGCTCTGCCAACTGAGCTAATCACCCTTTATCTTGGGCGACTATTGTAAGTGGTCAAGAACAAATTGTCAAGTTTTTTCGCCACTAATTGCATTTAATTGATTATTATTAATTTTTACTTCATTAAATTGTTATTATATATTAATAGACATATTTTATGTACATAGAATGACGGTAACGAAGTATATTGAGTTAAATTTTAAAAACAATAGAATTTAATTCTTGACAAATTCAATCTCTACCCATTACACTCTGTAAAATTTATTCAAAAATCACTTTACGCCATTATCAGAATAAAATGTCAGAATAAGAATTTACCAAATTTAAGGATTAACAGAATAAGCCAATTAATAGTATGATCTTAATCATTCTGGAAATTCTGATTCTGACCATCAAAATTGCGCAAGGTGAGTTAATAACAGGCTTTACACGCCATAAAGGCACTTTAATTTAATCACTACATTAAGGAGACGATATAATATGCACACTATGAAGGCACTTTGTTTGGGATTGGTGGCGGCTGGTAGCTTGGTAACGAGCGTAGCTTTTGCAGAAGACATCAAAGACTTCGCTGGTTTTGAAAAATTCATTGCCGATAACAAGATTTCACCTCCTTGCACCACTTGTCACAAAGTGGACATGAAGGTAGTCGGTCCTTCTTACAATGCCGTAGCTCTGCATTACAAAGGCAACGCGGAAGCCGCCGCTTTGTTAGAAAAGAAAATCATAGAAGGTGGCAGTGGAACCTGGGGAGTGATACCCATGACGGCTAATGCCTCCGCTAAAGACCACGCGGCTACCATCGTCAAATGGATTCTGTCCTTGAATCCTGAAGGCGATGCCAAAGCCAACGCGGAAAAAGAAATAGCCGCGATGCCGAAGCCAAAGTAATAATCGCAACTGGGCTAATCAGTCCAGTGCCAGAGAATGGTGGATGCTGGAAGTAGTTAACGTAACTACGGGTTAACTTAAACCTCATTCCATCACTCAAATAGGAGTCCACATATATGGACTCCTATTTTTTTCGGTTAGTGTCACCGAGGTGGTAAACTCGGTATTTCGTTGTAAAATCGATTTTCTATTTAATCAATCACCTAACTTCAACCAATGTTAGAAGAATTACGCACTCACCTCCAACAAGAATTACGCCTACCTGAAATCAAAAGCGAGCGCTGTGTCCATACTCAAATTGAACAAGCCTCCTGTCGCGCCTGTGTCACCCATTGCCCACGCCAAGCCTGGCAACTCGATGACGACAGTTTGAAAATCAATATTGAAGCCTGTGATGGTTGCGGCTTATGTGCCCCGGCCTGTACTGAAGGTGCCATCCTCCATTCCCACGAGCCACTCTTACGACAATTTGACCAAATCGTGGTAGCCCTCCTCGCCTGTGAAAAAACTGAAGTAGAAGCCACTCCGGGAATAGTCCCCTGCATACATGCGTTAAGCCTACACGACTTACTAAAACTCTATCGACAAGGAGTACGCTTATTAATCGTTGCCACCGGCCAATGCACTCATTGTCCACGCCAACCTACCCAAACCTTGCCAACTGCCCTCATTCAAATTAACCAGGCCCTACTTCAACGAAACTGCACCATCCTACAAATTCAAGAAGTTTCCGCCGATACCTGGCACAGTCAATCACAACTCCTGAAAGCACCGACGACCACGGAAGCAGTCAGTCGCCGTCATTTTTTCCGTCGTGGCTTGCAATCAGCCCTGAAAGAAACTTTGAAATTCAAAGGATTATTACCACAAGACCAAGAATTTTTTCCACCGCCAGGGACCTTACTACCCTCATCGACGCAACTTAGTCAGTTACCTTATGTCCCTCAAATCGACCCCAGACGATGCAATGGCTGTGATACCTGTTTCAAAATCTGTCCTCATGAAGTGCTCTTACTGGACCTTGAAAATCCTGCTTACGTCATTGTCCCGGAAAACTGCACCGGTTGCCAACTCTGTATTGATGTTTGTCTCTCTAAAGCCGTGACCGTGACTCCTTGGAGCATTCCCACTCTTACCCGGCTCCCCCTACAAAATACCCGTTGCCCACGTTGCGGTGCCGCTTTCCATCGTCCTATTGACTATCCCAGCCCATCAAATCTTTGTCATATCTGCACCCAAGTGAATCATCACCGAAATTTATTTCAAGTTATGGAATAACTCAAATATCACTCATAACAGCCCGCCCGACCACCCTTCCCTCCCATTGTTTACTTTCCTTCCCCCAAGCTGGTTTTACCTTTGGGAAATTATATCGAAACTTACGCGCTGACTAATCTTTCTGGTTGGTCTTTACTTGACTATGAAAAAAAATAGCCTTGGAATGCCCGCGAATAGCTTGTTTAACTGAATGGGTGTTATACTTTTCAGCATTGAGCAGGGTTTTCCAAGAAAAAATATGTTCTGGCTTGTGTAAATCGGAATTGGCCAAGTAAGGTACTTTTAATAAACCTATCGCTGGAAATAAGTGGTAACGATTGGCGATTTCCCAAGCATCAAACAAATCTTTATACTGTTGCCGGTGATTATACAAATGTCGAAACGGTCCTTGCAACACTTCTCCTTCTTTCGGTGCGGGATGACAAGCCACCGCAATGCCTTCTTGGCGCTGAATTTCTGCAATAATCTGCGGCACGGTCCAATCTGGGTCAATCCACTCTTTCACGTCGATAGCCAAAATATGGTACTCTTTGGTATTGTTAGTGACTTCGATGCTAGGAATTAAGTGTAAATCATAGCTTTCTCTAGCCAATTGAGCAGTTTGATGTAAATCCTGGAGGTAATCGACAAAATTTTCACGTATGACGGTACGAGGTCCTCCTTGTAACTCAAATTCTCGTAGCAAGACTTTATCTACGACATGGTCAGTAATGGCAATCACATCAAATTGATGTTGCGCGTACAATGCTAATATTTCTGGCACTGAGCAAATGCCGTCGCTATAAGTTGTGTGAATATGAAAATCGCATTTTAATAAGTTCATCTGGAATCATTCCTAAATAAATTTAAGGTAGGGTGCGTCCTACGCACCATTTGGAAAATTGCATGGAATACAGGTGCGTAGGACGCACCTACCAAATTTGAGAATTATTTAATTTCCCCCGAATTTACAAACTCCCCTTGGTGGAAGGTAGAATATTTTGCATTCGTGGGTCAATTTCTAATGCCTGTCGTAAAGCACGCCCAAACGCTTTAAATATGGTTTCCGCAATGTGATGAGTATTTCTGCCGCGTAAGTTGTCAATCTGTAAAGTCACTTGAGCATGGTTAACGAAACCTTGAAAAAATTCATGAAACAATTCCGTGTCAAATTGACCTACACGGTTTTGTGGAAAGGTGACTGGAAATTCTAGGCCGGCTCGTCCCGATAAATCTATAACCACCCGTGACAGTGCTTCATCTAAAGGGACATAGGCATGACCATAGCGACGAATTCCAGTTTTATCCCCGACCGCTTTAGCCAAAGCTTGTCCCAGGGTAATGCCGATGTCTTCAACCGTATGATGGGCATCAATTTGAAGATCACCTTTGGCGACAATATCTAAATCGATTAAACCATGTCGTGCCACTTGTTCCAGCATGTGTTCCAAAAAGGGAATCCCAGTGTCCAGATGAGATTTACCCTGGCCATCTATATTAAGTTGGACGGTTATTTGGGTTTCCAAAGTGCGACGTTGGATAGTGGCCCGACGTTCGACAGCAGAGAGAGCGTTCATGTAGTTAATTCTCGTTAGGGTTGAAGAGTGGTTAGAATATAGGCCGATAACTATTAACGCGAGGTGCCAATTTTTGGTAACAAATTGAATTTAAAATTATATCTCGTTCCCACGCGCCAGCGTCAATGCCATTAAGTTAAGCTAAGGTTACGGCGTT
>DZAL01000237.1 GCA_022729575.1 Thiomargarita sp.
ACCGTGTGGTGACGACATCTAGCCTAAAAAGGAACTTTTAAAACACTCTAAATATCACAATTTTTATCCTACTAATGCTAATTATCTTGAAACTTTAATTAGGTTAAAGTAAACTACAAAACTCAAGAATCAAATTTTCAGTTTTTAAAAGATGTATGGTCATTGTCTTTGGAAAACTATCCATTTTTCAAGTTAACTTTAAAACCTTAAATGATAGGACTTACGTAGCAATTGGTGTAACTATTTGATTTTGCAAAAGTACCCCCTAACCCGCGGTGTATCGCGGAATGACTCCATCCCTAAATTCGGGGAGGGTTGGAGTGGAGTGTACGCCGGGTCTGGCGTAAGTCCTATTTATATTACTTTAGCACTCAATTAAAGGATAAATGCTCATGGCGTTGCTTCAAATCAATGAACCTGGTCTTTCTGCGGCTCCTCATCAACACCGTCTAGCTGCGGGGATTGATTTAGGCACGACTAATTCTCTTATTGCCACCGTCCGTAGCAACCTCCCTGAAACTTTACCTGATGCCCAAGCCCAACATTTATTGCCTTCCGTAGTTCATTATGCCGCGGATGGCTCGATTCAAGTGGGCGAACTGGCTAAACAATTTGCTTATCCAGACCCCTTGAATACAATTGCCTCGGTCAAACGTCTAATGGGACGCGGTTTGGCGGATGTCAAAACGACCGGTACTCGCTTACCTTATGATTTTGTGGAAAACACCAATCAAGGAATGCCACTACTTCGCACCGTTGCTGGTGAGAAAAGTCCTGTAGAAATTTCCGCCGAAATTCTGCGCGTGTTAAAACAACGGGCTGAAGATACGTTAGGAGGAGAATTAACTGGCGTAGTTATCACGGTCCCGGCTTATTTTGACGATGCACAACGCCAAGCGACTAAAGATGCCGCTACCCTAACCGGCTTAAAGGTGTTACGCTTACTTAATGAGCCAACTGCCGCTGCGGTAGCTTATGGCTTGGATAAGGCGGCGGAAGGTATTCATGCGATTTATGACTTAGGTGGAGGTACCTTTGATATTTCGATTTTACGTTTGCAACGGGGCGTACTTGAAGTGATGGCAACCGCTGGGGATACGGCTTTGGGAGGAGATGATATTGATCGTACCCTTGCCCAATGGATAATGCAACAGGCTAATATTGCAGAAGATACCATTCATGGCCATATTCGAGAATTATTAGAATTGGCCAAACTCGCTAAAGAAACTTTGACCACTCAGGAAATGGCGCAGTTAACCATTCCATTAGCCGACGGTCAATCTTGGCAAGGGAAATTGACTAAAACTCAATTGCATCAATTAGTTGATCCGTTCATTCAAAAAACGTTGACCCCTTGTCGTCGGGTCCTACGAGATGCGGGATTAAGCGTGGCCGATATTAGCGAAGTGGTTATGGTCGGCGGCACCACTCGAATGCCACGAGTACGTGAAACAGTGGCCGAGTTTTTTCAACGACCACCGCATGTAGATATTGACCCGGATAAAGTAGTTGCCATTGGCGCGGCGATTCAAGCGGATATTTTAGTGGGTAACCAGCCGGGCGACCAAATGCTCCTCCTCGATGTGATTCCGTTATCGTTAGGCATTGAAACCATGGGCGGTTTAGTGGAAAAAATCATTCCACGTAATACCACCATTCCGGTGGCACGAGCGCAAGAGTTTACCACCTTTAAAGATGGACAAACCGTGATGGCTATTCATATTCTGCAAGGAGAACGAGAATTAATCACCGATTGTCGCTCGCTGGCTCGCTTTGAGTTACGGGGGATTCCACCAATGGTTGCTGGTGCGGCGCGAATTCGCGTCACTTATCAAGTAGATGCCGATGGTTTATTAAGTGTTTCGGCGCGGGAAATGATCAGTGGTGTGCATAGTGAAATTATAGTCAAACCGTCTTATGGTTTGACCGACCGTGAAATTGAACAACGGTTAAAGGATTCGCAATCTCATGCCAAAGCCGATGCCGAATTACGGTCTTTACGCGAACAACAAGTGGAAGCCGACCGCGTGATTAACGCCTTACGGGCCGCTTTGCATACGGATGGAGCCACCTTGTTAAAACGAGATGAATTTTTAAATATCAGTGCCACCTTGGATACTTTGCTCAAAGTTAAAGACGGAAAGGAGGCAACAGCAATTAAACAAGCCATTCAAAAACTAGATGAGGTGACCCGTGAATTTGCGGCCCGACGAATGGATAATGCCATTCGTAAAGCGTTAACCGGCCATCGTGTCGACGACTTTATGGAGGAAAAATCTTAACTTATGCCCCAACTTACTTTTTTGCCCCATTACCAGATTGGTCCCGCTGGCAAAGTAATTACTGTGGAAGAAGGGACCAGTATTTTGGAAGCAGCTCTAGCCAATGAAATTGAATTGGAACATAATTGTGGTGGGGTGTGCGCCTGTACTACTTGCCATATTATTGTTCAAACGGGCTTATCCTCGTTACTAGCGGCCTCGGAAGTCGAGGAAGATTTATTGGACCGCGCCTGGGGGTTAACCGCCGAGTCACGCTTGGCCTGTCAAGCGATAGTGGGCACGGAGAATCTTACTATTGAAATTCCTAAATACACAGTCAATCTAGCGTCTGAACGTCACTAAGGGAAAAACGGTTATGGGCTTAAAATGGGTAGATATTCAAGAAATTGCGTTGCAACTGAGTGACCGCTACCCGGAGTTAGATCCACGGTATGTGAAGTTCACCGATTTATATCAGTGGATACTGGCACTGGAGGAGTTTGAGGATGAGCCGCAACACTGTGGCGAAAAGATTTTGGAAGCCATTCAACAGGCTTGGATTGAGGAAAATTTTTAATCAATAACTCACCTTACGCACCCCCCCCTAGCTCCTCCTTAGCAAGGAGGAGAGTTCGATTTAGATTTGACAACTTTCGAAAAGTTGTCAAATCTTTAACCAGGAGGGGCCGGGTTGAGTCAACAGAGCATAAGGTCAGTTACAGTTTAGTTATCCGTGTTAGGTTTATCCGCCGGCAACTTTCTTCTGGGTCTGGGCCGCGAAACCACCTGTTGTTGACTATTTCTTTCCACCTCTTTTAAGTCTTCAAAGATAGCTTGCCAATCGTAGTTAAATTGTTTCATATACTCTTGGCGAATTTGGTGTATCTCTTCTACAATGTGGTCAGTCCACATAATTTTCCTCCCATAAGTTCGTAAGGAGTACAAAGAATTGGCATATAAATAGCTAATGATGCTGGTTTCTATATAAATCGTGGGTTGAGTCATAAGGGTCCGTTTTTCAAATTTTACCAGGATAGTTAGCAGATTTTGCACCTCATTGTGCTTTTATACTCCAAAGAATAGAGATTTCTGTCAGTACGTCATTGCTGTTGGTCCGTACTAATTTAAGATGCGCAATCGCTAGCTGACAGGCTAACATAGTTTTGGTAAATGTCAAGCCTCGAAATAGAAACAGGATGACACCGATTAAGAGGAGGAACAGGGTTAAATATCAATTCACCCGGTCCCTGCTCTTAATCTATGTCATCCTGTTTCAACCAAGGGTCGGTCAAGTGGAGGTTGCTTTGTAGCGTGGTCCACCTGACTTTTGTTACGCCGGCTAATGTTGGACGTAGCGAAGCTCAGTCCAACCTACGCGGGCTAAGATGACGAGGCGCTGTCGTTACCAAACCTATTTGGTTCAATGACTCGTACTACTTCACCATGCAACATTTCTACAACTTGCCCATGATGCGAGGTGATGTACGGAATTTCCAATGCCTCATGAATTTTGATAGCCCGTTCCGTCGCTTGTCGAAAGGCCTCTTGTAATCGTTCAATCTCAATCATATTATAGTCTCCGTTAACGTCATCCAGTTATCGTTTAACAAAATAGTTACGGTTTTCCCTTCTTGATAGGCAATAACCTGTTGTGTTTGAGACAGGGCATCGTATAAAACCCATTCATCGACTTGGTGCCGGTAGAGATGAAAGAAATTATGTAAACCGCGTTTAAAACGTCTTTCGATAATTGCTACCGGAATGTCGTGTCCACCTTGTTGGACACGACGTTTAACGCGGTCTATTGCCGCTGCCACCGAAGGCAACGCTAAAAAATGTAAACTGACTTGATAATGGTCACGATTCACCTTTTGTAAAAGGTGCGATAACGTATGACTGGCCAAGGTAGTTTCATAAGCAAAAGATTTCTGTTGTTCTATCAATTGCTGAATGCGTAACAACGCGATTCGCCCGGCTGGGAAAGCGACGGTTTCTGGATGTAATGACAAACCTGCCGCAATCAAGTCAGGATTCACCGACTCTTCAATATTATAAACTGGATATAAAAAGGGGGCGAGTGTCGTTTTCCCGGAACCGTTGGCACCTGCAATAATCAACAGAGTTTTTTTAGTCATGCGGCGTAACACCTGATTTGAGTTGAAAGGCGTAAGGTGAGTCCGTGTAGGTTGTTGTTTCCGCCGGCGAACTAAGATTATCCATCTCTCCAAGTAATGTTGGATTTTGCGAAGCGAAGTCCAAGTTACACGAACTTACGACTAGGTTATACATTTCTTTGGTAAATGTCAAGCCTCAAAATAGAAACCGGATGACACCTATTAAGAGGAGGAACCGGGTTAAATATCAATTCACCCAGTTCCTTTTCTTAATCCATGTCATCCTGTTTCAACCAAGGGTCGGTCAAGTTTCGCGACGGGTAAGGTTGGACTTCGCTTAGTCCAACCTACGTGGGCTACGAGGTCCAACTTACGTGGGTTCCATAACTCGTTATGTTTCTGGTTTGAGAAGCACGGTCAAATCAGTCACCGGCGACAAATACCCTTGTTGAATCATTGCTTCTAATGCCTCATTAGCTTGTGTTAACGAATAAATTTCCCGTTCCACCGCCAAGACCAAACATCCTATCGAACCGGAGAGACGTATATTTCTGCGGCTGGCTTCCCGACGTGCCGCACGGTCATCTGTTAGTAACCACCAGCCACGCTTATCCGCCATGGCTAAACAAGCCCTTTCACCAGGATGTAAGCGTGAAGATAATTCACCAAACAGACGTAACTCCTCTTCATTGAGGCTAGTCAAATGTATCCAACCTGAGTCTGCGAAAGGAAAAATGAATTGCTGAATACCTTCGTAAAAATTATATCCCTCGGTCAGGCCGATTTCAATTTCTTCATAGACCTCGACGGGAATAGTCAAAGTTTGGTATAATTGCCGTAGTAGGTCAAGTACACCAACACTAGCAAAGTTAGACAGGACCGTAGTATTCGAGATAATGGTCATTGGTAGCGGGCAAAATATTCACGTAACGATTGCACTTCTTGTTCGGCTTCGGTTACGTTGGCCGGACCAAGTTGCAGTGGCACACCCTGTTCCAAGAGAATCTCTTTCATTTGTATCCAACTTACTCCTGCCAAACTGGCCGCTTTTGCCAACGAAATGTCTGCCGTTTGATAATAATACACCGCGAGATTGATACGCACCTGTGGGCGGGTTCGCAATAGCAAACGTAGCGCGTCTTGCACGACTTCTTCTTCAGTGCGATATAATCGGGCATTAACGAAATGTTGTGGTTTTAATCGTTCTAGGGATTCTCTCATATATCGATGTTCATTAACCTGTTAAAGTGGCTTAATTCAGTGGATGGAACAGCTAATAGGTTAACAGAGGTTTTGGTAAATGTCAATCCTCAAAATAGAAACAGGATGACACCGATTAAGGGGAGGAACAGGGTTAAATATCAATTCACCCGGTTACTTCTTTTAATCCATGTCATCCTGTTTCAACCAAGGATTAGTCAGGTGGGCTTTGCTTTGTGGCCCGCCTCCCTTTCGTTACGTAGGCCACGCAGGCCATACCAGTTGCCACAGATTCTACTTGACAACAAATATTTGGGGCATTGATCTAGTAGCTTTCCTAAACCTTAAAGGTTTAGAAAAGCTGTTTTGCGTAAATCCTAAAAAGGTTAAACACGTTTCAGGTTAGA
The DNA here is from genome assembly GCA_022729575.1 of Thiomargarita sp. Lineage (GTDB taxonomy): Bacteria > Pseudomonadota > Gammaproteobacteria > Beggiatoales > Beggiatoaceae > JAABRD01. The sequence continues at coordinate 5,983 of DZAL01000237.1, forward strand.
AGGCGGAGTCAATGCCTGTTGGCGATGACCGTGCCGCAACGCTTCTAAGTCATAAACAATGCGGTCTTGATATTGTGCTTCAATTTGTTTCGCCCGCTGGGTAAGTTTGGCAAAATCACCTTCACACTCGGCTTCTATTTGAAGACGAATGGCGTGAATTTCTTCAATAATTGGGTCTTGGTATATGTTAAACCTCCATAAATTCTTCCGGAGTACAAATAATGGGTGTCACCAAGCCTAGTTGTGAGTTAATGGCTTGGAGAATGATTCGTGCCCTAGTATTGACAATGTGAGAACCAAGGTATTATAACTCACTTGGCAACGAGATTTACCGGTTGGACAGCAACGTTTCAGACTTTCATACACACAACGGGTTGCCATCGGTACACTATGGTGGTCTGCTAAATTAGTGTGCATCATCTTTACTCCTGTTTTGATGTAGCAAAACTTGAAGATTTGGTTGAGATACCTACCCTTGAAGAAAGGTTATGCTACAATAAACTTTTAACTGTCAACTGCGCTTGACAAAATGAATAGAGGGAAAAAAGCGATGGCCACCAAAGAATTATCCGCTCATATTTCACAACGCATTCGTCAATTAGGTGTGACTAAAACGCAAGTTATTAAGAGGTCGAAGCTAAGTCGGCAAGCATTTTATAACATCTTGAATGATAAAATTTTAGAGGAAACTAAACTATCAACATTTATCAGTTTGGCCCATGCCCTAGAAGTGCATCCGTTGATTCTGATGCGGCAGTATTTTCATGGTTGGGAACTGCCAGTGTGGAGTTCAAAAGACACTAAGTATCCCAAGGACCACAGTGGCTTTGTGCGGGATGTGACCTATCCAGATAATTCCTTGGTGACGGTCAATCAAGAATTTGAGAAGATTTGGGAAATCCAAAATTTGGGGGAAGTGATTTGGGAGAATCGGCGGTTAGTGTGTATTGATGAGGAGTTGGTGATTATAAGCCACGACTATTTGTCTGATGACAGGTGGATGATGATGCGGTCAGGACTGGCAGTCCTCAAAGGACTGCCAGTCCTAAGTTCTCAGTCAAATTCTCTCACTACCAACATGGTTAAAGTGTTCTAAATTCGTCAAGCAGGGATACCCTCCGCGAAGGGGTCACTGCCATTAAGTTAAGCCTGCGAAAGAAACCTTGAAGGTCTAAAACCAGACCTTCAAGGTTAAAACCTGACCGGGGAATTGCTTAACTTAATGGCATTGCCGCGAAGGGGTGTCATCCCGGTCTTTTAATACCTCCATTGGTTGGTAGGGACTACCTAGATTTTGACGACTCTTCATTCTATTTATCTGAAGGTATGAGAGGCTTGAAACTCCTTCAATTGGGCTATAGCTATTTGAATTGCTGAAGGATTTTTGGTAGTTTTGGGAATCAGTTCGGCAACGGTAACACCGCGGTGGGTAATCGTTACATATTCTCCTTTAATCACTCGTTCCAAAAGTTGAAACCATGGCGTATTTATGCCGACCTCAGCAATGGTTGTCATATCAAACTCTCCAGTATGGTAAAATTTCGGTGTACTTGTACGATTTTATCTGATGCACCATCGAAAAATGATTGCGAGTTGGTCGTCAAGGTCAAGTTCGTGAAAGGCACATAGGTCCCCCTACGCAGGCTGGGCTTCGTTATCCAAAATGCCCTTCAAAATCGAGAACAGATCTGTTAAATCTTCTGGGAATCTGAAGGTGTGAATGTCTTTCAGTAAGGTTTTTGGGTTTCTTTCTAAAATCGCAAAACGCCAAACTTCGCCTATAGTTATCGCACCATATAACCTTGCCGGTAGATTGGCCTCTTCGTACTTATCGACAGCAATCATTTCTGCGGCTAATTGGTTAAAACCTCTTTCCAAATCACCTTTTTTAGCTTCAATCACGATGAGTTGTTTCGTGGAATGAAATAAATAATCTATAGTGCCGCTCAGTTTATCATCGATCTCTATCGAATATTCGATATTTAATTTAGCCTCGACGGTTTTGATAACCGCATGAAGTAGGGGAGCAATCATCAGTTCTCGTTTAGCGATTTCCGAGTTTAGCGAAATTTTTGGAACTAAGGCGTAATATGAATTTTTCAGGTTCTCCAGCACGGCGGGGTCAAACTGATTATTTTGAGGCAGTGGGAGAAGTTGGCTAATCAAAGTATATCCCAAGGCGGTGACTATTTCTTCGGCAGGATGTCCCATTTCGAAGTAATCACTGAAGGTATATTTTTTTCCTTCTTTGAAAATGTTTCTAGGCATAAAATTCTCCTCATAAGTTGAATTAAAGGGAGCGAAACTCCCTTTCCTGTTCGCCCGTTTAAGTGTGGTCAACGTTTCTAAGTGTTGACGAGGGATGGCGGACTGACGTTACTACTGCTTTATCCCTCCACATACGTCTCCGGATAGGTAGTGCCATCAGATTGGTAACCAGTCCAAACGCCAACTGGTTTATCATTGGCAAATTCTCCATGACCACCCCGTCCATGTCAACTTACGCGGGCTTGGAATTGTGGTCTGAATCAGAATTTCCAGAATTGTAGAATTAACCGAATGAAACCCAACCCATTCTGCAAAAATACCACTCAAATCACCGACTAGAAGTTCTCCCTGGTAGGTTCTCGCGTTAGGTCGCTTGGATCAACTGTTCTCAGGTTGGTTTCCGATTTGGGTGGGGTTGGTTAACTTCAGTTCGGGAATAGGTTAACTGTTTGAAAATAATTGGTTAACCCCCTCAAAAGATTTTGAACCGGCTCTAAGAACACTAATCAAGAAAAGAATAATCTTCCGCAATTAGCATTGATATAGTAATATTCACCCACTGTGGTACTTGAGCTCTGAGGGATAACACCCCTCGAAGGGGTGTTATCCCTACTGGCCAAATTCATTGTAGAACAAATAGGTAAGGATATTACTATATGACCGATCTGAAAAATATTTTGTAATCTCACGGTCCTACCCACATCAGGTAAAAACTTGGTCTGGGATTTTGATTTTCGTTGCCCGGTAACTGAGCAACCCTGTTGGATAACGGTGCCATTGACGAAGAATAAGCAAGTGGTGATGTATGGTTGGGGGAAGTATTGAGCGATAGATAAGTACTGAAGTATAAATTTTCTCGTATTTTCTTTCGCCCCTCTCCCTCTGG
>DZAL01000050.1 GCA_022729575.1 Thiomargarita sp.
TAGCCAACTTAGTTCCCTCCTCCACCTTGGTGACACTGTCATGGATTAACCCCTTGATTTCTTTAGCGGCAGCAGCACTACGTTGCGCTAAATTCCGAACCTCGGTCGCCACCACCGCAAAGCCACGACCTTGCTCACCGGCCCGCGCCGCTTCCACCGCCGCATTGAGCGCTAAGAGATTAGTTTGGAACGCAATGCCATCAATCACGCTGATGATGTCGGTAATTTTTTGACTACTCCGGTGGATTTCCGTAATCGCTTGGATGGTCGACCCGACGACCGCACCACCGGTCTCGGCACTTTCTCGCGCACTACTGGCCAATAGCGTCGCCTGCTTGGCATTATCCGCATTTTGCTGCACGGTGCTAGTTATTTGTTCCATACTGGCCGCAGTCTCCTCCAACGAAGCCGCTTGTTGCTCGGTGCGTTGATTGAGACTCACATTGCTTTTTGAAAGGTCTTCCGCACTGATACTCACGGAGTCAGCCGTTTGTTTAATGATAGTAATAATGTCCGTCAATTGCCGGACCGTCGTATTAGCATCATTTTTCAATTGTTCAAAAGTGCCAGCATAATTGTTTTCAATCATTTTGGTTAAATCACCTTGAGAGAGGGCGGCGAAGATTCGTATAACCTCCTCAATCAGACCCTGATTAATGTCCAAAATTTGATTAACACTCTCACTAAAGAGTTTAAAAAAGCCGGTTTTATGTTCCAGGCCAATCCGTTGCTGAAAATTGCCCTGAGAAGCCGCTTGGATAACGGTATTAATTTCTTCTGCGGTAGCCACTTCCAGCGAACGATTATTGAACTCCACCACCATACCTAAACGCTCGCCATTAGTATTAGTTACTGGCGTAATAATATGGTCAAGAGTAACTCCGCCGATCGTTACTTTGGCCCGACGACTACCAGACAGTTGACTGAGTATTTGGTGTTGATAACTTGGATTTTTATGGAAAAAGTCCACTTTGGTACCTACCATTTGATTGGCATCAAACTGGGGTAACTCCGTTCGAATTTTATCTCCTTCGGTTTTAAACAAGCGTTGCGCCGCTTCATTCAAATAAATAATTTGATACTGACTATCAGTAATCAAGATGCAGGTGGTCGCATAATCTAAGGCTCGATTGATGCGCAAAGCCTCCTCCGCAATTCGTTGGTCTTTTGCCAAACGCTCCCGTAACTGAGTTTGCATACGGCCTAACGCTTGCAACAGTCGGCCCGTTTCGTCTTTCGTAGTCGCCACGACGACATTCTCCAAATTGCCTTGTGCAATCGCATCCGCAATTTGGGCCGCTGTATTAAGACGAGTGGTTACACCTTTTAAGATAACGCTGACCAATAACATGGCTAACGCAATAACCAGCAGGGTGCTGCTCATAGTGATAAACAATTGCTGATAAGTAACTTGTCTGATAGTTACTGCCACTTCGTGCAAATCATGAGCGCATTTATCTTCAATTTCTTTCAACAGTTCGATTCGACCGGTTTGCATGGTATGCCAGTATTCTGGATCCACCGTTTGTTTTAACTGACCATTGCTATCTGGGTCGTAAACCATCTCTCGCATTTTTTGAGTCTCGTCAATAAACTCTCCGACCATTTTCGCTTTGAAAAAGAGCTTTTGCTTATCAGTAAAGAGAACTTGCTCGTTACGGTCTAAAAACGATTGGCCTTCGGTAATTAGTTCAGTCAATTTCCGAATTTGAGCGGCTTCCACCCGTTGTTGAAAAAATATCTTCGCCATTACAGACCGCTCCAACGCGGCTTTTTCTTTAGCCACTAAGACATTTACATAGGCTAACTCCATCTTCAGAACGTCGCGATTGACAATGATTTCAACAATTTGGATAATAAAGACCAATAACGGTTGGCTAATCTCGGTGTAACGTTGGATTGCCCGTGGCGCATCAATCTGTTTATTCATCACCTCCTCACGTAGGATTTTAAGGTTCTTCAGCAGTGTTAATACATTTTCCAATTTCGACTGGAAAGCGGCTTGATAATGGTTGCTCTCAAAGGTCTTCAAAAAATCATTGATGACGGCCATAAACTTATCAGTCTCACCTATTTCCTGAGAAAAAATGGTAGCAAACTTAGGGTCAGGATTTTGCAAAAATAAATCGCCGAAACTGCGCTCCCGTTGTACTTGGTGGAGCAATCGGCTAAAATTGACGGATAATTCAATAGCATTTTCCAGTTTGTTCATGTCTTGAGCGAGATGGTACTTTTCCAGTAGCAGATTAGAGGAAAAATACATCATCCCTAATAGCGGAAAAAACAGCATTAACAGTAATTTATAGGCCATCTTTAAGTTGGCAATGAATTGCATCATAAGGGATCTCCAGTTTCATAAAAGTGAGTGATTTTAAAAATCATCGATGCTCCCAAAACCGGTTTGGGGACTCCACGGTTCGATGATTAATGTGTAAATCCGATTGATCTATTTACATAAAATCCGTATCTCCTCCCATTAACCACCAATGATTTCTAACCTCTTCCGCTGGCGGACCCACATACCATACGCAATGCGGGATTCTCACATCGAGCGGATGAATCTCGCCGCCAGTGGCGGTAAACTGAGCAGCGAAAGTTTCCGTGATCCAGGCACTGAGCGTCACCATTCCCCAATTGCCTGCGAGTCGACGCGCTTGTTGAATAAGTATAGCCAAATGTTGCAATGGGGCAATGCAGTCCAATAATTTGCAAGTGTCTCCGTCTCGGTAGAGCACTATAATCCCCAATGGAGTGCCAGTCAAGCGTCGAGTGACTAATAAAAGTTCATAATGTTTTTGCGGGTGCGAAAGATAACGATGTTGTACATACAGCCAATCTCGACAGACCACAATCGCCTGAATCAATTGCGGATGTAATTGAGACCAGAGGTCATCAATTAATTCACGGTCTTTCAAATTATCTTGCGGCTGTAAATGGCGAATTCTAGTCCACAATTTTGGCTTACCAGGTTGAGTTTTCCAGCGAACTTCTACCATTTTACCCACATCGGCATAAATCCCTAACAATTCAGCTACTCGAATCGCGCGGGCCGTGGGAAAACCATAGCCGAGTAAAATTTTGGCACCGTAGCCAGCATAACATTCGGGAAAAGTGGCACCGACTAAAAAATAAGGGCCTCGTCTCGTCAACACACCACGCATTTGACTGGCTACCATCACATCGACAATTTGTACCCCTGTTTTGGGGCTACCAAAATACCGCAACTCTCGTATCAGGCCACCATAATGCGCCACCATCTCATGGTCTTGCCAAGCCGCGGTCGCCAGGCCATGACCATTGCCATATTTCCAAGCCCACATCTCGGCACTCAATTCGTGTTGAAACACTTGGAAAAATAATTGTCGGACTTGGTCTTGCTGTGAAGCGGTCACGGCTCTCACTCGCCAGCGCGGGGTTTCTTGTTTTTGCCAGGTTAATAACACATAGCCATAAAGACCCGCGCGATATTTTTGTTGATACTGACGCAGTGCTTGGAGGAGATTTTGTAAGACGGCCTCGGTGATTGATAAATCGACTAATAATTGTGAAGCGTGTTGGGCAATCGCCGTCAGTAAATAATCCAAAGTGGGCGCGGCTTGTTGAGACAAATCGAGATGTTTGGTTAACTGAAAACCGCAACGCTCGGCTTGAGCTAAACTGTATGGCAAAAACGGTAATCCTACCACCTCCTCAGTGGGGTGTCGTTGTAAACTGACCTCATCGGCAATTAATAAGACCCCATGCTCTTTCAATAAATCTTGGGCCTGATTGAATAAAGTCAGAGAGTCGATATATTGTGCCGATTCTTGCAACAGGATAACGTCAAATTGCTTCGTGGCAGTGAAATTTTCCAAAGAGGTACAAAGTAATTGAGCCGTGTCCCCTAAACGTTGTTGCGACAAGGCAATTTGAGAGGGGTCTGGACTAATGGCAGTGACTTGATAACCGCGATTAATCAAAATCGACGCTAACGTGCCTAACCCTAATCCGACCTCTAAAATCTGCGCCGGCGGCGGCGGTAACTGGGTTAATAATAATTCGGTGGCCCGTTGTTGTGCGGTTAACGCGCCGACGGCCCAAGCGTCTTCCTGCGCTTCGACTAAACCATAGTGTAAATATTGCACTTCTCCTTGTTGCAAATAGAGCGTATGCGCATAAACATTCAAGGGGAAATCTAATTGAGTATGCAATGGCAAAGACATTTATTTTTCCGCCAATTGATAGTAGTTAACGTTAGCCGCATTGAGTAAATGACGACGATAAATGGCCATAATTTGTGCGACGTAATTTTTAGTTTCGCGATAAGGTGGAATGGTGTTGCCATAACGGATCACGGCATTTTCACCGGCATTGTAACCGGCTAAGGCTAACGATACATCTTGATTAAACATTTTCAACAAATCGCTTAAATAACGGGCCCCGCCATTTAAATTATCGGCAGGGTCCGTGCGGTCAGTTACCCCATAGCGTTTCGCGGTCCCTGGCATTAATTGCATTAACCCAACGGCACCTTTGGGTGAGGTGGCCGTGGGATTATAGCTGGATTCAACTCTAATTACCGCATGTAGCAAGGCCGAAGGGATTCCGTAACGAGTCGCTGTCATTTCAATCAACGCGGCATATTCATTGGCTCTTTCACTGGCTCTTTTCGACAGAGAGGGGGTGCTCTTGACTACCGGCAGACTCTCCCCAGGTCGAATGATTTTAAACGAGGGTAATGACGAAGGAGAAGGAGGTGGAGTATATGATTGAATCACATAACTACGGGCATATAATACCTCCTCAGTTTTCTTCGGCGGTTTATTGGTTAAATGCAACACGCCGTCGCCATCAATATATTTATAAATGGTGGTAGTCTCTGGCTTCGAATGGGCTTTCGAATTGGCCTTAGTACCTCCAGCCGACACGGGTAAGGCATAAAATAGATAACACATCAGTAACATAAACGGACTGATTTTAAATAAGGTCAAGCGTAGTTGATTAAGTAATTTTGACATAACTAAAATATCGGTTTAACAAAAGTTAAGATGCGGCTATCGCACCATTTGGATTACCGGCCCTCACCCCCCGCCCCTCTCCCAGAGGGAGAGGGGCGACCGGCGGCAACACCGGTTTACTCCCCTCTCCCTCTGGGAGAGGGGCCGGGGGTGAGGGCCAAACTTCAAGAGTCCACCAACAACGCATGTTTGGCAATAGTAGTCAACAGGTCATTCAAATACCATTCCAAAATTTGAACCACTTCCGTAGTTGGCAACTGACTAAATGCTACCTCCTCTGCTCCCACCATCACGGTCAGATTGTGGTTAACGACCCATTCCGCCATCAGGTCTAGTAACTGTAAACGACTATGATTACCGTCGAGATAAGGTAATAATTGACACGTAAATTCATCCAATTGCCCTAATTGACCTAACACATTAACAATCGTGGTCTGGCCCTGGGCCGCTTGCCACCGCGCCAACGGACTGACCATAGGATAATCATTGATAGTCGTGCTAAACCCTGGTGTCGGTAGCACACTTAATTCAATGACTTCTTGGACATAAAGCTCTAATAATTCAACTGCTAAGGTTGCAGTTAACTCTGATTCATTATCCCGCGAGGTCAATTGAAAATGATTCCTCAGCACTGATTGCAATAGTTCGTTGAAAGCGAGATTACGAGGATGCTTTTGTAACAAGTGCCCAATTGCTAGCTGGGTCCAGGGCGTGGTTATCGTCACTGGTTGGCGGGCAATTTTTTGCAAAGTCAAGGATTGAGTGACCTCCTGTTGGGAAGTCGTCACCGCCGACCACCCTGAATTCATGGCGACATAAAATTTTGGTAACAATTTGGGATCTAATTCCCGCTTCACCGTCAAACCTTGATGACCGAATAAACTCATCCGTAATTTGCGATTGCCGAAAAAATCTAAATATTGCTCTTGGGCCAAAAAATCATTTTTAAATAACTGCTGAGTAATGGCGGGAGAATTTAATAATGGATGATGACTAAATCCCCCATCACGAAAGTGTACATCAGTGATATATTCTAAATTATATTGTCTAAGTTTCTGAATAAATTGATAAAAATAAAATGGTTGATTGGTTGATTCTAACAAATCATGGCGTAAATAATTTTCCAGATCTGGTTTCGCGAAACGTTCCCAATGCTCCTGCAACAACGAGGTAAACGCACCAGGTTGAGTTTGATTCAAAGCCAGTGCCAGGGATAATAATTGCTTAGTTTCCGCCGGCCGAATATTTAAGGTATCTTGAAATTGTTGCGCATGAAAATATAAAAACATTTCCCGTTGCATTTGACTAAAATACCAACCGGGATAAGTGTTATAACTGATATAAGCAATGCCGGACGGCGATAATTGTTGTGTACAAATGCGCAAAATTTTTTCCCGCACCGGCTCAGGTACCCATGAGTATACACCATGACTGATGATATAGTCAAAATTGCCTAATTGCGTCGTGACGGCTAAAATGTCTAAATGCTGTAAGGTGATATTAGACAGTCCAATCTCCTCGATGAGGTGTTGTCCGTCCGCAATTTGTTGCGCCGAATAATCAATCCCAACACAGTGCGTCTGCGGAAAACTTTGAGCGATGGCAATTAAGTTGATTCCATTACCACAGCCTAATTCTAGTATTCGACTGGTTGGCACGGCGGGCGGTTGAAGATTAAATAAAGTCGCCAACGTCGCCAACTGATTAGGCTGAATGTCAGGACGTATGACACAGCGATAGGGAAATTCGTCGTAAGTATGGGTGCCCATGATAACAGATAACAGAGAGTTGACCAGAGGATTTCCACACTGGCTACGGCAATTGACCTTTTGACCCTTTAAATAAACCGTTGTACACTCACATCTTGACAAACTTGGCCATTGCTGTTAGACTGAGTGGCGTTGCTGACTACAAAAACTTTCCGACCGTACCCTCCCTCCCCTCCTTGCCAAGGGTGATTGGGGCGGTAGTTAGTGCGTAAGTCCGATTAAATTTAAACTGATTTAACCAGGGGAGACCATGATGAAAATTCATTTTGATATTGATGCGACACCACAGGAATTACGTAGCTTTTTGGGTTTACCTAACTTTGAGTCATTGCAAAATGAGATGCTGGAGACCATCCGCAAAAATATGACGGCGGGTATCGATGGCTTTGAAGCAGCCACTTTGATGAAGCCGTTTTTGCCGGATAATTTAACTTCGTTGACGGCACTGCAAAAAACTTTTTGGCAGGCCGTCTTGGGACAATCTCAAACGGAGAAAAAGTCAGGTGAGGAATCCAGAGGTTAAATATCACCCCTCCTTATCAAGGATCAAGGAGGGGAGTTTGGCCGTAGTCCTTTCCTGCTTTATTCTGCTGGTTGAATGAGCCACTGCGAAAATTTGGAGTACGAAATTTATTCCGCATTAATCTCCGGTGGTTGCTAATCTCCGGTGGTTAAACACGACCAGGAGATTAGAACAATTCGACGAAACTGATAATGATTTGTTCAAAATTCTCTTGGTTCAATTCCTGAATAATTTCTGGTTGTCTAGGTCGGCCACGTTCGTTCAAAAACCAACTGCCTCTTTTTTCATTGAGTACCACTCTAATAAGGCGTAGGCCGATTTTTATTTCCAACCGACCAAAGGCTCCGCCCAGGTGTAAGCCGATGTTTTTCAGCAACAGGGTTTCGCCATTACAAAATTTGATAGCGAATGAGTCTAAACTGCGACGACCGACTAAGGGCACCTCAAATTCTTCCAAGCGTTGTTCAAACGAGAGTAATCCTTCTTGTGCCTGCGGTGCCAACCATTCTCGAATTTGATCAAACAAGGCGTTAACTTCTTCGCTCCAATAATTGGCATCCACGCCTAATTTCTCGTATTTTCTCAGTAATTCTTGTCTTTTGTGTTTCAATACTTCAGTTAAGTTCGACATAAGGGGTCTCCAATCAATCCTCTAGGGTGAAAAAATCAAATTAGTTTTGGTTATTTATAATTGGGTAAAATCTCTTCAAACTCACAGGCTTTGGCAATTTTATGTGCCAAGCCTGCAAAATCTTTACCGCAGTCTTTAGCCGCTGAGATATGACTCCCAATGGCACCATCCGCAGCTTTGAGATGAAACATCGGTTTGTGAACTTCCATTGCCAGTGGCATTAGACTACGATAATGTTTCAGGGTAGCCAGACAATATTTGTCCTTTTCTACTGTTGGAGGTCGCTTAACGTTCTTTTCATACCGTACCTCTTGCCGGTAAGTAGCTGGCATCTTTTCCATCCAACGTGAATACGCTTTAACTGGGCGGTCCGAACGTACATTATGTTGAAGAATGACATAACCTGCCGGTTGCATTTGACCAGTTGGTAGTACCAAGTCTTTATCCGTATTTTTTGACAGACGTTCCTGCCATCCTTCGCGCCAATCACGCAGGCGAGGTCCCAAATTTTTCAGTCCTTGTAAAGAAAACAAGTCTGGTGCTAACGGAATGACGACATAATCCGCTGCAATCAGTGCCGCCCGATTAATTGCGCCTAAATTGGGTCCCACGTCAATCAAAACGATTTCTGCTTCTTGTTGTTGCGCTGCTAATACGAGAATACGATAAAAGGCGGAGATAATTCTAAATGCCGCCTCATCGCGATCCAAACAACGGGGCCAGGCATCGGATAATTTGTCTTCAAAAAGAGACAGTCCTAAATCTCCAACTATCAATCCAATTTCTGTCGTCACGCTTTCTACATAAGGCGGGGCAATGTCTCCAGTACCTTTTAAAATGGGTTTCACGGTGGCTAAAATACTTTGTGGTTGCCCTTGCCCCTCCTCAGGCCATAAATTCACCAGTCGTTCTTCCCTCAAAAACATCGAAGTAAGATTCGCTTGCGGGTCGAAATCTGCGGCGATTATTTTCAGTCCTAAATCAGCATAAGTCCAGGTCAGGTGATAGACCAATGAGGTTTTACCAACTCCTCCTTTGTTATTGAAAAAAGCTATAGTTTTCATTGAGTTGGTTTCACTATCACTAACACGTAAGAAGAGTCAAATTGAAATTCGGCCGGCGGGTTGCCATGTTTTTTCAGTGCGTCTTGGGCCCGTCGTATGCCCATGCCAAACTTATTCACATATCCTAACACTTTCATGGCTTCCGCCACGGTAGGATTTCGATAAGCATTTTGCTGAAGATAATTGTCTGGTGTAACGCTTCCAAACAGTCCTCCTGGACTTTGAATTTCAATATGATCTGCAAACCAATAAAAGCGAACCGGTGCCGAAGAATCATATTGGCGGTGCATCACCGCATTGAGGAGCAATTCTCTCAGGGCTATCGTTGGGTAAGAGAAGATTTGTTGTTCTCTTAACGCGGTTTGAAAGACCGGACGGTGTTGATTATGTCGTTCAATGAGACGGTCTAATTCTCGTAATACCGTGAGTAAATCTCCTGAAATCATGTCTTCACTTTCTATATCGTCAACCAATTGTGTCCCTGCTACTCGCAAAAATTGAAGATAGGCCCCAGGTAACCAATAAATTGGATTTTTGCCAAACAGTAACAAACCTGCATAGGTTGGACAATCTTTAGTCAAATCGTAAAAGCGCAAAGACGCGAGTTGTTCTTTAGGGCTTCGTTGATTTTCTTCAATAATTTCTGGAGCAACCGCCTCTGGTAAATAGTTTAGGTGAAATAAATCTAAACCCAAGTCGGTCAGTGTACTCTCCACACAGGGGAGAGCATCAAAGTATTTGACCCTACGTCTTTCCGAAAGCAACCGTTCCTCACTGTCGTTGGCAATCGCCCGTCTTGGTCCTACTCTAATCCACACTCGTCCTTTATAACGCACTGGTGGCAAATCGGAGGGGAAGACTTCTACCACTGCAATTTCTCCTTGACCGTTGGGTGAGAGATATTTTTGCACAGTCAACGCCGGTAACGGTTGAACGTTTCCATCAGAACGTAGGGCCGCTAAATTTTGCAAGAGTCTATCAGTCACTTGTAAGCCATTGGGGGCACCGTCATCCTTGACACCAATCAACAAGTAGCCAGGGAGGCCATGCCGGGGGAAGTCATTGGCAAACGCACAAATGGCTTCTCCAAATTTGTCGGTTTTATCGGTTGAGACCGTCCTTTCTATGCGGTCTGATTCTAGGTCTTGTAAAATATTTTGTAGTTCTTGTGGAGGTAGCATTATATGGTACTTATGAATTATTATCTCACATTATGCCACGGTGCCAAAGAAACTAAGTTTTTCCAGAAACTTAATTTCTTAACCGTGGGCGGTTCTTTTGGCCTTGTGGGCCTTCACCTTTGAGGTGAAGACCAACCTTGACCGTTGATAACTCATTGAATGTTAACATCTCCATTGGTTTGGATGGACTACCTAACATTAATCTCTTTTTTTGATATGGTAAGCATTTAGAAGTCCTCTGGAATTGCACCAATATATCCTTTCATCCAAAGTTCAGATAGTTTTATATGTTTTCTCTCGTTATCCGGACGTGGTTTCGCCTGTAAACGTTCTACTTGCGTTTGCCCGGTCTCGTCATCACGATTTACAATAAATAAACGAATCGCCTCATCATTCAGATTTAAACCGTCTAAAATCGCTGGATTATGAGTAGTAATCAGGGCTTGTTTACGGTTGGTTTTTGCCAATTCGCATAATTGTTCGATCAAATGACGACACAAATGCGGATTGAGGCTAGATTCAATATTATCTATCGCAAACAATTGTGGCGTTTGACGGCTGATGAATAAGGCCAGATAAAACAGGACATGCAATATACCTTCGTTGGAGTTTTCCGCCGACAATACGTTGTTATCCACCGACATAAAACGGTCTTTGAAATATAGTTTAGAAACGCCTCTCCCTTGTTTGAGTCCTTCACGTTTGTAGTTATCGGCTTCGTCTAACACAATCTCTTCTAACCATTCGATTAAGTAGCTATATTTTTTCAATTGTTCCTGTTCGGCGGGCGAGAAATTGAGTAATAAATTGTCTAAGCCTTCGCCGTTAATACCTAACGATTGTTTTTTACTTTCTCTGGTTAAACCGCGCAAGGTGCGGGTTTCTAAGTTGTAAATCACATATTCGTTTAACGGACGGTAAGTAAGTTGCTGTCCAATTCGTTTAATAATTTGTCCAAAGTTTTGTATTTGCCAATGAGAAACCAGAGGATAGTTTTGTTCATCAGTCAATTGGATGGTAACCGGTAAAGATTCATTCTCTAGTTGTGCCAAGAGTTTCAGCCGATTAAGTGCCATTGATTCTTTGAACGCGCTGTACATTAACGATGGTTTAGCAATACGAATGCCTTTACTGTATAAACTATCGGGGTCTAAACGGTTTTCTTGTGCGGCACCGAATAAAGCCATGGCTTCTAATAGGTTTGATTTACCTGAACCATTCGCACCGATAAACACATTGATTTGCCCCAGTTCTAATTTAACATCAACCAGTGATTTGAAATTTTTAACCGTGAAGGTGGTAATAAAAGGTTGAATTTGATTGTTCATTGTGCAAGTTTCTGTATATAGGTGGTAAGAACTAACTGTTTTCTCGTTTGCTGAGGACATATCAACTAATGACCCAATATATAACTAGCAATCCTGATTGCGGTAGAAGCACCCTTGGGGTTAGAAACAGCAAAACACAGTAAGTAAATAGGCACCTCACGCGAATTTTTTAGTGGACGAGGATTTTTAGCAACTTTTTCAAAGATTACGGATAGCCGTTCCACAAAGAATTTTCCAATAGCTTCTAAATTGGCGATTTTACTCGTCTGTTCTCTAGTGTCAAATAAATCTGTAACCATTTCGGTTCGATAAAAAGCATTTTTCCAATCTGAGGTACCAAATAATTCCGTCAATCTCGTTGACTGAGACTCATCAGGAAGACCTTTGCGAGTCAGTAAACGATTAACCGCTTGCCCCAAGGGGAACAAAATCCATAAATCAATACCTTGAGTTTTCGCAATCATTTCTAAAGTTTGCCACTTGACTTGCATCCCATAGGGGTCTAAAAAAACTACGGCCCGCGTTTTTGTCCAATCGGTTTGTTGACACCAATTTTGTAGGAATTGGTTAGCTTCCTCGTTGTGAACCTGAATGGACGAACCCAGGTGAACATATCGTTCTTTTAGTAAGTTCAATTCTTTAGCATACTTTGGCTCCTTTTCAAGAAAGAGATATTCGCTAAAAGGTGGCTGATTCTCTAGCGCAACCACCGCACTGCCATTTAAAAATCTTTGGACTTCGGCATCTCCTTCTAGGTCGTCAAATAACCCACCAACGGGTTCATTTGACTTCGTTAAGTCACGATAGCCAGTTCCAGCAAAAGCGTCCACATAGATAGTGCGAAAGTATTTCGCCCGTGGATTTTTACTGAAAATCTTCATGTACTCCTTTAAATACTTACGAATCCTTTCTAATTTTTCTTCAGTCCATGATCCACCAAATTGATGAGGAGTCGTTTTAATCATACAGTACCTATTCGTTTAATCCGTGGCATCTCATGCCAAATCTTACCCTCGAACAAACTACCATTCGCCTTTTTAGAACGTTTCACCCCATCGGGTCCCCACGTTCCCCATTGCTTAAAAAAGAACTTCACCCGCTGTTTGTAGCACTGCTGTTGAATCTTTCGCACCCATTCCGCTTTCAAGGGACGTGCTTGGTTTCCTGATTCACCACCCACAATGACCCAATGAATGCCCTTCAAATCAATACTGCCCAAATCCTCTAACAACGGTTCAATTGACAAAAATTTCACTGTGGCCCGAATTTTCTGGAGTTCCTTAATTCTGGGTATTCCTTGTTGGCGATTTTCTACGGACACTCCCAGCCAAACATTAGCGGGCACCGGATGCTTTTTAAAATAACTCACCATTTGCGGCGCCCGTTTGGTCAAAATTTGATAAGTATGTTGCGGCGTAGCAGAAATGACTTGAAATACCTGGTCCAAAAAACTCGTGTCAATGTCTTCATGGAATAAATCACTCATAGAATTGACGAAGAACAGCGTGTTCTTCTTCGTTTTTAGTGGCATCTCTAAGGCCGATTCTACTTGTTGAATTTTCCCTGTCCATTGGATACTCCCATTCTTGGCTTTTTTCGTTATCCCTTGGTATTGAGACAACCCCATGGCTGCTAACCGATATGCCATTTGTGTAGCATAACAATGCCTACAGCCTTCACTCACTATTTGGCATCCCGTCACAGGATTCCAAGTTTTTTCGGTCCATTCAATTTTGGTCTTAGTCATGTTTAGTGTACCTAAATTAGGAAAGAGAAGAGACGATAAGTTAATTATAGCCCATCTCAGGAAAATTAGCAATAATTATTATGATTTTCCCCTTCGACACACTGGTTTTAAATAGATACATATAGTAATATGCCTTCTCATTTGTACCCCCCCAGCCCCCCCGCACGCGGGGGGGAGTCACTCCCCCCGTGTACGGGGGGCAGGGGGGTACAAGTGATGAGGAATATTACTATATTGCCTATAGAAGTCTTCAGTAAAATGGATAATTGACCACTTTAAACTCGATGTTCAAGTTTTTGGGCTTGCCCTTCCAGAAGATAAGTACAACGGATGGATGGGATAGACGGATAACCTCCCCAAAATACTACAGAGGGTAGTAAGAAAAACGGATTGAAGGCGTTTGGGAAGGAGTTCACGTCCAAAAACCACCAGCTAACCTGAGGGGGTTATCCGTTTATCCCATCCATCCGTGGTACTCGTTGAGAGACAAAAAAACTTGAACGTCGAGTTAACCGATTGAAGTGGTGGTAATACAACGTGGGTGATGGGCAAGGACTAGCAATCCTTTGAGGACAGCCAGTCCTGAAATTTCTATCACCCACATTGCATCACTACCAAAACTAGTCAGCCTCCACATTCAGCCTCCACATTATGAACCTAAATGGACAACCCCCGACGAACATTGGTTAAACCAGATAGGCTGGGCAAATCTCCTCTGATTTGCCCACTTGCTATTAGGCAGACAAACTGTCCTTCTCCGCTTGTAAAAACGACTGAATTTCCTGAAATTCCGGCAATTGGCGAAGTTTTTCCAGATCACTTTCATCCAGTTTAGAAATCACTGTATTCAGTATATGAGTTTTATTTGAGGCTGACTGTAGTTCCCTTTGTAAGAACTGTTTGGGACGCAACCGGGCTGACTCTAATTCCGGTTCCGTCAAGTGACGACCTATCAAATGTTCTGCCACTTTGGCATCTTCAAAAAACACAGTTTCCAATTCGGGCTGGAATAAGATAATCTTGAAAACCGCGCCAGGAGTTGACATCCATAAATAGCCGTTGACGAAACTATACTCTTCGGCAATGTCCGTTTGATCCCGACTTTCAGCATCCAGTAGTAATAAAACTGGCTTTTTATGATAACTCAAAATCGTTCTTGCCAGCGACAACGCCGAAGAATAGCCGGTGCCAGCCTTGATTTTGATATTCTCAAAGCTGGAGAAAAGTTTTGACAACAGCAAACTCTCGCTGTTGCGCCCTGTCACAATGAATTTTTGTATCATACCATGATACCCTCGTATATGTAAAAATCCGGTTTACACTCTTCCAAGTAATGATGATACTTCAGAAGCAGTGCCTCTATCAGGTCTCTTCTCTGGAGACACCATTCGATTTCATCTCTCTGCCACAACAAGATAACTTGAGGAGACAACGTCTGCATCAGTTTAAGCGCAGGTCCCGTGAAACCACTCACGCTAAAAACGTTGCCAATAGTCGTTGCCCGTCTCATCAATTGGCTTCGCAATTTGGCAATCGGTTCAAAATTAACGGGGTCCGTTTGGTCTTTGCATTCCAGTAAGCAGGAGAGATGGTTATAGTAAATGACACCATCAATTTGTTCAATCTCTTGGCCGTCTTCACGAACGGAATAGGGATAGCGGACGTTTGCCCCACTTAATTCAAACGCCCTGACCACGAGATATTCAAAGGCTTTGCCTTTATCCCAACCTGGGGTATTTTTGTCACAGATGGCCTGCCATAACTCGTCAAGTTGTGGCCATCCGTAAATGCCAATCTTCAGTTCGTACTCTTCATTTTTCATAAATTTTATCATGGTATGCAATATAGTAATATTCGTATAATTTTGTACATATCCACTGGAGCGCAATAAGAATTATTGCGCAGAATCGCAACGCGCAATAATTCTTATTGCGCTCCAGCGAGAATAGTACCAGTTTTTAGGAATATTATTATATGACTTTTAGGCTTTCGTCGCCTTAGTCTTTCTCTTCTTCTTGTCCACCTTTACCATCGGCGCCGTCAACTGTTCATATAAGCTAAACAAATATTCGATGCGACCCAGTTCATTCGTAAAGGCTTGGGAACGATAACATAAGTCGACGGCCTTGTCAAGGGCTTGATGAACTTTGACTAAATCGGGCGGCATACTAAGCGGGTCGTACAAATCCGCTAAACTGCTATCAGGGTAGTTTGCCCGTGTATCTAATACTTTTTGTGCTGCTTGTTCAACTTTCTGTTTCTGCGCTTCGCTCACGTTTTGGGGAAAAGGATAGTTGTTATAAACGATGTCCTTGGAATAGCGAAAATCACTTTTCAACCTGCCACACGTATATTTTACCCAAGTCATGTGCATTTGCGACATTAATTGTCCAAATAAATAGAGGTCACCGTTGGGAATGGCTTGACAAGTATCGCTTACAATATGATTTTTGTTAAAAAAACCAATTGGTATGTATTTTCTATTTTCAGAAGTTGTTCTTGGAACCAGAATATAATCAAATTTGGGTTGTGTGACTTGTCTAAATAAGGTGTGGTATTGATAATTTCTTGTAGCAGCAGCAACACTTGCTAACCTAAAATTCTTAACCGCCTCTACCCTTTTCATAATTTCAGGCAAATTTCGGAGTTCATTAGGTTGTGCATCAACTAACCAAATACACCAGCGTTTTTCATTATTTAAATATTCTCTAGCACTAATAAATGGTTTGATGAATTTTTCTGCTTGTGGCTCCTTTATAAGAAATTCTATTTTTTCATCCTCTGTGAGTAAGAAATGTCCACCATCGGTAGGTTTATTGCCATACATCATTTCAGGAACATCACAAATTGGCTTATTTCGATTAACGATTACAATATCGTTGGCATCTACCAAATACGGATTGATATTTTTGGCCTTGATTTCATGAGGCTCACCTTTAATATCGCCATATTCATACAATCGTTTTTCAGCCGTGTCAAAATTAGCGAACCCTATAATGACGCAATGTACTGCCGCATTCCCTTTAGCTTCATTACTCCATTTGAAAGTATGATGGGCAAAGTGAATTTTCACTTGATATTTATTCAAGAGGACACTCCACAAAATACCCACTTGTTCACCTTGTACAATAGAGTTAGTTGATACCAATGCTACTTTAATCTTCGTGTTTAGAATATATTCCGAAGCTTTGTAAAACCAAGCAGAGATGTAATCCATGACACCTGCCGCTTTTATATCGTGTAACACCAAATGCAAATCTTCTTTTTGAGAAATACTCTGCAAATGATGTCCCACAAACGGTGGGTTGCCTAGAATATAATTCAAATGTGCTTTTGGTACAATACTCTCCCACTCCAGTCGCAACGCATTACCATGCACAATGGTAGCCGCTTTCGTCAGCGGTAATCTGACAAAATATTGCCCGAACTCGTGACTCACTTTCAGATTCATTTGATGGTCAATCAACCAGAGGGCGACTTGTGTAATTTGACAAGCAAATTCGTCACTTTCAATCCCATAAAACTGGTCCACATCGATTTGAATAATCTCTCGAATATCTAAAAAACCTTGCCCGCTTTTATTCAACTCCCGCAACACTTGAATCTCTAACTCGCGCAACTCCCGATAAGTAATTACCAAGAAGTTGCCACACCCACACGCTGGGTCCAGAAATCGTAACGTCGCCAATTTTTTATGTAACGCCTGCAATTGCGTTTTACTACCTTTAGCCCGTTCAAATTCACTGTGCAACTCATCTAAAAACAACGGTTTAATTAATTTCTGAATATTCTTCTCCGAAGTGTAATGTGCCCCCACATTGCGACGTTCCTGGGGATTCATCACCGCTTGAAACATCGACCCGAAAATCGCGGGCGAGATTTGCCCCCAATCCAAGGCACAGGCTTGCAATAACATCGTTCGCATCTGACTATCAAAAGCCGCCAACGGCAATGACTCCTCAAACAATTTACCATTGACATAAGGAAACTGAGTCAGACTCTCCTCCAGATTTTTCAGCCGTTTGTCAGTCGGAATATTCAGCGTTTGAAAAATCGAGGCGAGGTGCATCGCCAAATCACTGCCATCTGGTTTCGTCTGTAACTCCAGATATTGCCAAAAAATCCCCTTGTCAAACAGATTCGTATCATCGGCAAACAGACAAAACAGCAACCGCACCAAATACACTTCCAGGTCATGCCCGCTATAACCCACCTCCTCCAAACGGTCATGCAATTGACCCATCAATTCCGCCGCTTGAATATTGACCGGGTCTTCATCTTTATAAATGCGTTTCTCATACCCCGCCATAAAACCAAACAGATGAATATGTTGCACCAATTCGGGCAATTCAAACTCGGTATGACTATCATTCTCCAAATCGTACAACCGAAAATACTGAAAATCCGAGACGAGAATATATTTCGGCAATTCCGCTTCGGTTAACCCAGTCAAGTAATCTTTAGCCTGTTGCACTGCTTTATCTAAATTTTTGCCTCTGGATTTATGTTCAACCAAAATGACACCTTTCCACAGCAAATCGATAAAGCCTGGTTTATTATCTAGTTTTTTGACTAATTTTTCAAACGTCGCGACGCGGCGCCGCGAAATTCCGAAGACTTGAAAAAAATCGTCCCAAAACGACTTTGCCTCCGCTTCTTCCCGCGCTTCATTCGCCCATTCTTGAGAAAAGGTTTGGGCTCTCGTTTTGATTTCGTTCCAACTGAGTGGCATAAGAGGAGTCTATTTATGAGTGATGGAGGAAAAAGTTGAAATTATTGCGCTTTAAGTCCCACCGTTTCCAAATGTGGACCCGCATAACATATTGTCAAACGCCGTCTCTGACTATCTTCAAACCAATAAAGTCGATAACCTTTCGGTTGAATATCACAGTGCATCACAAAATATTGTTCACCATTCTTTGGACAAGTTGCCAGCCGCAGATTTGCCAAAGATTCTCGTTTCATCGTTTCGCGACTGTCAGGACGTGCCCTCATGGAATAAACGATGTCTGCTTGTTCTTCAATGATCCAGACGTGACAACTATCATCTAGTTGACGTAACCGCCTCAACACTGATTTAAAAGTCTCTCCTTTCAAAGGAGACAAAAACTTCTCTTGATATTCACAGCACAAGTCCAGATGAGGAAAGGCAACTTCCCAACGCATCAATAAATCTTTGGCATGATCACTTTTCTCCCCCACTCCACGTCGCCAATCACGCACTACTGGGTCAACATGTTCAACTTGAGAGACGGAACGTACTCGATGCTGTACCGTATTTTCAGGATTCAGTTCAGCATCATATAAAATCTGTTCAATTTCAATGAATATAGTACACCATTGTGGTTGAGAAGGCAAGCTGACACTGATACCATCGCTAATTAGGGCAACTCCTAACGCATCACAAGTCGGTTTCGAGGGTGTTTTCAGACGAAATTCGGAACGACAAAAATCTTCACTTTGAATCTCGACTAAATGGGCATGGGCTGGCGTTCGGGTCGTTAACCGTTGTGCCAGTATACGTAATTCATCTCGTTGGTCCAATTCATCTAGCCACTCGACGAAGCCATACTCATCGGTGATCAGTATCTCGTAAAGGTCCTGTTTGGCATATAATACCGACGTACAGACTTGTTGTTGAATTAACTCTGCAATCGCTTTTATGGTTTCCGTGAACCAATGACGTGCCGTATCTACGGAGTCTGCTTCAATTAGCGACAAGTCATTAAATATCAGGGGCGCTTTTATCATAAAACTTGGGCTTTGGGTGCTTTGATACGTGTGCGTTGTACGGAGGCCAGCGTGGCTAGATTTTTTACTGCTACATCAAAAAAGTCCTCGGGCCATTGGTCAAGCCTACCATTCTGATCCAGCGTTGGGGTGATGACTTCAAGTTGTTCATCACTACGGGTAAAAAAGAGAACTTTGGCTTCTTCTGGTAACAATTGTTTTTTCAAGACCGCAATCCGCAACGCATCCAACACATGGTCACTATGCGACTCCACAAACACCTGCACACCCGTCTTAGCTACGGCGACTAAAAATTGAATCAACGCGGTTTGTGCTTTCGGATGCAAATGAATTTCGGGATTTTCGATAATCAACTTTTCTCCTGGTTTGGCAATTAATCCAGACACGATAATTGGTAAAATGATACTGTAGCCAAATCCTACATTGGTAGGTTTATAGCCACCCAGACGAAGTGCTAAAGTGTTTCTCGTTAACGGTAATACTTCCAATTTAAGCGGCCCCAGAATTTGGCCCAACCAAGCTTCGGTTTGCGTGATTAACGTTCGGGCATCTTCTCCTAAACAAAGTTTTTCATTGACCAACTCGTCACGCATTTTATCTAATAAATTGACGGTAAATTTGCCGATGGCATCAACATGCACAAACTTAGGCAGTACCGCCTTTTCATAAAGTTCCTGGGGACCAATCCTATCGGCTGAGATATAATGGCTTTTTTCGAAAATCAAATTATCTCCATCTTTGTTACCCTCAAAACCAATATAGTCATCCTCTCGTATACCCCATTCTTGAACTGGTGTAAGAGTTGATGACGATCTATCCACAATGAGTGGATCAGGTCCAGATTCATGTTCATGAGTTCTCAGGTTGAAATGAATCGGTGCCAGTTTAAGCAAGCGAAATAAACAAGGACGTTTTCGGTCAAATTCCTGAAGTTGATACAATTCTTCACGCAAATAACGCAAGCAATAGTCTTTCTCTATCGGTGGCATATCGGGACTGCTTGAGAAAAAACGCTGTTGTATTATCATTTCTGGAATATGCAAACTTAAGTCATCATTTTTACGTTCCAGGCGATAACCTATCGTGCCTCCGACTTTCGCATGGTTAATAC
The DNA here is from genome assembly GCA_022729575.1 of Thiomargarita sp. GTDB lineage: Bacteria > Pseudomonadota > Gammaproteobacteria > Beggiatoales > Beggiatoaceae > JAABRD01. Next base: position 20,103 of record DZAL01000050.1, read on the forward strand.
TAAATTCCAAAAAAATCGGTTCCATCGCTGAAATTTCATGATGTCTTACGTCATCAAAACTACCCAAATTGACACCACTCCCATTCAAAATCAATTGGGTAGTATATTGATCATGTTCAATCGACTGACGCATGAGTAGCAAAGCCTGTAACACCGTCGATTTGCCGCTACCATTCACTCCCGTGAACAAGTTAAATTGGCTTAGTGGGAAGGTAGTCTCCTGTTTGAAACATTTGAAGTTAGTCAGTTTAATTTGAGTTAGCATGATTCACCTCGCCTAAAATGGTTTGGGCTAATTGGAAACGTCGAATGACACGATTTTTGTCACCCGTGCTTTTTTGAACGGTATCTAAATAATCATCATTCTTCAACAGACGGTCGAAGTTAGCTACGATGTTCCCTTGATGATCGCGCAAAAAGCTATCGCTTTGTTTAGAAAAAAAATAGCCAACCGATTCTAAGACCGCAATATTAATTCGCCCACGAGTCGTTTTGCCGCGCAACGGTACTCTAAAGTTTCGAGTGCCGAAAAACTCATAAGTGAGTTGCATCACCCGCAGAAAGTCTTCCTTAACTAGCAAGATGTTCTCATCTGACATTTTATTGAGGTCTCGCATCGCTTTTTCTAAAAAAGCACTCATGTCACCCTGGTAGGTGTTATAATCAAATAATTTAAAAGACAAATAACGCAACACAGTTTCTCTATCTTTCATTCGTTTCGGCGAAATACCCTCATCAATAGCCTGTCTAAAAACGGTTGATTCTGACAATTCTTTGAGTAATTGGGTCGATTTCCCCAAGAAGATACAATTACGCACTTCTTGACGTTCGAGTTGAGTCCCGCCGGTATTGATACGATTGAACAAATCGTAAACTACCTCCATGGGAACCGAGGGTCTTAACACATACAACACGACCCTCTTATCTTCAATTTTGGTTTGATAGGCCCCTGACATTTGCTTTAACTCAGAGAAATCCTTACCATTGAGATGCGGTAAGGCTTCCAAGCCTTCCAGTTTAAATTGATTCTGTAAAAACTGATGTAAGGCGGTCGTGCGTTGCAAGCCATCGACCATCAGATATTTGCCTTCCCGCGTTTCACTGACATAAAAGGGTGACAACGGGAAATTCAAAATCACCGATTCGATAAATCTACTTTGTTGTGCGCGTTTCCAAACCAAATCACTACATTGAAATTCGGGGTTGACAATCAACCTACCGTCATTATATTTACGCAGGATTTCAAAAATGGTGTGCGGTCTTTCCCGAATATCAATATCGGCTTGGGTGGGGTCATACGGATAGAGTCCACTGTTACCTTCGTCTTCAGTATCGGCGGAAGTTTCAATGATGTCGTTATCTTGATTCATAATTGTGGTATGGCTTTATTATTTTGCGAGGTATGCGGTCTGATTCGAGGTCGGATAGAATATTTTGTAGTTCTTCGATGGTTAGCAGGTGGTGACATTACTCACCTGGTCCTATGACCTGCCACTAAAAAACTTCTTTAGCAGGAGGTGAAATACCAACTTATTCAGTCGTGTTTGAAATTAAACGGGCTAAAATACTCTCCATTTGTTTCAACACCGGATAGGCTTCTTCACGGGTGGCGGTGGTATGCGTTCTCTTGTTAGCCTCACCGTAGGCATTACTTACTTCTTGCGCCAGTTTCTCGCACAGTGCTTCCAGGACCTTAAAATCGCTTACTACTGGTTTCCTAGAATCTTTGGAAGATTGACGCAGTATATACCCAACCCTTTGGGCACGAGTAGGTGTGCTTAACTCATTTCCATTTCGGTCTTTCTCAAACTTGAAACCAGGTTGTTTTATTACTTCCTCGTTAGGGGCCAAGGTGTGCAACAATGAAGTAAACACCTCTCTTACCTCCAAGGCCACACCAGAATAATTTGAAAATCCGTCTTTCTGATATTGCCAGGCAGTCAAGTATCTTTCGGCAATCTTAGGGTCTATATTAGCCAATTTATCGTACAGTTGTAAATCATGGCCAGGCCTCTCTGCCAACCCCCCATGTTTTTTATACCACCGTTGAAACATTTCACCCACGCGACGAAAAGCCAAACCATCATCTTCAGAGACGATTAGACCAATGTGTTGCAAAATTTCGGTAGCTTCCTCGGTGTCGCCATCGCCAAATTCTTGAACTAGGGAACTGCATGATCTGGGGCTACCATCTTCAGGTAACCGCGCATAAATACGTTGTGCAGTAGGTGTGCAGTATTTATCCCACCAGTTTCTAAATTGCCAATGACGGAGAGTTAAAAATCTTTAATTGCTTGTTCTACGGACTGTTCAGGTAACCAATCAGTTTGGTTAATTCTGGCACAGACTTGTTGCATGAGGTATTGCAACAACATGGGATGTCCGCCGGTTTCCTTGAAAACCAATTGTTTGAACGAGTCTGACCAGGGATGGGCAATAGGTTCTTCCATAATTTTGCCAGCGTCGGCAAAAGTGAGATTTTGCAGGCTACGCAATTCTATTACATTGGCCAACGGTGAACCTAAATCTCGTTTCAATGCAGAAGATTCTCGTGCGCCCGCAAAAACGATGGTAAAGTATTCACTGACCTTTGGAGTATTGCTTAATAAGGCCCGCCAATTAGAGAGAAAAGTATAAGCCCACGGGCACCCCATAATGAGTTCAATTTCATCAAACATGACAATGATTCTAGGAATGTCATCAAGTTGATGGAGAACTCGTATCATGTTTTCTCGGAAGTCTTGAAAGTTCATTAAATCTGGCACCACTGGCAATTGGTGAATCACCTGTTTTAACTCTCGGAAGAGGTAGCCCCAGAGATAGGTGTCAGTAAGCACATCAGGTAAGGTTTGACCATCTATGTAAATGGGAATGACTAATTTGCCACCTTTACGCCAGGTCGCTAAGTGTTGCTGTAATTTCATTTCCAATCGGCGCAATAACGTAGTTTTTCCCATACGCCGGGCACCAGCAATGGCAAAGGAAAAATTGGTACTACCTAAATCACTAGACAGCCCCTTAAATAACTCGTTTAGTAACTGTTCACGGGCGTGGCCGTAAAATAGATTAGCATTCACCTTATTCCAAATATAAGGATTGTTGTTCATTCGTTAATTCCTGCACGTCGCCGTAACCAGCGTCTTAAAAGGTTAAGGGTGATATGATAGTTACCCTCTTTTAGTTCAATCAGATGATAACCCAATAAATGACTTAACTCCGTGTCGGTTAAAGATGTCGGTGTTTCTTCTTCCAAAGCAATCTTTTTGAGTAGTTTTTCTTCCTCTGGAAAGTGCGTGTGGAGTAGCTCCGTAATTTGTTGAAATTTAGAACCCTCGTTGCGAATAAACTGCGGAATTTCTGCCTTCACCATGGTGACTGTGACGGTCAAAGGACGTCTATGGTCTTGGTCAACAAGATGACTGCATAAAACACGAGTGATAAATGGATGCCCTGCTGTTTCCGTGAATATGGTCTCTATGGCTTCCTCCTCCCAATAAACGCTCATGCTTTTGCCTAACGTCACTATCATATCGTGACAATCGTCTTTAGACAGAGGAGGAAGAAAAACTGGTTGAAAAAAAGAAAACACTGGATTTTCTAGTCTTTCCCAATAACCGCGCTCACTGATAGCGGCATTGGCTGCGACCACAATAGTGGATAATAAGCCACGATAACGTTCCGTTTGTGCTAACCCTCGCAACAACGCGAAAAATTCACGATAACCACGGATATTTTCTTTACCATCGACAGGTAACAGATGTTCCAACTCATCTAGTACAATCACTAATTTGTGAAACGCGGTGTTACCAGCACTCATGGCATCCAATAAAGCCCGTAGATCTTCATTAAACATTAATTCTGCTTTGGTACCGTTCTCTGGCAAATCGCTAAATCTTTCAAATTTACCTAATCTAAGTAAATGGGTTATCTGGTTGTTATCTTGACTTTGACCAAGACGCTTATACAAGTCGCGTTCTAACTCCCAGTAGAGCGATGCACAATTTTGGGTTGACAAGATTGCGCTGCCTTGTAAGTCTATATACGCAATGGCTTCTTCCTTCAGTCGTTCATTTCGCAATTGATAAATTAAGGAAGTTTTACCAATTTTCCGCAACCCATAGATGCCTAAAAAATGACCTTGTCGCACCTCTTCAGACAGTTGCATCAGTAATTTTTCTCTACCAAAGAACCTTCTCCCAGAAACAGGCTGATTACTGTTGTATAAATTACGTGCCCCCAAATATTGGTACAACAAATTTTCCAAGGTATGAAAGGCGTCCTCTGTTTCTTTAAGGACAGCATCATCTAACGGAACAAAGGCAATACTACCTTCACTATTGAAACTCATCACTCTATCACGCACCTCGTCGTTTTTTGGTACTGCAATAAAAGCTAGTGAAGGATTAATAACCACTGATTTACCCTCTAGTAAACCCAGACTGCTTTGAGGATTAACTGAACCCAAATAATCCCTTAAGTTTACAATATCGGTTTGCGTTGGGGTACGGGCATAACAGGGTACTAAGAAAACACCTTCCAGATTAAATGACTCTTTCAAAATAGGATGGTTAATCTGAATGGTAATAATAACTGCTTGTTGAGTGATAGCAGGAGGTAAAGGACGTTGTGCAGCAATTCCAACTATTATCTCAGGAAGGTTTTGAAAGAACTGATAAGCATTGCTAACATGAGGATTTTCTTGTATTAACTGAAATCGTTGGTAAAATTGGTCATTTTTAGTGAGTTTTCCGTCCTTACTTAACTCGTTAAAAACTTTTCCAGCCTCTTCAAAACTTTCTTTAGTGCCCATTTCAAATAGGGTGTGGCCTAATCCCCTACGTAGATTTACATCTCCAGGAATTTTGGACAATCCTTGCTGAAAGATGTCTTTGGCGGCCTGATAATCTTTGGCTTGACGCTTCATCTGGCCGTACATATTATAAAATTGAGAATGCTTTGGAAATTTTGCTATAGCTTGCTTCACAAATTTTTCGGCTTCTTTCGAGTAACCATTCTCTTTTTCCAGATTGAAATAGGCTTCATAAACTTGTGTTCCTGCACCTGCGTCAATAGCTTTTTTGAACAAACGACGAGCGTCCTCAAAGCGTTTTTCAGTTTTTGCTATGGCGGCCTCTTGATAAAGTTTCGACGCTTCAGGAGTTCCACTTATTAAACGTAATGGCCGTGAAGAGTTTGCTTTATTTTTATTATAACCATTTTGAGTTACTTTTTTACGAGTAGATGTAGTTTTATTATCTGGTGATGGTTGTAGGTCAACTTTATCTGATTGACTGGCACGTACTTTCACGTTTTTTTTGTTTAAATCAGATAACTTAGCTACGATAATAGGCTGTTGATCCACAGTTGAATTAAGCCATTTTTCCAGTGCCTCTCTCGGTATCCGCCATTTTTCACCAATTTTTCGCCCAGGAATACGCTTGCTATTCAATTCTGCTTCCAATTCGTCAAAAGTAACTCTTAGATATTGGGCAACTTCTTCAAGAGTCAGGATGGCAGGAAGACTATCGTTCATCATCTCAATATTCACTTAATTCACAGGTGTTAGCAACATTACGTTTAAATTTCATGACCATTTTGAAGTCCAAAGCTAACTAACGTCTTGGACTCCCGTTCGCAATAATCCTTATTGCGCTCCAGAGGATTCAGAGGTAAACTCTAAAGTTGCTGGAGTGCAATAAGGATTATTGCACCTTTATCTTACTAAAAAGTTTGGTGGTAACAATGACTAAGTGCTGATAAAGTTCATGGTTGACTTAAAGCGGGCCAAGCCAGAATGGATTCAGTTTTAATTGGGTTCGTCTTTTTATCTATAATCTTGGGGCAAATATTATTCTCACCCACCACTAACTGCACCGAAAACGGTTTTCCGCGCCACCACACTATGCTCTTTTTACTGGGTACCAGATTGAGGTTTTCAGGATGAAATACCACAACCCTTGAGAATTTGCCCTGTTCATAAAGGGCAATCCCTTTGTAGCGACAATTCTCTACTTCCAGTTCAATGGAACAATCTCTGTTAGCTGTGAGGTCGGTGGCTTTAATGAGAAATTCTGAATAGTTGCCTCCTTCACCTAAAACCAGAATATCACTCGGTTTAAACACCGACGAAATGGATGCGGTTAATGGAGTTAGGCTAGTTAAGATAAGCAATGAATCTTGATGTGCAACCCTTGATAAGGTTTGATAGCCAGTCCATCTCCATTGTCGTTGTAAGGTACCATAACGAAATTGGGTTAAGCGAATTTCTTGACCAGCTTGCCAGTAAAAACCAGTCCACTTACCGGCCACCAACAAACTATTTGCTTTAGCTGGAAAGACAAAACTGTGTTGAACGATGCCACCTTCAATCTTTTCCATAAACTGTCACCGCCTTTTGATATTGTTGTATGTCATCCGCAGAAAGTTTTAACCGACTGGATCGCTTCAGCATACATTCGGCAATTTCCAATTCTCTCTCATTTCGTTGTTCATGTTCTGCATCCGTCGACACTTTTCCATACTTCTGCATTTGTAAAACATGTCCTAATTCTTCCAAGAGAGTTGCCCTCAACATGTGTTTTTTGTTGGCAACTTGGTCATGCAACTGAATAAAAATTTCGCCATTTTCACCTTCTCCCTGAGAACCTAAAGCCTGAAACCAATCCAGCATTCTAGCGACTTCTTGATTCTCACTGCTCCAAAGGATATGAAGTTGTTTTTCAATATCATATTTTTTCTTAAAAGCATGGATTAAACGTTCAAGTTGCTTTCGCATAGCCATTCGTTTTGAAAAGAGGATGTGTTAAGCACCTGATTTAGCGTTATAACACATCCTCTTAAACTACCTTTACTTCGCCTTCATAAACACCACAGTGGTATCCAACATACGGTTAGAGAAGCCCCATTCATTGTCGTACCAGGACAACACTTTGACCAACGTGCCGTCGATGACACGGGTTTGGGTGGAGTCATAGTTGGAGGACGTTGGGGTGTGGTTGAAGTCCATAGACACCAACGGCTCGGTATTGTAAGCCAGAATACCCTTCAACTCATTTTCTGAAGCGGCTTTCAAAATTTGGTTGATTTCGTCGATGCTGGTCGGGCGAGCTGCATCAAAGACTAGGTCAACTACCGAGACATTGATGGTTGGAACACGCATGGCGAAACCATCTAGTTTGCCATTCAATTCCGGTAACACTAAACCGACCGCCGCGGCCGCACCAGTCTTGGTAGGAATCATCGATTGGGTAGCAGAGCGAGCACGACGTAAGTCTGAGTGGTAAACATCGGTCAGCACTTGGTCGTTGGTGTAGGAGTGAATGGTGGTCATCAAGCCACGCAGTAAGCCAATTTTATCGTGCAATGGCTTGACCAGCGGGGCCAAGCAATTGGTGGTACAAGAAGCATTAGAAATGACCGTATCACTGCCTTTGAGGACTTGATGGTTAACGCCATAAACGACCGTGGCATCCACATCTTTTCCACCTGGTGCCGAGATAATGACTTTCTTAGCACCGGCATTGATATGCAAACTGGCTTTAGCTTTGGTGGTGAAAAAACCCGTACATTCATGGACGACATCCACGCCCATATCTTTCCATGGGAGTTTGGCGGGGTCACGCTCGGCGACGACGCGAATTTTGTCACCGTTGACGATCATGTAATCGCCTTCGACTTTAACCTCTCCTTTGAAACGACCATGGACCGTATCGTATTTGGTCAAATGCGCGTTGGTGTTGGCATCACCTAAGTCATTGACCGCCACGATTTGAATTTCATTGTTGCGCCCAGATTCATAGAGTGCGCGTAAAATGTTGCGTCCGATACGTCCATAGCCATTGATTGCTACTTTAATTGCCATTGAATTTCCTCCGATATTTAGGATAGTTATTGATGAGAAGATAATGAAATAATTGAACTGCTTTAGAAATACTTCGGAGTGGCAAACTTCAGTTTGACCATAATATTCTATAGCATTCTAAAGTTTGCACTCCTGTGAAGTTATTTTTTACAACACTGACTCTACCGTTTTGATAACGTTGTCTATAGTAAAGCCAAATTCTTTAAACAAGGTGCCCGCGGGGGCGGATTCGCCAAAGCGATTCATGCCAATCACCTTGCCAGTTAATCCCACGTATTTCACCCAGCCATCGGTGACACCCGCTTCGATGGCGACTCGGGCGGTGATTTTGGCAGGTAAGACGGATTCACGATAGGCGGCATTTTGGGCTTCAAATACCTCAGCGCAGGGCATAGAGATCACGCGGACCGCTTGACCTTTTTCTTTCAATTTTTGCGCAGCCCCGACGGCTAATTCAATTTCGGAACCGGTCGCAATAATGATCGCTTTCGGGCTACCTTCGCAGTCTAGTAAAGTGTAACCGCCGCGTTCAATCAACTCTAGTTGTTCGACGGTACGAGTATTATGCGGTAAATTTTGACGAGATAAAATAAGGCACGTTGGTCCATCTTGACGACTGATGGCGGTTTTCCAAGCTACTGCGGTTTCTACCGCATCACAAGGTCTCCACACGAAGACATTAGGAATCAAGCGTAAACTGGCAACATGCTCAATCGGTTGGTGTGTTGGGCCGTCTTCTCCCAGTCCAATCGAGTCGTGGGTGAAGATATGGATAGCTCGAATTTTCATCAAAGCCGCCATGCGAATGGCATTGCGGGCATAGTCGGAGAAGACTAAGAAAGTGGCGCCATAAGGAATAAAACCGCCGTGCAAAGCGATACCATTCATAATCGCTGACATGCCAAATTCACGCACGCCGTAATGAATATAGTTACCTTCGGGATGCTCTTTTACGCTTTTGCAAGCAGACCAGAGGGTGAGATTAGAGCCGGCTAAATCGGCCGAGCCTCCCATAAATTCCGGTAATAACGGACCATAACCATTCAGTGCATTTTGTGACGCTTTGCGAGTCGCGATTTTTTCGCGTTTGGCATCCACGCTACTGATAAACGTGTCCGCTTTTTCCGTGAAGTGGGCCGGCAATTCACCATTGATACGGCGCATTAATTCAGCGGCCAAATCCGGATGGGCTTTTTTGTAAGCGGCAAATTTGGTATTCCACTCGGTTTCCAGTTTAGCACCTTTAGCTTTAGCATCCCATTCTTGGTAAATAGCTTCTGGAATAACGAAAGCGGGAGATTCCCAACCGATGGTTTTACGCACTAAGGCGATTTCACTTTCACCCAGTGGGGCGCCATGACATTCTTCTTTACCTTGCTTATTGGGCGAGCCCCAACCAATGATAGTTTTACAGCAAATCAAGGTGGGTTTATCAATGTGCGATAGGGCATCGTCCAAGGCTTGTTTAACGGCTTCGGCATCGTGACCATTGACATTTTCAATGACATGCCAGCCATACGCGGCAAAGCGACCTGGCGTATTATCGGTAAACCAGCCTTCAACTTCTCCGTCAATGGAAATACCATTGTCGTCATAAAAGGCAATTAATTTACCAAGTCCTAAGGTGCCTGCTAAAGAGCACGCTTCATGGGAAATCCCCTCCATCATACAACCATCGCCTAAAAACGCAAAAGTACGATGGTCAATAATAGAGTGATTTGGTCGGTTAAATTGTGCGGCCAACGATTTTTCAGCAATAGCCATGCCTACTGCATTAGTAATCCCCTGCCCAAGTGGTCCCGTAGTAGTTTCTACGCCTGGTGTGTAGTTATACTCTGGATGGCCTGGGGTTTTTGAATGCCATTGACGGAAATTTTTCAGGTCATCTATGGTGACTTGATACCCCGTCAGGTGTAATAAGGAATACAATAACATGGAACCATGACCATTAGATAACACAAAGCGGTCACGATTAGGCCATTTGGGATTAGTAGGGTTATGTTTTAAATAATCGTTCCATAATACTTCCGCAATATCCGCCATGCCCATAGGGGCACCTGGATGCCCAGAATTGGCTTTTTGGACGGCATCCATGCTTAATACTCGTATGGCGTTGGCAAGTTCTTTACGTGAGGGCATTGATTCCTCCTGGTGTGGATTTAGTTAGACAATCTATTGGTGATTTATTAATTATGGATAAAAATATTTAATTTTAAATGGATTTAACCTAGAGAGTTAAGTATATCATTATCATCTAATCGTAGCATTTTAGCAATAGATAAGGAATAGGTTGTGATTATATGCTACAATAAGTATATTTTATTATCCTTTCTTACTTAAAGGAGTACGGAATTTATTCCGTTTCTTTAAGGGGTTATGCTTATCGATCGAACGAGATGCTTCGTTTTTTAGCATATTAACTCACCTTACGCACGGTTAACTCAACCACCTCCAACCCCTCCTTGATAAGGCTACTCTATGCACACAAGTTCCTGGTAAATCACTTAATCCATTGATAAACCAAATAAATAATTTTTTAGCCGCGTTTTGGAATTACATTTTTTATAGTAATATCCTTATCTAGTTGTCCCATAATAAGTTTGGCCAACCAGCAGGGATAACACCCCTTCAAGGGGTGTTATTCCTCGGATTTAAGTACCACAGTGGGTATGGTGATAGAGATACAAATCCTCTCGAGTAGATATAAATAAATATCACTAGGGATTAGTTGCCCCCCCCACCCCAAACCGTGCGGGATACTTTCGCATCACACGGCTTTCAAAAGTGTCGGTCTAGGTATGGTGACCCATGACCACAATAGATAATGTAAGTCTAAGGAGGTTAGTTTCCCTTTTCAGTTGGCCTCCAAGTTATCTCGATTGCCCTAAATCGTGGTTTCTGCAAACGGTCAAAGTGTTTAGTCGCCCGTTTGAATTGGCGATTGGTAAAGTTGATTCTCCTCCCTGTGAAACCGGAGGCTCTCAATCGACTACCTTTACCCATGACTTGAAGTTCAGATATTCAATCACTATTTAAGTCACTTCCTAGCGTACTTTAGCCCCGTATTCCTTGGGTTCTAGTGTTTCTCTCAACCTAGATAAATTAACTTTCCTTAGCTTGCCTACTATTACGCCTCTGTGAGACCAGAAATAACTACTTAACCGTTTGGACCTCCGTGTCTTATTTCAGACCTCATCCCTAGTTTCAGTCAATTAGAATTTAATGGCCGTGTTAGGTTGTCTCTTTACCCCATATATCTTTAGAGTGTTACTGAGACACATTCACATCCCAGTATAGATATATTTGACTCTGTATAGTTTTTGAGGCTTCCACCAAGACTTTGCTTACGCTAACCATGACGGTCTCTCCAAGCGGTTACCACCTTAAACAGAGCCTCCTGAGTTGGCATCTCCGCAGTTTTCCTCTCGCTATACACCTCAATGGGTGGTTAAACCCTTGAAGGTCTGAGAGTAAGGACTTCATATACTACCCAATTTACAACTATTATTGGTTTTCACTCAATGAAGGGGGAATCTCACCCCATTTCTAATTGCCTAACTAGGCACACGAATATTACTATACATAATTTTTTCACTGTTGGCGAAGATCATTTTATACTCTTACTCTAGCTTGATTCTTTATCTTTATTTGGTTGTACAATTCAATGTTTTTCTCGTGTTCAAATCCCCTTTGCCCTCTGGGAGAGGGGCCGGGGGTGAGGGTCGTGATTAGACCAGAACATTCATGCTTCAGAACTTAACATCATTATACCTAAAAATTGCAATCCCAACCCGATAAGTCTTGACAATTATTTATTATTATA
>DZAL01000238.1 GCA_022729575.1 Thiomargarita sp.
TTCGGTTTAGATTTGACAACTTTCGAAAAGTTGTCAAATCTGGATTCGGTTTAGATTTGACAACTTTCGAAAAGTTGTCAAATCGAAGTCAAATCGAAGTCAAATTTTCATTTATTATTTTTTAGTTACATCACATTAAGGAGAAAGATTTATGCAAAACGAATTAATCCAACAATGGACCGAGTTAAACAAAACAGCGATGGAAGCGATTAAGGAATTAGGTGAAATCAACACTAACGCAATGACTCGTTTGACGCAACGGCAAATGGAAATGGTCAGTTTGTACATGGAAGGCAGTGCCAAACAACTGGAGGCTTTAAGTCAAGCCAAGGGAGTACCTGATTTAATCACGGCACAATCTCAGTTGTTTGCAGAGTTAAATGAGAAATTAATGGAAAATGCTCGGCAGACTTTAGAGGTGTTGGTGGGGGTCAAAACGGAATTGTCTTCTTGGGTCGAAAAAAGTGTGCAAAACGCTACTCCTACTAGCTTAACCAGCAAAATACCGGCCAAAAAATAACTTTCTGATAACTCAACCACCCCCAACCCCTCCTTGGTAAGGAGGGGAGTAACCACCCCCAACCCCTCCTTGGTAAGGAGGGGAGTGACCACCCCCAACCCCTCCTTGGTAAGGAGGGGAGTGACCACCCCTCTGTCTCCCCTCCTTACCAAGGAGGGGTTGGGGGTGGTTGGGTGGGTGTGTAAGGTGAGTGGTCAAATCTAACCCAGTGCGTTGGCCACCGCCAACAGTAAATCTTCTATATAAACTGGTTTGGTCAAATAATCATTGCAACCCGCCCTCAAGGCGGCTTCTCGGTCGGTGGCTAGAGTCGAAGCCGACAACGCAATAATTGGCTTATTAAACTCTTTGGACCGCAACTTTTTGGTCGCATGATAGCCATCTAAAATCGGCATTTGCAGATCCATTAAAATCAACTCCGGCTGCATGGCCAGTGCTAAATTCACTGCCTCCTCCCCATTACTGGCACGAATCACCGAATAACCACCTTCCTTGAGATAAATTTCTAACAAATCATTGATAACCGCATTATCGTCAGCCACTAAAATCGTCACTTCTTGAGAAAGCTCCACTTCTCGATTCAGCGGTAAGGTTTGAGCCAACGGCGCTTGCACAAAACCGCTAAAGATCGCACCTTGTCCAAGGGCCGAATCAACTGTTAATTCCCCTCCCATGAGTTGTACCAAATGATGACAGATCGCTAATCCTAAGCCCGCCCCTGGTAATCCTCGGGCATTGTCTTCACGATGATACGCGGAAAAAATTTTGGATTGCGCTACGGGCGAGATGCCGGGACCACTATCAGCTACCGCAAACTCTAAATGTCCTTCTTGCCAAGCCAAGGCAACTTTGACAAAACCTTGTTGAGTGAATTTAAACGCATTAGTAATCAAATTGATTAAAATTTGACGAAAGTGTAATTCATCCAACATCACTCGCATCGGTATAGTTTTAGCCGTTATCGTTTCAAAAGCTAAACCCTTGTCCTGAGCGGTTGGAAAAAATAAGGCTTTCATTTCCGCCAGTAGCTGTGACACATTGCAAACGGTGGGATGCAATATCACTTGCCCCATTTCTAACTTCGCTTGCTCCAACACATTGTCAATTAATGTCAATAAGTGATTAGCATTGGTTTTAACATTCGCTAAATATGTTGCTTCTCTGACATCGGCTTGTTGCACTTCATCTAACAATTTAGTATAACCAACAATTGAAGTGAGTGGGGTGCGTAATTCATGGGACAAGGTGGCAATAAATCGGCTTTTTAACTCGCTGGCCTGCTCTAATTGTGTCTTTTCCTCAGCCAACTGTCTTCGCGCTGATTCTAACTCTTGTATCAATTGACTTTGGCGATAAGAGAATAAACTTAAATCATTCAATTGCTGCTGCATTTTTTGTTGCTGTTGTTGCTGCGAAGTCGCATCAAACATCAACACCCAGGTCCCATTCTCAAAGGGTACAAGATGGACATGAGCATACCTGCCTCCTTCCAAACTCAAAAATTGCAACACTTGGGTCCGCGACACGGGTAACATACCTTCTAAAAATACCACTTGCTCGGTGACCGGTTGTCCCTTCACTAAATGCGTTAAACCATAGTGCCGTGGATACCCTCCCCAATCGATTAAATGACCTTGTGAGTCAATATTGAGGTAGGTAATAATAGTTTCGGACAGCCATAAAGAGCGAATATATTTAGCCAGACGTAAGGGAATAGTACGAGTCATTGAGATGTCTCCTTCTGAAAATTTTTCACTAAACTACTAAACCACTAAACCACTAAACCAGGAGTCCAAAGCGAAGCTTTGGACTCCTGGCGTTATTGTGCCAATGCCATTAAGTTAAGCTGGCCAAAGAAACCTTGAAGGTCTAAAACCAGACCTTCAAGGTTAAAACCTGACCGCGGGATTCCTTAACTTAATGGCAGTGGCGTTATTGTGCTCCTGTGTGTTATTGCAAAAATAACGCCAAAGCTAAATATAGATAACTATTTCAATGAATTATTTCAACTTTGCCGCCAAACAATTAGCCACTACCTTCAATAATATTTCTGCGGGCACCGGTTTAACCAAATATTCATTACATCCTACCGCCAACGCATAATCTCGGTCCTGCTCCAACGAGGAGCTAGACAAAGCAATTATTGGTGGCTGAAAGGCTTTATCACGTAAGTCCTTGACGACCTCATATCCATCCATCTCTGCCAACTGTAGATCCATTAAAATTAACTCCGGTTGCTCCTGCAAAGCCAAATCGATAGCTTCGCTCCCAGTTTCTGCCGTGAGAATAACGTATCCTGCTTCCTCTAAATATAGCGCCAGCAAAATTCTTACTTCGGGACTGCTGTCAGCAATGAGAATAGTCGCCCCAGCACCCTCTTCATGCTCGTTTCTAGTTGGAGTATTATGGACCCAAAGGTAAAGGTGCTACGACAAAACCTTTGAACATCGAACCCATTTTCGGGGAAGATTCTACAGTTAACTGTCCTCCCATCAATTTTACAAAATGCTGACTAATCGCTAACCCCATCGATTTATCAGTGGTATTGGGTGGCGACGGCATAAAAATTTTCTGCTGGGCCTCTGATGAAATACCGGAGCCACTATCGGCTACCACAAAATGTAACTGCTCCCGCTCCCAACTCATAGTTACGGTGACAAAACCTTTTGGAGTAAATTTCAAGCCATTGGTAATGAGATTGATTAAAATTTGCTGAAATCGCAATTCATCGAGCATCACTCGTGGTGGCACATTCTCCTTAATTTCCAAACTAAACAACAACCCTTTGGCTTGGGCTACGGATTGAAAAATCGAAACCAAATTTTCTAGTAGCACTTTAATTTCACAATGGCTGATGTATAACGCTACCTGGCCGGCCTCGGATTTAGTTTCATCCAAAACATGATTAATGTCGGAGAGCAGTTGATTAGTGTTATTTTTAACCACATTTAGATAATCGGTAGTCCGGGCTTCTATCAACTCTACTTTATTTAGCAATTGGTGATAACCATCCACACACTCCATGGGCATCTGCATGGTCTTAATCAGCGTACTAATATAGTTGGTTTTCGACTCGATAACCTCTTCTAGTTTTTGCTTTTCCTCCTCTAAAGATTTACGAGTCGCTTCTAATCCTTGCAGTAGTTGACTTTGTCGATAAGTCAGTAGGGATAATTCATTGACTTGCTGTTGCATTTTCTGCTTTTGGTCATGTGCCGCAGTCGCGTCAAACAGGAGCACCCAGGTGCCTTCGGTGGTAGGAATAATAGAGACATGAGCATAGCGGTCAGTTGCTAAACCTACAAATTCCAATTTTTGGCTATGAGGTGCGGTTAACAGCCCTTCTAAAAAATACAGTTGCTCAGTCGCAGGTCTATCTGCGATTAAGTTGGAGAGTCCATAATGGCGAGGATGACCGCCCCAAGACTTCAAATTACCTTGTTTATCCACCTGAAGGTATGTAATAACTGTTTCCGCCATCCACATCGAGCGGATATATTTAGTAATGCTTAAAGGAATAGCCATATTGAATCCAAATTTTTAAATTTCCCAAAGAAAAGATTTGACAACTTTTCGAAAGTTGTCAAATCTGGTGACGATTTCTCGGTTTCCTAAAGATTTGACAACTTTTCGCAAGTTGTCAAATCTAAAGCCTCACCTTACGCACCACCCCCTGCCCCTCCTTGGTAAGGAGGGGAGTATCCCTGGTGGCACTGGTGGTATGTACTCCCCTCCTTACCAAGGAGGGGCAGGGGGTGGTTGGGTTAACTGTGCGTAAGGTGAGCTTCTAAGTAGCAATCTCCAAAATTTGCTTTGCCAACAGACTAAATGCTTCTTCTACCCCCATCCCAGTTTTCGCGCTGGTTGGTAACAATTTCCAACCTTGTTGAGTTTGTGGCTCCACCAAGGATGGTTTAATTTCCCATTGCTCTTGTAAATCGGCTTTATTCAACAGTAATACAAAAGGTTTATTACCAATTTGCGAGGATACTGCTTGTTGCAGATTCAACGCACTATCCCAGGTAGGACGACGAGTGCCGTCTGCTACCAACAAATATCCCGCCGCACCTCGTAAATAAGAGGCGGTCGTCGTATTTAAGGCATCGCTACCGGCAATGTCCCATAAAATTAATTTCACTTGGGTGTCATCAGTGATATTGATCAATTTGGTATCAATTTTCACGCCAACTGTAGTCAAATACTTATCGGAAAAGGATTGACGTACAAAACGCGCTACTAGGCTGGTTTTTCCAACCGAAAAATCGCCGATCATGCAAATTTTTTTCTGAATTATGGTCATTTTCGTTATCAATTGTGGTAAGGAGTTCATAACAGATTTGACAATTTTTCGAAAGTTGTCAAATCTTGGGTCAGGGTCAGATTTGACAACTTTTCGAAAGTTGTCAAATCTTGAGTCAGGGTCAGATTTGACAACTTTTCGAAAATTGTCAAATCTTGGGTCAGATTTGACAACTTTTCGAAAGTTGTCAAATCTTGGGTCAGGTCAAATTTGACAACTTTTCGAAAGTTGTCAAATCTTGGGTCAAATCTTTCCCTTCCCTTTGGTTAGAATGACCTGAAACATTACGTTTCTATTATCTGGATTAATTTGAGACTTTCCATAACTAATAGTTGCTGGCAAACCAATGAGCAAATAGCTTTTATCGATGCCACGTTGTTGTAACCAAGCCATCACCGTTTCACCTCGCTGTTGGCCCAATTGTCGATTATATAACTCGGTGCCCAAACCGTCGGTATTACCAATTATTTTGAGTTGTATGGACTGAGATAAATCATGGCTATACGCTATCAATTGTGGCAATTCTTTTAATAAACTTTCTAATACCTCCGTTTGTTTCTCCATTAAGTCGGTGCCTTCGGCAAAATACACTAGAGTATTTTCAATACTTTGTTTTAACTTATTAAATTCTCCTTCAGCATCTATCAGTCCATTCATTTCTATTTTTACCAATTCTGGTTGGTCGATTTGAAATTGTTTCAACTGTTGGTGCAAGGTTTTAAAGGTAACAGAATTAACTCGTCCCTTCACTTGTAATATCCCATGACTGACTTCTAGTGTCACCTGATAGTTGGAATTATTAGCCGTCGAAATTTTAAGGTTAGCGGCCTCTAACAAAAATTGATCGGTGTCAATTAATTCATCGGTATCTAAGCGATTGATGCCAGGCACTGTACGCGCACTTTCAATTGCTTTGGTTATCCATTCGCGAGAAGCATGACCGCTAAATTTTAATATGTCATTTTGTAATTTGACCGTCACCGTTTTAGGTGGATTTAATCGGGTTAAGACTCGTCGCTCGACAAAAATGGGGGCCAAATCTTGATAAGGTCGCCAAGTCCCGACCACATTCGTAATTTGCATTTTTTCTGCAATGAGGGCTGGGTCTTCACTGTCAGGGTCACGCATCCCGGTGACTAAAAATTTCCCCTCTTTGACGCTATTAGAAACCAGCATAATCCCCGGCGTTTCTCTAAGCACTTTTAAATAGGCCTGGAATTGAGCTTCGGTATTCACCAGGTTATCACTGACAATTTCTACTATGCCAGCCAATTGCCACACCCGGTCATTGATTTGATTAATCCAGGCCTGGTCCGCATGACCTTGCAGATGTAACACTTTCCCTTCTAATTGCATAGTTACGGTAGTGGGTGGTTTGAGCCATTGTCGTAGTCGTTTTTCCAATAAAGGAGGTTCTAAATCTTGATAAGGTTTGCCAATAAAAGTGACCCGTTTCGCCAGCCACGAAAACTCGTTGGCAATTTGTACTGGCTCCTCAGCTAATGGGTCTTTCAAACCATAAATCAATAAATGTTTGCCATCCTCTTGAATTGAAGTGATGACCACCCCTGGGGTGTGACGTAAACGCTCCAGGTAATTATTCAATTGTTGCTCATATCTAATATGTTGAAACAACCAAATCCCGCTGGCGACCACTATCATGCCTAAAATAGTTGCTAGTTGTGGAGTCATCCAGTGTGGTTGCGCTTCACTTTTTAACTCGACGCGAAGCATTTCTTCTAACAATGGCTGACAGTATTTCAGTTTTGAATTATCGCCATCAAATTGTTCCAGTAACGTACTATAGCGACTATGAATAATTTCTAATTGTTCCCGCATTAAATTTCGAAAATGCCGTGGCGCATCACCGCGGATGACACAGGCCAATACGACATAAGGACCACGCTCGACCCAAACGGTATAACGACCGACTTCCACACTGTCTAATTCTTCTTCTTTACTGGCGGAAAACGAATCGCGCACAAAATCTTGAATGGCGGTAAACATCCCAGACACCGCATCACTATCTCCAATACTCGCCTCTTCCGAATGCGAATGCAGTATCAAAATACCGGTTTCCCGGTGAATCAAAAAAATTTGTTCGACACGATATTGTAAGGTATGGCTTAATACAATTTCCGCAAAGGATTGCCCTGTGCGCCAAGCCTGAATCCGCCACAGAATACCTTGACGAGAAAAAATACTTTGGCCTAATAAAATATTGATCCGTTGTAGCAAATCACGAAAAGCCTCAGCCAATGAGCGACGAATGGTGGGACCAATGAGTGGAAATAAAGCGTCAGCAAACGGCCGGATATCCTTTTTAATAGCTTGTTGAATACACATTTCCACTGGTCGTTGCATCGATTCAGCCAGTTTTTCCTCTCCAGTGGCACTTTTATTCTCATTGTCATCCTTATTAGAATGACTAGCTAAAGGTGAATTTAGAGTGAATTTAGAGGTTATTGTTGAAGTCAATTGTTGAGTAGTTTGACGAATCGCATCGGGTAAAATCTCTGCTAAATCCTGTGCCCGTTTTTGTGGATCATTTACTCTCTCTTCGATGGATTTAAACCGATGAGCAACTTGTTCAAACTGTTTTACTTGCTTAATTAACTGACCCAGTTTAGCCCCTTCAATATCCACCATTCGTTTATCGACCTCTTCCAATCGTGATTCTTGAGCCTGGGTCAGGCTATCCAACTGACTCAATTGCGCTTGCACCCGAATTTGTGACTGTTGCGCGGTAGTCATTTCCTGCGTTAAATTATTCAGTTGCAGATGTTGACTAACATGCACTTTTTCTAAATTATCTAGGTACTTATCAATTTCACCAAATTGCTCTTTATATATTTGTAATGCACTCTGCAATGGCGACAGCGCTTGTTGCACCCATTGTGGCACTTGCTCAGTCAACTGAGATAACTGTAAATATTGTTCCACCTGAGCTTTTTCTAAATTATCCAGCGTTTGCTCTAACATGGTTAATTGAGACTGACTGACCTGTAAAGACTCCTGCATTGGGCCCACGCGGTCCTGCAAATTGGTCACTTGCTCAGTCAATTGCGTCAACTGCCAATGTTGACTCAAGTGCGCTTTTTCTAAATTATCGAAATATTGTTCAAATTCAGTGGCATAATTTTGCTGTTTCTGAACACTTTGTTGTAAAGGTTGAATAGCTTCGTTAAGAGTAGTTATATGATAAGTAATTTCGGCTAATTTATTTTCTTGACGTACTACGGCATCTTCCAATTCAGTTAAATTATTTAAATGTCTTTCCAAATTAGCCAATTGCGTGGTATGCTTATGTGAGACCTCACTTAAAGGAGAGCTTAACTTCAGTTGGTCCAGCAATGATTTCTGCTGTTTAGTGAAAACTTGCTCCAATTGACGGTAATTATTTTCTAACTCGCTCAATTGTGAATGTTGATTGAGTAGAGTATTATCAATACGATTAACCAATTGCTCAAATTGAGTTTGCTGAGTTTGCCAATGCTGTGACAATGGTGACAAAATTTCTTGAAATTCATTAATTTGTTGTGCTAATTCAGAAAGTTGTGATTGATGTGCGGCAATAGTTTGTTCTATGGCTAACTTATTGAAATTAGTGGTTTTAGCCGGTGGAATAGCAGTAGAAAAGGCTTGTTCTAACTGTGTAAAACGAGTTATCAGCCCCTGTGACTGCGCTTGTAGCTCCACTAATCCTTTATCCAAATTATCGAAATATTGACTCAGGTAATTCAAACGAGTCACTTGATTTTTTAGTACGGTCAGCAGAGGTTTCTGCAAAGTCGTTAACTTTTTACGTAACAACGGAATAATTGCAGGTACCAACACCTCTAGCAACGGCAGCGGGTCAGGCAGCAAAGGGTCCAAAACTGGTTTTGGACTCCCTGGCGCTATCTCATTTAACCGGGATTCCAAACTAACTAATCGTTCTTCTAACGAGAGGATCCGGTTTCGATCAGAGGCTATTAAGACGGACATAATTTATTATATTAGATTTTTAAAATAGTTAATTCGGCAGTGATGAAACCTGGGTGATAATCTAGGACTGGCAGTCCTTTGAGGACTGCCAGTCCTGAATCGCACCCCCACCCACATTTCATCGCCACCGTTAATTCTTAAATTTTTAACTCACCTTACGCATAACCACCCCCGGCCCCTCCTTGTTAAGGAGGGGAGTAGGCGCCAACTAAGTTGGCAGGGTATACTCCCAATGCCATTAAGTTAAGCTAAGGTGACGGCGTTGGAGTCCAAAGCTTCAGCTTT
>DZAL01000375.1 GCA_022729575.1 Thiomargarita sp.
AGAAATTTTAGCCCTGGCGGTTAATACCTCCATTGGCTGGTAGGGACTACCAAAACTTCAAACCTGGTAACACTTTGCCAACTAGAGAGGCTTGATAATGGTACGTTATGACGCGGCTGATATTGAAGTATTAACCGGACTAGAGCCGGTGCGAAAGCGACCGGGCATGTATACCGATACGACTCGACCTAACCATTTAGCCCAAGAAGTGGTCGATAACAGCGTAGACGAAGCCTTGGCAGATCATGCCAACCTGATTGAGGTTATTCTCCATGCCGACGGCTCACTGAGTGTTCGCGATAATGGGCGTGGAATGCCCGTTGATAAACATCCAGAGGAGAAAATTAGCGGAGTCGAATTGATTTTAACTCGTCTACATGCCGGGGCCAAGTTTTCTAATAAAAATTATAAATTTTCGGGTGGGCTACATGGTGTCGGAGTCTCGGTAGTCAATGCGTTATCTAGTCAGTTAGAAGTCTCAGTGAAACGCAATGGTGAGTTATTTCAAATGTCCTTTGCCGATGGCGAAAAAACCTCGCCGCTGCAGACCATAGGTACCGTGGCTAAACGTGACACCGGCACCACGATACGTTTTTGGCCCAATCCTAAATATTTTGATTCCCCCCGCTTCTTGGTGCCACGACTAACTCATTTGCTACGTGCTAAAGCAGTATTATGTCCAGGGTTAACCGTTACCTTTGAAGATGAAAATACTAAAGAAAAATTGGAATGGCATTATCAAGAAGGATTGACGACCTATTTACAAGATCGTTTAGGGGAAGCCGAAAGATTGCCGGCAACGCCGTTTACAGGTCATTTTGAAGGCGAAACCGAAGCCGTCGATTGGGGCGTTATTTGGCTCCCAGACGCTGAGTTAGTCACGGAAAGTTATGTCAATTTGATTCCCACCCCGCAAGGCGGCACCCATGTCAACGGTTTACGCAGTGGCTTACTGGAAGCCATGCGCGAATTTTGCGATTATCGCAACCTGCTACCGCGCGGAGTTAAACTGGCCCCCGAAGATATTTGGGAGCGTTGCGCTTATGTCTTATCCACCAAAATGGTCGACCCGCAATTTTCCGGGCAAACCAAAGAGCGGCTCAATTCGCGCAGTTGTGCCACCTTCATTGCCGGCGTAGTCCATGATGCCTTTAGCACTTGGTTACATCAATATGTGGAACTAGGAGAACGCATTGCGGAATTGGTCATTCATTTAGCGCAACAACGATTACGAGCCGATAAAAAAGTGGTGCGGAAAAAGGCCACGAATGGACCCGCATTACCTGGTAAATTAGCCGACTGTACTTTACAAGACCTCAAACAAACGGAATTATTTTTGGTAGAAGGAGATTCCGCCGGCGGCTCTTGTAAACAAGCCCGCGACCGCACTTTTCAAGCCGTCATGCCACTCCGTGGTAAGATTCTCAACACTTGGGAAATAGATTCCAGTGAAGTGTTAGCCTCCCAAGAAGTTCATGACATTGCTGTCGCCATTGGCATTGACCCTGGGACCGAAGATTTAACGAGTTTACGTTATGGCAAAATTTGCATTTTAGCCGATGCCGACTCTGATGGAGCGCACATTGCCACCCTATTATGTGCCTTGTTTGTCAAACATTTTACTAAAGTAGTGGAGGAAGGGCATTTGTATGTAGCCACGCCACCATTATATCGCGTTGATGTGGGAAATCTGGTTTATTATGCGTTGAATGATGAAGAGAAACAAGGTATTTTGGACCGCATTGCGGCTGAGAAAAAACGTGGCACGATTAATGTGCAACGATTTAAAGGACTGGGTGAAATGAATCCATTGCAATTACGTGAGACCACGATGGCCCCCGATACTCGTCGCTTGATTCAACTGTCTTTGGCCGATGCTGAGAATGCGAATAAAATGATGGATCTGTTATTAGCGAAAAAACGAGCCAATGATAGACGTACCTGGTTAGAAACTAAAGGCAATTTGGCAATGATATAAATTACCTTATGCCCTCCCTGCCAACTCACCACCCCTTTTTCTCCTCTCCTTAGCAAGTGGTGTAAACAGTAAGTAGGGTGGGCAACGACGGGTTTCTCATTGCCCACCAAGTTGCGGAAAGGTTTGGTGGGCAAATAAACACTTGCCCCATATCTATCAACTTAAGCAATTTTGTAGATGACAAAAGGAAACTTTCG
>DZAL01000051.1 GCA_022729575.1 Thiomargarita sp.
TCTTATTGCACTCCAGAGGGAATAGTACAGGTTCAAAGGGATTTTACTATAATATCCTTACCTATTTGTTCGGCAATGAATTTGGCCAGTAGGAATAACACCCCTTCGAGGGGTGTTATCCCTCAGAACTCAAGTACAACGGTGGATGAATATTACTATAGTCTGAAATGGGCGTGAGATTGTTGGAGTTCGCTGGCGCTCACTCCAACCTACCAAATCTACCAAATCGCCAAAGTGTATAAAGTGAGTTTTTAGTTTGACCTAACCACGGAGTGCCAAAGTAAAATTTGGCAAAATGAGATGCTTCCCAATAAAAATTTAGATACGTTTTTCAATCCTAATTCGGATCGGGATTACACGATTCATATTCGGATTCCTGAGTTTACTTGTTTATGTCCGAAGACGGGACAACCCGATTTTGCGACGTTATTTTTAGATTATGTTCCAGATCAACGTTGTCTGGAGTTGAAATCTTTAAAACTTTACCTTTGGTCTTATCGTAATGAAGGTGCGTTTCACGAGGCGGTCACTAACCAAATTTTAAATGAATTGGTCCAAGCGTGTGCACCTCGTTTTATGCGTTTACGTGCTGAATTTAACGTTCGTGGGGGGATTTATACTACGGTGGTGGTGGAACATCTTAACGCCGGTTGGAAGCCGCCGCTAAGTGTCACCTTACCTTGAGTCGATAACTTGAGTCGTTGTGGGGTGGTCATGAAATCGGAGTAATCAGTACTGAAGCAGAAATTCGGCGGTATGTTCCCTCACCCCCGGCCCCTCTCCCAGAGGAAGAGGGCGAAAGAAAATTTCTCGTTCCCACACGGAGCGTGGGAACGAAAAAACTCATGGACTGTTAATTTTTAATTTTGGTAGTCCCTACCAGTCAATGGAGGTATTAACCGCCGAGGGCGAAAATTCCTAAACCTGGCAGGTGCTAAGTTTCCTAAACCTTTGAGGTTTAGGAAACTTTGAACCTTGGTAACTCATTGAATATTAAGACCGCCATTAATTTGGAGGGACTACCTTAATTTTTAATTTTTAATTTTTAATTCCCAATTCTGCCAACCCTTTCCTGGCTAATTCATCTGCCATTTCGTTCTCCGTATGGCCCTCGTGTCCTTTTACCCAGCACCATTCAATGGTATGACGTTGGGTAGCCGCTTGTAACCGTTGCCACAGATCGACGTTTTTTACGGGGTCCTTGTTAGCCGTTTTCCAGCCGCGACGAATCCATTGTGGGAGCCATTCAGTAATGCCCTTTTTCACATATTGGGAATCGGTGGTGAGACGCACTTGACAGGGGCGTGTTAAAATTTCTAGTGCCATAATCGCGGCTAATAGCTCCATACGATTGTTGGTGGTGTGTGATTCCCCACCATAGAATGATTTTTCCTGGTGATGATAACGCAATAACACTCCCCAGCCGCCAGGGCCAGGATTACCGCGGCAGGCGCCATCAGTAAAGGCTTCAACGATGGTTTCTTCAGTCATGGGTAGGATGATTCTCAAAATGGGTACCAATTGCCCCTGGTACTAATGCGGGTTGCGGTTGCCATCTCGGTTTAATTGGAATCAACGTAGTCACTCGTTTTTTGGCGACTAATAAATATACCGCACCTAAATGGCTAGTCCAACGGTGGGCCAAGTTTTCTAAAAAGACCATATATTGTTTAAGATGGTCATGGTGAAATGGCATTGCAAAGAAAAATACCTGTTGTTCCACCACTTCAAATCCTAGCAACGCTAACCAATCTTTCAGTCGTGATAACGATAAAAAACGTCCACACCAAGGTGCCTGTTGGCGTTGCGCTAAAAACCAGCGTGAGATTCCCCATAAGCTAATCGGATTGAATCCTAAAATCAGTAGATGACCTTCCGGGATTAAGACTCGTTCGATTTCACGTAAAATTTCATGTGGGTCTTCGGCAAATTCTAAAATGTGAGGTAAGACGACGACATCTATGCTGTCGGCGGCTAATGGTAAGGCTTCTGGTAGTGCGAAAACTGAAGAGTAAGGTGGGTTCATGAGACTAGGACTAGGTTGTTGACCGAGCAGACAGCGGTGTCTGATTCGACTGCTTTCCAATAAACCACCATCTCCAATCTGGCCCACTTGTATTAGGTGGTAGCCAAATAATCTAGGTAATACCGTTTGAATCGCTTCGCTTTCGGCGGCGAGTAAACGTTGCCCCAATGGGGTATCAAACCAGCGATAAATTTGTGTCAAGCGAGAGTTCATTAGTCACTATTATCATCGTCGTGGGTAACTTAATTAGGTCTTCCTGAAATCTGGGTGACTACGCGGTCAGGACCGGTAGTCCTCAAAGGACTGCCAGTCCTAAGTTCTCACCCAGAGTTTAGGATTACCGCCAACCGAAAGCTTGGTTCAAACTAAGTGTAAACCAAGTTAAAAGGGCAATTTTAAGCCTTCTAAGCCTAACATTCCGCCAGTCATGCTGGCCAATTTGTCTTGGCTGATTTTTTCCGCTTTGCGGGCGGCATCATTAAAAGCTGCGGCAATCAGGTCTTCTAGCATTTCTTTATCATCATTCATTACGCTAGGATCAATAGTGACACGTCGAACGTCATGTTTTGCGGTCATAATGATTTGGATCATACCACCACCAGATTCGCCAGTAACTTCCAAAGTGGCTAATTCCTCTTGCGCTTTTTGGAGATTATCTTGAATCTGTTGTGCTTGTTTCATTAAATTAGAAAGTCCACCTTTCATACAAATCCTCTTGAGTTTAAAATAATATCGCCCCTTACCTGTTTCACCTCATGGCCAAGGAGTAATGCCATTACAATAAATTAAGGAGTTTCACGGCGTTGGAGTCCAAATTTTTCAAATTTGGGAACGCCGTCTCACTTTGACCAGTCTCGTCCAAATTTGAAGATTTGGACTCCAACTCGACTTAACTTAATTGTGTGAGACGCACCCTGCTTTAATAAGTACTGAAGCAGAAACTTTACTCTTATGTTCTTTCTCCCCTCTCCCTCTGAGAGAGGGGCCGGGGGTGAGGGAAAATACCGCCGAATTTCGGCTTCAGTACTTAGTTAGGCTGGTGACAACATCGCTATGTTATTAATCCTAGCTTCACCATATTGTTTGAGGTATGCCACAAAAGGGTCAAGGTCAATCACCGTCAATGCGTCTTGTTGCTGCGATTCGCGGATGCGTTGTTGTTGAACGGCTGGAGTGGTGGTGGTGGAATACTCCGTACTAATATGCACTCGTTGCGGTTTGCCAAAATGTTGTTGTAATAGACTTTGTAATTTTTCTTGACGTTCTTTAGTGGACAATGACTTCATTTCTGGCGGTATGGTTAAATGCCAAGTGTCTCCTTCATGTGCTTTCAATACACAATTTAGGGCTAATTGTTTCAACGTGCCGCTTAGAGCAAGTATATTAACGAGAGCACTCCATTCATTATCGGTACCGACTAGAGTAGCAGTTGATTCAGTCGTCATGGTAGCCGCCACTGAGGAGACCGAAGACATAGCGGCCGTACTCAGGTTTGGAGATGGCGCGAGCGTGACCGGCGCAGTTACGGCGACCGTTTTCATGGCGGTCGGCGAGGGCACAGTGCTAACCGCTACGGTGAGATGGTCTGGTCGAAAGGCTAACATGCGTAGCATCACCATTTCAAAACCACCTCGTGAATCTGGGGCTAACGGTAAATCACGTCGTCCAATTAACCCAATTTGATAAAATAATTGCACTTCTTCCGGTGAGAGTTGTTTGGCTAATTGTAAAATGGCCGTAGCACTTTCCTCGTGGGGGTCTAGGGTATTGGGGACCACTTGAGTGAGCGCGATTTTTTGTAATAACGACAAGACTTCCCCTAACACGCTAAAGAAATCCGGATTAGATTCCGCTAATTGGGCAATCTGTTGCAATAAACCAGGCGCATCATTGGTGGCCAAAGTTTGCACTAAACCGGAGATAACCTCGTGGTCAAGCGTCCCCAGCATGTTATTGACCTCAGCGGTTGATAAACGTCCGCCACAATAGGCTATGGCCTGGTCTAATAAACTTAAAGCATCTCGTAAACTACCGTCGGCCGCTTGAGTCAGTAGGCGCAACGCGGCCGGCTCGGAGTCAATCTGTTCCGCAGTAAGAATTTTGGCCAAATGTTGACTGATGTGGTCTGGCGGTAAACGCTTTAAATTAAACTGCAAACAACGAGAAAGAATGGTCAGCGGTAATTTTTGTGGATCCGTAGTGGCCAATAGAAATTTGACGTGCGGCGGCGGCTCCTCCAAGGTTTTCAATAACGCATTGAAACTATGGTTAGATAACATGTGAACTTCGTCAA
Organism: Thiomargarita sp.; assembly: GCA_022729575.1. Classification (GTDB taxonomy): domain Bacteria; phylum Pseudomonadota; class Gammaproteobacteria; order Beggiatoales; family Beggiatoaceae; genus JAABRD01. The sequence continues at coordinate 4,320 of DZAL01000051.1, forward strand.
TCAGATAAACTTTGTAACGTCCACGAGTGGGGGCATACTGCACGTTTTCCAGTAATTCACGAGTATCTTCTACTTTAGTGCTCGAAGCGGCATCTACTTCGATTAAGTCCACAAAGCGTCCTTCGTCGATTTCTCGACAAGCGTGACATTGTCCACAAGGATAAGCGGTTACCCCTTTGTCACAGTTGAGAGATTTTGCTAAAATACGGGCAATTGTGGTTTTACCTACGCCGCGAGTACCAGTAAATAAATACGCATGATGCAAGCGGTTATTTTCTAAAGCATTAGTGAGTGCGCGAAGAACATGAGATTGACCAACCATTTCTGGGAAATTATGAGGCCGCCATTTGCGGGCGAGGACTTGATAAGCCATGTGAGTAATCTAACTTTATGTACTAAATTCTACAATGATCATTCCCTTACTTACCCACTTTTTCCAAGTTTTATAGTTTTGAGGGTCATTTTGTTGTAACATTAAAATGAAGAGAAAGAAATGAAAAATTTTAGTTTGTAGATAGGAAAATAACAGTGAAATGGAATGACTTAATATTACGGATATTACGGATATTACAGTTGAAAATTAGAGGGCGGCAGCCAATGCCAGCCACACCCCGGCACACGCTGCCATTGCTACCGCTGCTTCCTTCCGGATCTGACGGGGTTCACAATTTCACGTTGCGAGGGGACCGACACCGACTACCATAAAATTAAAAATTAAAATATATTGGCGGAGAGAGTGGGATTCGAACCCACGGTACGTATTTAGCGTACACACGCTCTCCAGGCGTGCTCCTTCAACCGCTCGGACATCTCTCCTAACTATTTAATTTTCTTACATTCTGTAAGAAATAATAACTACTCACCTTACGCATCAGAATTTACCGAATTTAGAATTTTCAGTCAATGATAATATTATTGATTGGCCTATTCTGTTAATTCTTCATAAATTCGGTAAATTTTGATTCCGACAGCTACGTAAGATGAGTGATTATTACAAATTAAATTGTAAAGTCAGTCTAGCACAGAGGTATAAGGTCTGTCTAGTCTGATTTCAACTAAATTTTTTATTTTTCGTTTTAAGGAATAGGCAATTTCAGTTTGCCAACTCTAAATGTTAATATTAATTTAAAAAATTATAGAATTAGGTATATTTTTTGCCGAGAAGACAATTATTTGTACCAATAACAATTAAGGGAAATTATGACTAAATTAGCCACTAAATTAGAAAGAGAATTAGTTTCTTCACTCCTGGAGATTAAAGAGCAGACGGATCATCCACCTGCTTTATTGGCTAACCGCTATAACGTGTTTTTTATTACCCGTTTAAGCAAGATTACACTGGTGGGATCGGTCGCCTTATTTTTAACTCTTTCGGTCATTAATAATTTGAGTGATTACCAGGTCATTTTTCAATTTGTCAAACAAATCATGTCAATGCAATCGGTGTATTTACACAATCAAGATTCTTGGCGAGCCATTACCAATTCCAGCTTACACCAATTATCTTATTGGCTAGTAATAGTTTGGGAAGCCGTTGCCGGAATATTATGTTGGTGGGGAGCCTACCGTTGTTGGCAAACCATCAGATATAACAGTGCCATCTTTCATCAAGCCAAAACCGTTGCTATTGGTGGACTCACTTTAGCTCTGCTGTTGTGGTTGATAGCATTCATAAATATTGGTGGAGAATGGTTTATGATGTGGCAATCGGAATTGTGGAATGCCCAAGATACAGCTTTTAGAATGTGTACTATCGTTGGCGTGATTTTAGTCTTTTTAAGTTTGCCCGAAGGAGAAGAAGCATTCGGGTATTTAAGGTAAAGTACACCACCTGACAAAGCTTCGCTTGGTATTTCGGGGTCTTACATTATTAAATTTTGCACTGAGGACAATCAATGATTAAAGTCGGAGTAGTTGGTGGCACAGGCTATACTGGTGTCGAATTGTTACGCTTATTAGTTCAACATCCCGCAGTACAATTACAAGCAGTCACTTCACGAGGAGAAGCGGGGACTCGCATTGCGGATTTATTTCCCAACTTGCGCGGCCATTTAAATTTAACTTTTACGGCACCCTCGTTGGACCATCTGAGTCAATGTGAAGTCGTATTTTTTGCCACCCCTAATGGCACGGCCATGCAGATGGCGCCGGCTTTACTTCAAGCTGGAGTCAAAGTCATTGATCTAGCCGCGGATTTTCGCTTGAATGACGTGGCAGTGTGGGAGCAATGGTATGGCATCAAACATCTTTGTCCAGAATTGTTGGCGGAGGCGGTTTATGGACTCCCTGAAATTCATCGTACCGAGATTGCCAAAGCGCGTTTAGTAGCCTGTCCAGGCTGTTATCCAACAGCAGTACAATTGGGATTTTTACCTTTACTCGAAGCCAAATTAATTGACCCCCAGTCTTTAATTGCGGATGCTAAATCTGGTGTCAGTGGTGCAGGTCGAAAGGCCAGTATTCCCATGTTGATGGGCGAAGCCGGCGAAAGTTTTAAAGCCTACAATGTGTTAGGTCATCGTCATTGGCCAGAAATTTGTCAGGGCTTAACTGCGGTGACTAAAACTCCGGTCGGTTTAACTTTTGTTCCTCATTTAGTACCTATGATCCGAGGAATTCATGCCACTTTATACGCGACTTTATTGGAACCCACGGTGGATTTACAATCGGTATTTGAACAACGTTACCAACAGGAACCCTTTGTCGATATTTTGCCCGCAGGGGCTCATCCGGAAACGCGCAATGTGCGAGGAGTGAATATTTGTCAAATGGCCGTCCACCGTCCACCTTCGGGAAAAACCGTGGTAGTTTTAGCGGTGATTGACAATTTAGTTAAAGGCGCCGCTGGACAGGCGGTCCAAAATATGAATATTATGTTTAGCTTACCGGAAACTACTGGTCTAACCGCGGTGGCGTGGCTACCTTAAATAATAGTGGGTACTGAAGAGTGGTGTTGGACTTCGCTATGCTCAGTCCAACCTACGCGGGCCAAGGGACCACTGCCATTAAGTTAAGCCCGACAGGTAGGGTGCGTCCTACGCACCATTTAGGTACGGTGCGGTTTGCCGAATAGTGCGTAGGACGCACCCTACCTTAACTTAATGGCATTGAGGCTAAGGGATCACCAAGAAATAGATGGTCCATTTAATCCCTCACGTCAGGGCAACCACCAGGGATTGCCCCTACTATACTGCATAGCTTGACCATATACTAATTTTTTTAGATGAGCGGGAATTGCTGCTGAGTGATTTACTTAATATCAGCTATCCCCGCTCAACTTTCAAATAATTAATTGAAAAATATAGATTTTGCCTTATAAACTTTACGACAGGCTATTGTAACTATTTGAATTTAAACAACCAGGTATAAATATATTTTTGTTAAAAATCAAAGAGTAGAGCGGGAATCGCTGACTTAATATAATCGACCATCCTTGACTTTTTAATGTTCAAATGCTATTATTATTATGAACATTGAAGTGTCATCAATTGCCCATCTTATGGACCGACACTTCACATTATCTTGACCGTCAGGTCAAACACACGGAACGATTAACCCCCTCCTGAAATTCCCGAACTGGTTGGTGTCTCATGTCACCCTCTTCCCGAAAACCATCTGTCGGTTGACCATTCTCTCAAGCTTGTCAAACCAATCTAGCTTTAAAGGAGAATTTATATGTATCATCAACAAGATATACCAACCAACCAACCAACCAACCAACCAACCAACCAACCAACGCGAAAGTCGTGCCAACGGACCGTAAGAGGTTCTCAACGACTCTCATGGTTATGGCTTCTCATCTGGCTAAACCTAGCACCCACAGCGTTGGCAGTCACCAATTGCAGCAATCCAGTTCCCCAAAGTGATATTTCCCAAGCCCAATGCCAAATCTTGCTGGACCTTTACAATAGCACTAATGGTCCCGCTTGGACTGATAATGCCACCAATAATTGGAACGTGACGAATACACCGTGTAGTTGGACGGGTGTGACTTGCAGTGTGGGTGTGGTGACTGTAATAACTAGAGATTCCAAGAACCTGACTGGTACTATCCCTTCCTCTTTGAGTGCGTTGACCAGTTTGCAAACCCTCAAGTTGTCCGTCAACCAATTAACCGGTTCTATTCCTGACTTGAGTGCGTTGACCAGTTTGCTAGAGCTCTGGCTGCACAACAACCAATTAACCGGTTCTATCCCTGACTTGAGTGCGTGGACCAGTTTGCTAGACCTCAACTTGTCCAACAACAAATTAACCGGTTCTATCCCTGACTTGAGTGCGTTGACCAGTTTGCAAAGCCTCCACCTGGACTTCAACCAATTAACCGGTTCTATCCCTGACTTAAGTGCCTTGACCAGTTTGCTAGGCCTCTGGCTGAACGGCAACCAATTAACCGGTTCTATCCCTGACTTAAGTGCGTTGACCAGTTTGCGAGTCCTCCATCTGTACCTCAACCAATTAACCGGTTCTATCCCTGACTTGAGTGCGTTGACCAGTTTGCAACTCCTCTACCTGGGCATCAACCAATTAACCGGTTCTATCCCTGACTTGAGTGCGTTGACCAGTTTGGTATTCCTCCACCTGGGCGCCAACCAATTAACCGGTTCTATCCCTGACTTAAGTGGGTTGACCAGTTTGCAACAACAACTCAACTTGGGCAGCAACCAATTAACCGGTTCTATCCCTGACTTGAGTGCGTTGACCAGTTTGCAAATCCTCCACCTGGGCAACAACCAATTAACCGGTTCTATCCCTGACTTAAGTGCGTTGACCAGTTTGCGAGACTTCTATCTGCAAAGCAACCAATTAACCGGTTCTATCCCCGACTTAAGTGCGTTGACCAGTTTGAAATCCCTCTATCTGCGCTACAACCAATTAACCGGTTCTATCCCCGACTTAAGTGCGTTGACCGCTTTGCTAGACCTCTGGCTGCAAAACAACCAACTAAGCGGCATTATTCCCGATTTAAGTGGTACTGCTTTGACACTAGGTAAAGTAGATTTGAGTTGCAACCAATTCACCGGCGAAACGGGTGGTAGCGCCACAGCCAGAGACCCGGATTGGGTCAGCACTCAATTCTGCAATGCGCCAGCAGCCCCCACCGGCTTGACTGCTACCCCCGTGTCTACCACTCAACTCAACTTGAGTTGGACCGATAACAGCATCAATGAAACCGGCTTCCAGATCGAAAGTCCTGTCGGTACCCTAATTCACACCACGGCGGCGAATGTGACCAGTTACAGTCACAGCGGCTTGACTTGTAATACCACTTACACTTATAGCTTGACCGCCACGAATGCGTTTGGTAATTCGGCGGCCATTACAGGCAATGCTATGACAAGTCCTTGTCTCATTATACCACAGCCTGGCCCCACACCACAGCCTGGCCCCGCCTGGATTGCAGACCTCACCCCCTATCAAGAGACTGGTCTCGGTGTACGAGTCACTATCGAAGGCACCGGCCAAGGTCGCGTCGTTAGTACAACCAAGGGAGTGGGTGGCCAGGGCATCGATTGTTCCTCCGCCAACCAACGCACAGGCTGCCAAGCTAACTTTGTCCCAGCGACTTATGTGACACTCACTCCCCTGCCCGCAACCGATTCAGCGTTTAGTGGTTGGGGAGGTAATGAAGATTGTAATAAGGGGACTTTTTTAATCAACGGTGGCGTACTCTGCACGGCCTATTTTCAATCGTTGAATCGTCCTCTGACGGTCGAAGTCAATGGACGCGGGAAAATCACGACCGAGCAATTTAAGTGTCCTCCCACTTGTCAGGGTAACTATTTGGCAGGTACGATGGTAACATTACAAGCCAGTCCCACACCTAATTGGACCTTTGCGGGTTGGAGTGGGGATTGTAATAGTCAAGGGATGGTGACACTTACGGCCGCGAAAACGTGTCGTGCCACCTTTCTGGACGACCTGAACATTCCTAACCAAGGCGACGGCAATGGGGACGGGATTAAAGATGCGGAACAGGAGAATGTAGCCAGCTTACCAGATACCGTGTCGGGCAAATATCTGACCTTAGCCGTAGATAAGGGATGTACCCTCGACGAGATGTCCACTGATTCCGTAGAACAACTGGCGGGTTACAACCAGAAACATCAGTACCCCCAAGGTCTGGTCTATTTTGACATTGCTTGCGCCAAAACCACCGTGACCCTGTATTTGCATGGCATCACCAAAATTACTCGCCGCTTCGTCTTGCAAAAGTACGGCCCTAAAGTTCCTGGCGATGCCAGTACGATAGGTTGGTATCAAATCCCTGACGTGACCTTTGATACCGTGAAAGTGGGGAATCAATCCGTGATGCGGGCTAGTTATACCTTGGTGGATGGTGAATTGGGAGATAATACGGGGGTGGATGGGCATATTATTGACCCGGCGGGGGTGATGGAGGTAGAATAGAAACTGTGCCCTTGCCACCGGCTTCCGCCGCAATGCCATTAAGTTAAGCTGGAGTCCAAATCTTCAGATTTGGACAGGGGGTTGCCAAATCTGAAGATTTGGACTCCAGCAGGGTGTGAAATCCCTTAACTTAATGGCATTGCGGCTGAAGCCTCTAGTCCACCGTAGAGTTTTAATGAAATAATCAAGGTTGACTAGAGGCGGAAGCCGGTGGCTGGGGCACGACTCCCGGCTAAAGCCTCAATGCCATTAAGTTAAGGGATTTCACTCCCGCTGCTGGAGTCCAAATCTTCAGATTTGGACAGGGGCTTGCCAAATCTGAAGATTTGGACTCCAGCCTTAACTTAATGGCATTGCGGCTAAAGCCTCTAGTCCAGCGTAGTCTTGGACTCCATAACTTGACCATGTTAACTAACGACACAGGATAACTCTTATGTATTCCAATAAACTCACAACACCTTCTGCTTTACCTTTCCCAAAACCTCTCCACCAGGTTTTCGGGCTAGTCCTCACTCTCCTCCTCAGTGGTTGGGGACCAGTCCAGGCAACCCCGGATATGTCTCAAATAGACCCGAATATTCCTAATCATGGTGATGGCAACCACGATGGCATTGCCGATGTGCAACAACCTCACGTTGCCAGTTTGCCGGACAAGGTAACAGGTCAATATATCACTTTAGAATTAAATGACGAGTGTACTATTATCGATATTGATACCGACTTAGCTGAGACTCTGGCCAGTGATGACCAAACACATTTCTCTCCCCAAGGACTGCTCTATTTTGATGCCCGTTGTCCTCAAACCAAAGTCACTCTCTATCTTCATGGACTACACCAACTGGACCAACGTTGGGTACTGCGAAAATATGGGCCTCAGACCCCAGGGGATACCAGCACCATAGGTTGGTATCAGATGCCCAATGTCATTTTTGATAACGTGAGGATTGACGGGCAGCCCGTCGTCAGGGCCAGTTATACTTTGACCGATGGTGAATTGGGTGATGATACCGGTGTGGATGGACATTTGGTGGATCCCATCACGGTCTCTTCAGGTAGCGATGTGGATAATGTCATCAGTTTCCTCGCGAAAAACTATACGGCTTCTACTCAACAGGGAGTCGCTACCATCACGGTCATTCGCACTGGCACCCAAGGTGCGTTGTCCATAGCATACACCACTGCGGATGATACCGCGCTCGCTGGTCAAGACTATCAAACTGCCAGCGGTACTTTATCCTGGGCTGATGGTGAACGGGGAGAGAAAAGTTTTACCGTTAACTTACTGGGAAGCGCCACCATAGGCCGAACTTTTACCGTGACTTTAGATAATTTAACGGGTGGCAATAATCCCAGCTTGGGAATTTACCTCACTTCGGTCACCATTACCAATGACAGCGTGACCCCTGGCAGTGTTGCTCCCCCTACGGTGGCGAACTTCATTAGTTTCTCGGCCAACAGTTTTAATGCCCAGAACAACGCTGGCCTAGCCACTCTCACGGTGATTCGCAACGGGACCGTAGGTGCGCTGGCGGTGGATTATGCGACCAGTGATAACACGGCGGTCGCCGGTCGTGACTATCAACCCGCAACAGGAACGCTTAGTTGGGCGGAGGGAGACGTTGGCGAGAAAACTATCACGGTTAACTTACTTAGCGGCGCTACTGCCAACACTCAATTTGCAGTCAATTTAAGTAATTTGACCGCCACTAACACCACGGCTATTTTGGGTCTTAATCCCGCCGTAGTCACTCTTACCAATGACAGTGCGACACCACCTGCCGTGACGAACTTTATTAGTTTCGCTACCAACAATTTTAGTGCTCGGAAAAACGACGGTTTCGCCCTCCTCACGGTGATTCGCCAGGGGACAACGGGCGCACTGACGGTGGATTATGCGACCAGTGATAACACCGCCATCGCGGGCCGCGACTATCAACCAATGACCGGCACGCTCAATTGGGCGGAAGGAGATGTTAGCGAGAAAACTATCACGGTTATCTTACCCAGTGGCGCTACTGCCAACACTCAATTTTTAGTCACTTTAAGCAATCTGACGACCAGTGGCCCCTCGACTATCTTGGGACTCAATCCAACCATCGTGACCATTAGCGACACCACGACAACGCCAACTACCCAAGTTGGAACTGGACCTGAGGCGAGTAATTTGGTGAGTTTCTCCACTAAGAGTTTTACTGCTTCGCGAAATGGCGGACCAGCTATGTTGACGGTTAATCGTAACGGCACGCAAGGCACCCTCTCCGTGAACTATACCACCACGGATAACACCGCCGTCGCGGGTCGCGATTACCAACCCGCCACCGGGACCCTGACTTGGACTGAAGGAGAGCGTGGGGATAAACTCTTTACCGTGAATTTGCTTAACACGGCTACGGTTGGTACCCTCCTGGACGTGAAGTTAAGCAATTTGACCCTCCATGGTACAACACCAGCACCGGCCAATACCAGTTTGGGTATTAACACGGCGACTCTTCAGATTACCGACGAGACCGTTCCAGTCGTGTCTCCTCCACAAACATCAGTTTCTGAAAGTCTCGTGGCGTTCGTTTCTAATGGTTATAAAGTCCTTAAAACTGATGGCGGAGCCACGCTTAAAGTCAGCCGTGATGGTAGCGCCACCGGCGCATTATTTATAGACTATACGACCCAAAATGCTACTGCCATCGCCGGCGTAGATTATCAACCAACTAGTGGTACCCTGGCTTGGGCTGATGGCGAAAGAGGAGAAAAAAGCGTGACCGTCAATCTGTTGGCCAGTGCGACGGCGGGCAATACCGTTATCATCAGATTAAGTAATCTCACCGGGGCGCTGGGCAAAGTCAGTGGCGATACTGCCGTGCTAACTATCTTTGACCATACGACTACCAGCGGCGGAATAACCTCTCCTGGCATGGGGACCACTCCCATAGCCGGCAGTGGGATCGGGACGACCACCCCAGGTGGTCCGTCTGTCCTCCCGCCATCAAATGACGGTATCGGTGCTATCACTCAAACCACAGCAGCGCCGGCCATTACCACTGCCTCACCAACGGTTAGTCCCTCTGTTTCAAATAGCAATGGGCAGGTATACAATGCTGGTGGGCAAGAGTTACCTCCTCTAGTGAGTGAAGCCGGGAGTATTTCCCATGCAACAGTTTTGACCAATACCGAAAATCAAGGTTTACTGTCTAATCTCACCGTAAAGTCTGGTGCTACGGTAACTGGCGGCGACTTAACGGGCACTATCATCAATCAAGGGACCATCAAAGATGTTGAATTTTTAGGCATTTCTCTCAGCGGTGGTACTTTAGCAGGTACTATCATCAACAATAGTCAAGTGGGAGGTATCATTCACGATGTCACCTTAGCACCGAACGCCATTCTTAGCGGTGGTAGAGTCGGCGGCACCATCAACGCGGCCCCAGACAGTCATATCACTGACGTCCAATTGATGGCCAATACGACCATTAATGGTGGGACCCTGGCAGGTAATATCCGTGGTACTCCTAATTCGCCCGCCACCATAATTCATGCTACCATCTCTTCGATGACGACACTTGCTTACGTCACTATTAGTTCCCCCGTGGAACTACCAGACGACGTGGTTATTGGCCCAGGGGTGACTTTGCCGCCGCCAGAAGAAATTGCGATCAACAACGTGTTGGCGCCAATGCAAATTCAACATATTGAAGCCAACGTCTTCAGTACCCTTCCACCAGAAACCATCAGTGGACTGACGGCCGAACAAATTCCGCAAATTCCGCCCCTCGCCTGGAGTGGCTTAACGGCTGAACAAAGTGCCGCTTTGAGTCAACCCGCCGTGGTAGCGCTTAGTGGTGAACAGGTCACACAAATTCCACCCGCCGCTTTCAATGGCTTCAATGCTGACCAAGTCGCGGTGTTGCCACCTGAAACGATGGCAGAGATAACTAGCGAACAGGTGGCGCAGATTCCGCCACCAGCCTTCCAAATGGTCACTGCGGAACAAATGACGGCAGTTCAAAAGGAGGCGTTGGGAGGAATGACGCCTGCGCAATTTTTCTACTTGCCAACCGAGTCTTTAAGTGGGTTAACGTCTAAAAATATGGGAGGACTATCACCGGCGGTCATTAATCAATTTACGCCAGTCCAGATAGGTGCTCTCCAATCTACGGAATTTCAGAAGATGCCGGCTGCTGAAGTGGGTAAACTCGTTACCAATGTTGATATGAATAAAGTTAGTATGGAGGTAGTAGCCCCCTTAATCCCACCTTCTTGGAAACTGAATCCGACTACCGGGGACTTAACCCCGCCCGTTGGTACGCCATTGATTTTTAAAGAGTTACCTCCCACAGCGGAATTACCCCCACAAGTGGTTCTCCCGCCGTCACCAAATTTAGGGAGTAGTTTTGGGATAGGTGGACAAGGAGGAGTCACCGCCCTGGAAGAGATGAATCAGACCTTAAAGCAAATGAATTTGCCACAATTTACACTTTCCCAAAATCCGCAAGGCCTGGTAGAAGTTAAGGGGACTGATAATGTTAACTTCTCCTTTATTTGCCCAACTGGCACCACTACTCAAGGCTCCCCCCAGGCGCCGCCGGCCCTAACAGTGATGGAAGGTGGATTTTATCAAGTGACTACCCCATCTGCGCAACAATTCACGATGATTCCCGCCCCCAAAGACCCAGAGAATTTATCGCAGGTTTTGCAAGACAGTAGCGTTATTGTAGGAAAACGTGGCGATGTCTTCCTAGAAGTACCCAATTCGGTGCGGCAATCTTCTAGCCGAGCGCGTGAAGTGGTCATGTTTGATGCGTTGATCGAACCGGCACCAGCCGATTTCTGTGAAGAGATTGCTGGTGAAATAGTCTGCAATTTTGAGAACGCGCCGCTAGAACAACAACCGGGGATTCATGACGTTATCGAGGAGGGCTTGCGTCAAAAAACGGGAGTACCTAAGAAGAAAAAGATTGTCTATAGCGACGGCACCGCGCAAATTCTCTACCCAACGGTGTTGTCCCCAGAAATTTTTATAGACCAAGTGCAAAAAACCCTGGCCGGTGTCAAGACAGTTATCTTGCAAGCCAATGGCATGTTTAAAATGTCCTATCAGGGGAGCCGGTATCTGGTGACTCCGAGCTTTGGAGTAAAAAGTCGAGAACTCAAAAAAACTGAGCAGATTAAGCCCAGTATAGTCCTTCAAACCGATGGACATCTCATTTACACAGCGATTCTGGATAGAAAGCCGGTGGCCGCTGGCACCAGAGCAATCAGAGCTACGGAAAGTGGTGCGCGTGAAGTATTGGTATTTGATTTACTGCTGGAGCCAGCGCCAGAGGAGGTGTGCAAGGAAATTGCTGGCATAGTGGTTTGTGAGTTTGGCAATTGAAACGCCAAACCAGAGTATCTTTGGCTGCTTCTGGTTGAAGATCTGGTTGAAGATTTGACAACTTTTGAAAAGTTGTCAAATCTGCTCTGGTTGAAGATTTGACAACTTTCGAAAAGCCAGGTAGGGTGGGCAAACGTCTTTTGGTTTGCCCACCTGAGATGGGTGGCAATCTGGTGGGCAACTACGCGGGCTAAAGTTACGGCGTTGGAGTCCAAAGCTTCAGCTTTAGAAACGCCGTCTCACCTTAACCAACCACGTTCCCAAATCTGAAGGTTTGGACTCCAGCAAATATATTTGTTGTACCAGAAAATTTATGCTTCAGTACTCAAGTATGGTTTTATCATAATCAATCCAGTATCATAAGCAACTATCCCGCCGTGGACAACAACCAGAATCTTTCACCGTAGTCACTCAGGAGAACCCCAAATGTCTGCACAACCGCAAACCATTCATTATCTCACTCCCCAAGAATACCTAGCCATTGAACGTCGTGCCGAGTATAAAAGCGAATATTTTGATGGCGAAATGTTTGCGATGGCTGGTGCCAGTCCGGCGCATAATGAAATTACCCTCAATGTTGCTAGTGAAATTCACTCCCAACTCAAAAAACGTCCTTGTCATGTCTATACCAACGACATGCGCGTGAAAATTAGTGCCACTGGGATATATACTTATCCAGATATTGTGGCATTCTGTGGCCCACCCCGGTTTGATGATAACCAGAAAGACACCTTGCTTAACCCCACCGTGATTATTGAAGTGTTGTCGGATAGCACCGAAGCGTATGACCGTGGCAAAAAATTTCAGCACTATCGGACCCTGGAATCGTTACAGGAATATGTGTTGATTGCCCAACATGAGTGTCGTGTAGAACAGTATATTCGACAACCTGGAAATCAGTGGACCTTGAAGGAGACTCACGACCTTTCCGAGGTCATTCAATTGTCTTCCATTCAATGTCAATTGGCATTGGCGGACATTTATGATAAAGTCTCCGGCTGAATCCTCCAGTCTAGATGGGAACTACGCGGGCTAAAGTTACGGCATTGGAGTCCAAAGCTTCAGCTTTGGAAACGTCGTCTCACCTTAAGGGACCACCAAGAAATAAATTGTCCATTCTGGTAGGCACAATCCCTGGTGGCCCTGACGTGAGGGATTAAATGGACACTCTATTTCTTGGTGGTCCCTAACCAGTCTCGTCCAAAACTGAAGCCCGCGTAGCTCACGTAGGTTGGACTGAGCCCACTGTAATAACGGATTTGCCATTTCATAGTTTGATGGCCCGTGTAGGATGCGTCCCACGCACCAAAATTCCCCGCCGACGAAAGAATGGTGCGTATAGGACGCACCCTACTTCTCAACCTCCTTAGTTTCTTCCTTTCGCCCTTTGGCAAAGGAGACCACTTGCCGCCCGCTTTTTTCCTCTTCTTCGCGAAGTGACTCAACGATGGCGCGGACCTCATAGTTAAATTGCGCCGCGTGTGCTTCTCGGAACTTATGTAGTTCTTCGACAATTTTGTCTTTCCACATATTATTTCCCCATGAGTGTGTCAGGTGTGCATAGGATGGGCATCTGATAGCCCTGTTGTTGACAGATGCTGGCCACGGTTTTCTGGAGTTCCGCATTGGCCAGATGTCGGCAATTCCAGGTGAGTAAATAGTCCATTTGATGAACGGTTGCCAGGGCTACGTGAACTGGTTTCAATATAAACTTCAGGTTTCATGTCAATTTCTGGTAGTGATGCAATCTGGGTGATAAGTTTAGACCTCCGAGGTCTCGAAGACCTCGGAGGTCTGACCGAACTTGACGGCTGGCCAGTTTCTCGTTATCACCCAGATGGCATCACTACCCAATTTCTTAATGATTGTTGCAATAGAGTTAGCCCAGGTAGAGTGTGTCCCACGTACCTAATCATCTATAGATTTCCGAAAGGTGCGTAGGACATATTCTACCTCGACTAACGTGGCACTAATTTAATTTCCAGCCGACAGCCCACCGCTTCGGCATATTTGCGCAAAGTGGTCACCGAAGGGGAATATTTTTCACCGATTCCTGCTTCTAATCTAGTTATCATTCGTATGGGAGTGCCGATTCGCTGGGCGACTTCTTTAGGTGTTAAGCCCACCCGTTGCCGTGCCCGGAGTAGTTCATCTAATAAAGCCAATTCTGGTTCCAATGCCTCATATTCGGCTTTCACTTGGGGATTTTGTAACATCTGGTTGACCATTTCGGTATGTGTCATCATTGTGCTTTTACCTCTCGTATTACACCCAGGTAAGTCGGGCACGAGGGCAAGATAACCTTCATCTTTTTCACTCCAAAAGAGTTCTAGTGGATAATATTTCATTCGGTATCTCCATAGTTGGCTATCATGGCTATCAATTGTTTAGCTTGATAGGGTAAAATATAACCTTGACGGTTTTGGAAGAATCAGGTCCAGTTTGACAAAATCCTCTCCATCAATTACCCTAATACCACCCTTATAAATAGGAAACTCTCAATCATGTATCTTGACATCAGTGATGATTTATTGCAAGAAGCTCTTTCCCTGAGTGGTCTTCAAAATGCGCAGGAATTGGTAGAACTCGCTTTGAAAACCTATCTTCAGAAACAAGAAGAGGCAGATGACCAGCGGTGGGACCAAACCTTTGCTGAATCACAGGAGGTCTTAGCGCAATTGGCGCAAGAAGCGTTGGCCGACACGAAGGCGGGCACGGCCGAAATCAAAGACTGGACGGCATTATGATTTCTCGGTTGACGCCACGCTTTAAGAAAGCCTTTGAGAAACTTCCTAAGTCGGTGCAAGCCCAGGCTAAAACGGCTTATCAATTGTGGCAACGGAATCCTGCACCTCGTTCCTTACGTTTTAAACCAGTCCTGGCGATACCCAATGTTTATACGGTGCGCATCGGCATAGGTTGGCGTGCGCTTGGCGTGTTAAACGGAGACGAAATTAGTTGGTTTTGGATAGGTTCGCATGAGGAGTATAACAAGTTGTTAAAACGGTTGTGATTAGCCCGTGTAGGGTGCGTCCCCCGCACCTAATCCTCAGCAGACTCCAGAAAGGTGCGTGGGACGCACCCTACTTGGCTAGTACAGCGGATTTTGGGGATACACGGATAAGGTGGCGGGCAACCAAGTTTATCCCTCTCCTGGTCTGAATCAGAATTTGCAGAATTTAAGAATTGACAGAATGGGTTGGGGTTTTATTCTGCTAATTCTAAAATTCGGTAAATTCTGATTCAGACAACCCACTATCATTGGTATCAATTGTTTAGCTTGATAGCCCGTGTCGGGTGCGTCCCACGCACCAAATCCCCCGCAGACGAAAGAAAGGTGCGTGGGACGCACCCTACTTGGCTAGTTCCTTTCAACCTTCTTAGATTCTTCCGGTCGCCCCTTAGCAAAGGAGACCACTTGCCGCCCGCTTTTTTCGCCTTCTTCGCGGAGTGATTCAACAATAGCGCGAACATCATAGTTAAATTGCGCCGCGTGTGCTTCTCGGAACTTATGCAGTTCTTCTACAATTTTGTCTTTCCACATATTATTTCCCCATGAGTGTTTCAGGTGTGCAAATGATAGGCATTTGATAGCCTTGTTGTTGACAAATTCGAGCAACGGTTCTTTGGAGTTCCGCATTGGCCAGATGTCGGCAATTCCAGGTGAGTAAATAATCCATTTGATGAACTGTTGCTAGAGCTACGTGAACCACATCGTCGGCAGCTTTAGTCGGTAATGCTTGTTGAAACAACAATTCGTTAGTCAAATGGGTGACTTCGTCATTGGGCAGCAAGATGGGAATATCTGGTAATACTGACAATCGTTTGCTGGCAGCCGTTGTATTACGCGCACTGGCTTCCTTGACTACCAATTGGGAGATATGCAAAGTGAACTCCTGGCGACGATGTTTCCACCATTCTTGCGTTATCTTCTGATGGCCCGCGGTGATGAGGTCACGACTTAATTTGGCCGTCAGGTAACTTATCACACTGGTTTCAATATAAACTTTAGGTTTCATGTCAATTTTTGTATGATTGTCGTAATGGAGTTAGCCCGTGTAGGGTGCGTCCCACGCACCTAATCTCCCGCAGACGACAGAACGGTGCGTAGGACGCACCCTACTGGTCCATCGGTTGGAGAATCTCTAACACCACGTCAGGTCGGTGGGCAACCACTGAGAGTAAGGCTTGGGCTATCCCAGATGGCTGACGTTGTCCGGTTTCCCAGGCTTGTAAGGTTTTGGTACTCACTCGTAACAATTGGGCAAACGCGGGCTGCCCTAAGTTCAGTCGTTCACGAATCGTTTTTGCGTCCAGAGGTTCGGCGACGGTGTAAGTGCGACCTTCACCACGTTTGATAGCCCGGAGACTGTCTAATAGTTCTTGTCCTAGATTGCGTTTACTCATCTTTCAATTCCTCTTTCAGTGCTCGTAAGATATGTGCAGGGATGTTCTCTACCTCGGTTTTCGCATACATGGTCAATAACCATATTTCATACTGCTGTTTGCGCCAATAGTAAATGACTCGGTATCCACCACGCTTGCCACGTCCTTTGGCTTTCCAGCGTAATTTTCGTAGGCCCCCACTGCCAGGAATGATTACGCCCACGTCGGGATTAGTCACTAAATGCTGTTGTAAAGCGATATATTCTTCTTCATCCAAATAGTGGCGAACCATTTTGATGAAAATGGGGGATTCTTTAAAAGTTATCATTATGTTAACTCAATGTAGATTGGAATGAACATTGCAAACTTCAACACCTTTCATTCATATCACTCTAGTACAGCGGATGGATGGGATACACGGATAAGGCGGCGGGCACACGGGTTTATCCGTGTATTTCATCCATCCGCTGTACTCAGGGACACACCACTAAGGCGGGCAACCAGCTTTCTCCCTCTCCGTCTGAATCAGGATTTACAGAATTTTAGAATTAACAGAATGGGTTGGGTTAGGGTTTTATTCTGTTATTGGTTAGTACAGCGGATGGATGGGATACACGGATAAGGCGGCGGGCAACCAGGTTTATCCCTCTCCTATATCACTCTAGTACAGCGGATAGATGAAATACACGGATAAGGCGGCGGGCAACCAGGTTTATCCGTGTATTTCATCCATCCGCTGTACTAACCTCCCCCTCCCCCTGCTACCCTTAACTCTCCTTGCCCTCCCCACCCTGACTAGCCATCTGCCTAAGCAACTTCTGATAACTTCTTGTACATGTCTGCGTATTCGGATGCTGTTCCCCCAAGGTCTTCTTGAGGATAGTCAAAGCCCGTTGAAACAACGGCAACGCCTGTTCATACTGGCCGGTTGCATAATACAACCCCGCCAGATTGTTCAGGCTAGTCGCGGTGTCAGGATGGTCGGTCCCCAGCACTCGTTCTCTTATCTCTAGGGCATGTTGAAACAACGGCAACGCCTGCGCATACTGGCCGGTGGCATAATACAACGCCGCCAGATTATCCAGGCTTTGCGCGGTGTTAGGATGGTCAGTCCCCAGCACTCGTTCATGAATCTCTAGGGCCCGTTGATACAACGGCAACGCCTGTTCATACTGGCCTGTTGAATAATACAACAACGCCAGATTGTTCAGGCTTTGCGCGGTGTCAGGATGGTCTTTCCCCAGCACTCGTTCTCTTATCTCTAGGGCCTGTTTATACAACGGCAACGCCTGTTCATACTGGCCGGTGGCATCATACAACGCCGCCAGATTGTTCAGGCTACCCGCGGTGTCAGGATGGTCGGTCCCCAGCACTCGTTTTCTTATCTCTAGGGCACGTTGAGACAACGGCAACGCCTGTTCATACTGGCCGGTGGCATCATACAACAACGCCAGATTGTTCAGGCTTTGCGCGGTGTCAGGATGGTCGGTCCCCAGCACTCGTTCTCTTATCTCTAGGGCACGTTCAAACAACGGCAACGCCTGTTCATACTGGCCGGTGGCTTTATACAACATCGCCAGATTGTTCAGGTCAGTCGCAGTACCAGAATGGTCTTTCCCCAACACGCGCTCATCAATCTCTAGGGCCCGTTGATACAACGGCAACGCCTGTTCATACTGGCCGGTTGCTTGATACAACAGCGCCAGATTGTTCAGGCTTTGCGCGGTATCAGGATGGTCGGTCCCCAGCACTCGTTCTCTTATCTCTAGGGCACGTTCAGACAACGGCAACACCTGTTCATACTGGCCGGTTGCTTGATACAACCCCGCCAGATTGTTCAGGCTAGTCGCGGTGTCAGGATGGTCGGCCCCCAGCACTCGTTCTCTTATCTCTAGTGCCCGTTCATACAACGGCAACGCCTGTTCATACTGGCCGGTTGTTCTATACAACTCCGCCAGATTGTTCAGGCTAGTCGCGGTTGAGGGATGGTCGGTCCCCAGCACTCGTTCATGAATCTCTAGGGCCCGTTCATACAACGGCAAGGTGGTTGCGTAGTCACCTCTTTCATTTAGATAATACCCCGTTTGATTCAACAACCGTGCCGCAATCTCACTCTCTATCTGATAACGCTGAATCCCCTCTGCACAAGCTAAGGCACAGGACACTAAACGTTCACAGTCAGGCCAGTTCTCAATAGGTCTAGGGTCAGGAAATAAGTCTCCCACCACGCTAACCAATTGTTCCACCAACTCCCGTCTCTTCTCCTCCCCCAGTTCCGACCGCAATATCGTCTGTACCAAACTATGAATCCGAACTTGCTGAGAGTCTGAGTCACGGGTTAAGAGGGAATAACTCAGAATCGGGTCTAACCAATCCTCCAAATCAAACGCCTCAATGTCTAACACCTTTAACAACACCTCCTCTGGAATCCCTGCGGAGGATAAGAAGGCGCAATAGTGTAATAACTCCAAGGCCCGGGGTTGTTGCTGTTGAATTTGGGCTAAGGACACTTGCCAAGTCGTGGCCACGGGCAACGGATGGTCTTGGTCAAAGATTAACTTCCCCCGTTCCTTTAACAAGCGGGCGGCATTTTGTTGATATAAGGTCAAATACTTCTGATAACCGCAACGTCGTTGATACAGATAAGCCGCCGCTTGGGCTAAGGCTAAAGGTAAGCCTTGTAGGGTGTGACTGAGGGTACGGGCATGGTCCAAATCTGAAGATTTGGACTCCAGGTTATGGGTGCGACGGAGTAATAATTCAGCACCTTGGTCATCGGTTAGGGTATCCAGCGTTAATGGTGTCAAGGGCGAAGGTGGTGATTGTTGGCGCGTGGTCAATAACACCTGGCCCGTAGTTAACGGCAATGGTAACAGTTCCGTGAAGACCTGCTGAATCTGAACCAGTTCATCCGCATTATCCACCACCAATAACCAATTCAGTGTATGACTGAACTTCTCTTTGACCCACGCCCGCACCTCGTCAGGTGGCAATGGCTGATGCAAACCTAAATCCTTCGCAATAGCCTCCACGCCCGTTTGTAGGACTACGTTATCATGGGCAGATAGCCAAAAGACATGAGTATATTCCGCTTGGTGTTGATAAGCATACTCAACCGCCACTTGCGTCTTGCCCAGCCCGCCTAAACCACATACCGCGACTGGACGGTGGGGTAAGGTCTCGTGAATCTGCGTGAGGATGTCCTCGCGGCCGGTGAAATACTCATTGCGGGGGAGAGGGATTCGGAACAGGGGTTGCGGTTGAGACGACGTGACAGAGGTGGTGACGGGCACGGACGTAGTAGTAACGGGCGCAAGTTCGTCTAGCATAGCGAAGGCAAAGGCAGCCGCGTTGCGGGCAGCGATGGGTTGCCAGGTCTCATCATGTTCTGGCGTTTTGACCAATAAATCCGAAATGCCCCGAATGACGATGCCTTGGACATACTGATTCTGATGAATGGTCTGTAAAAAGCCAATCCCTTCCATTTCCGTAGCCACCGCATCACTACACGCCTTAGTCAACCCCGCAAACTCCGGGTCCGTCACCACCTTTTCCCCAGAGGCGATAATCTCAACAATCGCTTTAGACCGAGTCTTATTCGTGGCGGGCAACTTATCTTGCCAACGGGCTTGATTCACCACTTTATTGGCCAATTCCTGAAGTGCTGGCGAAGCATGATGCACATCTCCGCGAACTATCGTTTCGTTACTGTGTACCTTCCCCTTTTCATAACCTTTGACCGTTTTAGCGGCCACGACATCACCTAACGCCACATCTTTAATTCCCCCCGCCACCCCGACGAAAAACACATACTGAGGCTGAAAGCCATTAATCGCCCGTTCTGTTTCTTGCGCCGCCGCGGGATTACCTTGGTCCGCTTGCTTGCGTACCACCACTTGCCAACGTTGCTGATGGGGCGTGACATAGTCGCCGAGTTGATAATTAGAACCTTTATATTGCTGTCCCTGTGGATTTTTCAAATAAGCTAATACCGCCGTATATTCTGAATCTAGGGCGGTAAGAATAACGATAGTGGGTTGTGTGTTCATAGTTTAATAGGTGTTGGAGTACGGAATTGATTCCGTTATTTAAGGCTAAGACGGAATCAATTCCGGACTCCAACGGCTGTAGATTAAGTTAGGTAGAGTGAAGATTATAACTTAAATTAAGTAGAGTAGCAAGTCACGGCGTTGGAGTCCAAAGCTTTAGCTTTGGAAACGCCGTCTCACCTTAACCAATCTCGTCCAAATCTGAAGGTTTGGACTCCAACGCGGCTTAACCTCGACGATAAATTTGGTGGGCAAATAAACACTTGCCCACCCTACCTTAACTACCTTAACTACCTTAAATAATAGTGGGTAGTAAAAAGTTGATATTTGAAAGTGGAGTATCTGTTTAATTCACTTTACGCATAACCCAAACCAAGATTTGACAACTTTCGAAAAGTTGTCAAATCTAACTCCAAACCTCCTTGCTAAAGCAGGGAGTATGCGCCAACTGAGGTAGCTAATAAATCAATTAAATTAATAATAGTATTAATTCTATTATCATTATTACTCTAGTAAATAAACCGCCATATTGCTATTTATCTGAGACCGTCTATAATATAATTTAAATCATCTAAATCTATTTATAATCGGTAGTCCTGCACGAGAGAGTAATTGACCTCGTAAGTTGAAACAGGTTTGTGAAATTTACCCTTGTGTGGTCACGGTCACTATCCTTTTCAGCACTATCCTATAGTCATACCACCTTCACTACCAACCATTATTTGCTAACAAATTATGCAACAAATGTTTTACCGCTCGCCATTACCGACCAAAGTAAAGCCGGGGCCGAGCGTCCTTACGATTAAACCACATCGTCCTTGGTTATGTCCAGTCCTGATAGTCTTGCTAGTGGGATTGGTGCTGGGGGGAGGTATATGGGTCTGTCAACGTAATACTTATTCGCTGGATCAAAGTTTACGTACTTTACTCAACGAAAGTAACGACAATTTAAAAGGTTGTGAACAAGCAAATGATAATCTAGTTTCCCAAAATGATGAATTAAATACTAAATGGATGACTCTCGTGCAAACCACGCAGGCTAGTCAGGAAACTTATGATAACATATTGAAAAATATTAATGATTTGCAAAATGAACGTCAAGATTTAATAGAAGAGTTAAATTTTTATAAAAAGTTATTGCTAGTAGCTCCGCAAGCCAGTGCTAATTTAGCGCTCAAATTGACCGTAAAACCTACAGACACCCAAGCCGAAAACTCCAAAAACTATTTTTATAACCTAGTATTATCCAATTTTTCCAAAGAACCTCAATTACAACAAGGAGACATTCAACTAGAACTGGTAGGCAAACTAAATGGCCAAAATAAACGGTTAACCATGAAACAAATCCATACTGGGTTAATCTCCTCACAACCTTATAAAGTTATTTATTTTCAGCGTTTGCTTGGTCATTTACAATTACCAACTCAATTTTTACCAGAAACTATGATTATGCGAATTTTACCGCAAGGTCAAAAGAAAACTGAAGAAATTACTTTTAACTGGACCGATTTGCAACAACAGGAGCAACCATAAATGTGGGGCAACCGTAATAAACGAAAAGTGACCAGAATTGACTCATTGATTGGTCAACATACTCAAATTTTAGGCGACATTACTTTCACCGGCGGCTTACATATTGATGGTAGAGTCGAAGGCAATATCATGGCACCGATCGAATCTGGCTCAGTCTTAACTTTAAGCGAGCAAGGTTCCATTAAAGGTGAAGTTCGAGTACCCAATGTGATTTTGAATGGGGAAGTGATGGGCAATGTCTATGCTGAGGAGCATGTAGAATTGGCTTTGAATGCGCGTATTATTGGCAACGTCTATTACAATTTAATTGAAATGGCCATGGGGGCCGAGGTCAATGGCAGTCTGATTCATTCGATTGACATGTCCAATCAGCCCGCCTTGCCCATTGGTTTTGAGCAAACTGACCAAAAAACTGAATAACTCATTTTCTCTTCCAAATAACTAGCGAGGATTATTTATTATGATGACCAAAAAACGGACTCGATGTTGGTATTTAGCCGGTGTATTATTACTCTGGAGTTGGATCCCGGCGGGATTGTCGCAAGAGATGGAAAACTATCCACCTCCTCCACCGGGGGTACAATGGGGATGGCAAGGTGAAGTATTGTTTGAGCACAATGGGGCTAAACTGGTTTCACAATACACGCCGGTGTTGCAACGGCTGGCTGAAACTATGCGCCAATATCCCAATGTCAGCCTCTTGATTACTGGGCGGGCTGATAATACTGGCAATCTTAATTACAATCGTAATTTGAGTTTAAAACGGATTGAGGCGGTTAAGAAATTTTTACTCAAACAAGCGCGAGTCGAAGCGTCTCGGATTCAGGTACAAAACTTAGGTGAGCAACGTCCAATCTCGGTAGATGCGTGCAACACGGATCGTCCGCGTAATCGTCGCGTAGATTTAGCGTTTTATCCCACTAGCAGTCCTCCTCCTTTTACCAAAACAGTGCAAGGAGATACGCAACCGTTACCGGGAGAATGTGAGGAGATTCAACAGGAATTGACTCCGTCACGGTAACTAAAAAGCCGGGACCAGATTTGACAACTTTTTAAAAGTTGTCAAATCTGAGTGAATCACGCTTTACCATAATGAGGAACTTGATTATGAACGAAACCTCTCAACAGATTAACATCACTGAAGTTTATCGGCTTCGAATTGCTAACATCGTCAATCAGTTTATGTAGGACAACTGGGCGTTTCGCGAACGTCTGAATGCCATGGAGATTATCAACTCCATGAGTCAATCCATGCACGAATTGTTTTCGTTAGGTGAATTTCTGGCCATTGCTGACAATGAACTCACCCGGCGAATTAAACAAAGGATGGTCTTTGAGGCCCTAAGCGGCCTGCTATCCGACTTGAGTCCTGAACAACTTCAAGTTTTCAATGAAGCCATCGCCAGAAGGTAATTTTTATGGGTTATCTGTTCGATACCAATATCGTAGGCGCTGTTCTCAGATACGATGAAAAAGTGCTTAACCAAATGAAAATGGTGACTCATCAAGGCGCAAAACTTTTTATCAGTGTGATAACTGATTATGAGGTCAATCGTGGACTTATCTTGCCAACGCCACCACGAAGTTGAAACATTATGAATTTTTGCGTGGACAAGTGGAGATGTTATGGTTTAGGAAACTTTGACTTTTGATAACTCATTGAATTTTAACACCTCCATTGGTTTGGAGGGACTACCTAAATTTTAATATTTCCATTACTTGGTAAGGATTATCTAATAATTTTGACCAGCAAAGGAATCACACCCTTCGATGGGTGTATGGTACCAACAGGAGTTAAGAATTATCCGTTTACTTTTATTTACTGTTGGGATTGCAATTTTTAGGTATGAACAAAATTCTTCGTTTTCAAGAGGCTTTAGACCAGGCGATTGAATTTATCGAACAACACCGAGATGAATTAGGCAAATCTTTGGCCTTAATTCGTGACCTGTACGGTCGGTTTCGAATGGTGACCGAAGTCCCTTTACAGCCAGAGAAACTGGAACAATTGTCCCGGTTGTTTCATCAGATTTTAGGTAATTTTAGTCCGCAAGACCAATCCATGTTTTTGGACAAGGAGACATTATTTGATCCAGACGCGGTGTTCTCTTCTCCAGATAAATTGGAGATTCCAGGACATCCAGGAATTTGCTTCCTCGACCGTCAGATTATGGGACAGGATTGGTTGCGAAAACCAATTACTGAGGTGGGTTATCATCCGCCGCGAGTCACTTTTTATGGAATTAAGGGAGGCGTGGGTCGTTCCACTGCATTAGCACTGTGGGCATGGCATCTAGCTGGTCTCGGCAAGAAAGTGTTAATCTTAGATTTAGATTTGGAGTCTCCTGGCATCAGCCAAACCTTGCTACCACTCCCCAACACTCCTGATTTTGGCATCGTCGACTGGTTGGTTGAGGATCTGGTAGGACAAGCCGATGACTCTCTGTTGTTTGACATGGTAGGTCACAGTCCCTTTGCAACCAGTTTTCAGGGTGGAACTATCCGGGTGGTACCAGCCGCCGGTAAAAAGGAAAATGACTATCTAGCCAAGTTATCACGTGCTTATTTAGATGTGGCACCAGCCGATTTAACTACTCGATTATTAAAGATGCTTCATCAGTTAGAGAAACAAGAAAAACCAGATGTCGTCTTATTAGACAGTCGTGCTGGAATACACGATATTGCAGCCATCATGGTCACTCGCTTAAATGCTTACGCCTTGTTATTTGCGGTCAATACTTCGCAGACTTGGAATGCTTACCGATTGTTGTTTCAACATTGGCAAAAATGGCATTTTGCTAATCTTAACAGCTTTCGTAATAAATTAAAAATGGTAGCCAGTATGCTACCGGAAACCCGTAAACAAGAATCCTTATCTCAATTTATCCCCTCGGCCTATTCATTGTTTGCTGACACTTTATATGAACAGGTAGAAGCCAGTGAAGAAACTGAGGAAACAGAGGTATTCAATTTTGATGAAAACGCCATAGAGGCACCTCACTATCCCTTAGTCACTCATTGGAATCGGGGTTTTCAAGAATTTAACCCGGTGAGGGACGATAAGAATGCTTTTGACGAGGACCTGATCAGGGGAAATTATGGGAAGTTTTTGCGAGAATTGACAACCTTAGTGATTGGAGACAGCGAAGTAGTTGGAGACAACCAAGATGAAGACTAAACCACAGAAAGCACACACCGTATTTATCGAGCAAACTTCCGAGTTTAGACAACTTCTCCAAAAGGCTATTCCAGAGGATACCGCATCGTCGACAGACACTCGACCTCCCCGTGAACATTTGTATATCCCTCGTTCTCACACACAAGCCTTGAATCCTAACAACATGTTGGTGGAAGGCATCCGAGGGTCGGGGAAAACTTTTTGGTGGTCTGCATTACAGCATCATATTCTGCGAGCCTTTATAAATAAAGTGCTTCCAGACAGTGAGTTATCGAGTCTTGACTGTAATATAGGATTTGGTGAGAACCAACTTGCAAAAGAATATCCCGGTAAACGAGTGTTACAAGAACTGCTGACGGCTGGGATTGAAGCCGACGATATTTGGTATACCGTGGTTACCTGGAATATCTTGACCGGCAAAGACTATGACGTTTTCCCAAAAGCGTTAGGCACTTGGCAACCGCGTGTTGAATTTGTTAAGCAGAACCAGGAGCAGATAGGAAATGCCTTAAGACTGGCGGATCAACAATTTCAGCAAAAAGGTAGCAAATATTTACTCTTATTTGATGCGCTTGACAGGACTGCTGACGACTGGCCCAGTTTAAAAAAATTACTTAAAGGACTGTTACAGGTATTGCTGGTATTTCGTTCCTCCAAATGTCTGCGGCTAAAGGCTTTTGTGCGTCCAGACATGTTAGAAGACAACAATGTATTTGAATTTCCTGACAGTTCTAAAATCAAGGCCAATAAAGTCAAGTTAGAATGGACTAGCAAAGACCTATTTGGTTTGCTTTGGCAATATTTGGGGAATTGTAAAGAGGGTGGAAACATTTTCCGCGAAGCCTGTGACAAAGAGTTTGCTCAAAAATGGCAAAGGTACGATACGGTGTGGATAATTCCTAACGCCATGCGTACCGACGAAGATTTGCAAAGGGAAATATTCCACCAATTAGCTGGTCCTTGGATGGGAACGAATGCCACGCGGGGGGCACCTTATACTTGGCTTCCCAACCATTTAGGCGATGGTTATGCCCAAACCAGTCCACGCAGTTTTTTGGCTGCTTTAAGAGAAGCCAGTTTTGATGATTCCCCTCAAGGTCATAAATATGCCTTGCACTATCCGTCCATCAAAAAAGGTGTGCAAAGAGCTTCCCGCATCCGCGTTGACGAATTGAAAGAAGATTACCCCTGGTTAGAAATTCTGTTGTCTCCTCTCAAAGGGAAAATGGTACCTTGTGAGTTTGCCGAAATTGCAGAATTGTGGAAGATGGAAGGGGTGCTGGATAAATTGCAAAAACCGCAAGAAGAATCCAATGATAATCATTCTTCCAATATGCGTTTACCTCCGAGTCGTCTTAAAGGAGGAGAAAACAATGTTATACAGGATTTAATTGGTTTGGGTATCTTTCTATTAATGAAAGATGGCCGTCTCAACATGCCCGACGTTTATAGAATAGGTTATGGCTTGGGGAGGAAAGGAGGTGTCAAGCCGGTGCGTTAATTCAAGCAGCGTTGACTCTGTCACGGTAACTAAAAAAGCCGGAACCAGATTTGACAACTTTTTAAAAGTTGTCAAATTTGATTGAATCACGCTTTACCATAATGAGGAACTTGATAATGAACGAAACCTCTCAACAGATTGAGATTACGGAAGTTTACCGGATTCGGATTGCTCACCTCGTGGTAGTCCTTACCAACCAATGGAGGTATTAACAGACCGGGATAACACTCCTTCGCGGGCGGTTATCCCTTCTTAACGAATTTAGGAAACTTTGACCATGTTTCAAGTAAGAATATTTAGCTAAGAACTTAGGACTGGCAGTCCTTTGAGGACTGCCAGTCCTGACCGCATCACCACCCACCTGTCATCACTACCACCATTTTTCGCTTTCCTAAACGGCAAAGGTTTAGGAAATCTTAACCTTTGGTTCTTGATAACCCATTGAATTTTAACACCTCCATTGATTTGGATGGACTACCTAACTTTTAGCCATTGGAGAATTTTACTTTCTATGTTAACCGATCTTGAATTAGTTACCCTGCCAGAAGCCTCCAGAATTACAGGTAAAACTCCTCATAATATCCGTGATTATCTACAACGCCAACGTATCGAAAAATATAACCTCCAAATGAAGATGCACACTATTGGCATAGAGATTTCACCATTTAATTGCCTGATTGCTCAAGTGAAAACGCAACCATATGACCTGCCCAAGGTTAGCTCAGAAATCCTTGAGATTGAACAACACCTTACCGAGTTTTCGAAGTCTCTGGCGACCCCAACTAAAAAACTGGAAAAGTTTAAGAAACAATTGCTGGCCGACTGTCAAAGTGACTATCTTAAGTACTGAAGCAGAAATTTCTGGTATTTTCCCTCACCCCCCGGCCCCTCTCCCAGAGGGAGAGGGGAGACAGGCGGCACCAATGGTTTTC
>DZAL01000052.1:0-7914 GCA_022729575.1 Thiomargarita sp.
TAAGTTTCCTAAGCCTTCCAGGCTTAGGAAACTTTGACCTTTGTAAACTTAAGTTTCCTAAGCCTTCCAGGCTTAGGAAACTTTGACCTTTCTAAGTTTCCTAAGCCTTCCAGGCTTAGGAAACTTTGACCGTTGATAACCCATTGAATTTTAATACCTCCATTAGCTTGGAGCGACTACCCGCGTTGCTTTGGACGAGACTGGTCAAGGTGAGACGGCGTTGCCAAAGCTGAAGCTTTGGACTCCAACGCCGTAATTTTAGCTATCGACTAGGCGGACTAATCGACAAAGTGGATGGTGGCGTAACCATAGAAGGAGATATTGAGGTAGTGGTATTCGGTAGCGACAATAACAATCCTCCTTGAGGATTACTGCCCATTAACATTTGTGGATAACGTCCATCCCACTGTTGAACACTTAAATAATCAATTAATTCACGGGTGATCGACTGCGACATTAATTTATTCGCTTCGGCTCTGGCTTTGGCCTCAGCCGTAATTTGATACGCGGAAGCATCAGCGGCAATGCGCTGTTTCTCCGCATCCGCTTTGGCTTGAGTGGTCACTTCAATCGATTTAGTATTGGCTTCAATCGTTTTAATCTCCTGACTCTTCTTCGCCTGTTGCTCGATCATCCCCAACCGTTGCTCTTCTTGTTTCGCCAATTGGACTTCTTTAATTTTATCCAGCACAATTGGGGGCAAGTTGATATTCCGCAAACCAGCATTTTCTAAACGAAAGGGTTTTCCTTCAAATTCTTTAGTCAATTGAATTTCAATCTCTTTTCCAATTTCAGCCCGTTGCTGCGCAATCTCTTCCGCTTGGTATTTACCAATGACATTCCGTACAATATTGCGAATGATGGGATTGATATATTTCAAAAAGTAATTTTCCCCATATTGCTCCAACAACCGGTTGGTTAATTCTGGGAGGGCGGTATATTGTACCGTAATATCAATGCCAATCGGCAAACTCTTATTGTCAAGGATTTCAATTTGCGGATTGTTCGAAACACCATCGGAATCTTGAGCATCTTCGTGGCCAATATAGTTAGCTGTTTGCAATTTGATGTCAACTACTCTGACTTCTTGTATAAAGGGTATTTTGAAATGTAAACCAGCTGATTGCACTTCGTCGCTGAACTTGCCAAAACTGACCAACACGCCCACCGTCCCGCTTTGGATAGTGTACATGCCTTTGAATACAGCGGATAAAATAAAGTAGAGGCCAAAGAAAATGGCTACCATAAAAATAATTGTTTTGGGATTTTTCATTTTAAGTAGAAAACAGAAATAAATAAAAGGGGTGCTAAGTTTAAGAGTGGCAAACTAAAGTTTACCACTCTTGGTGCAGTAAACTATTCAACCATTTTCCAAGAGCCATCTGGTTGGCGACATGCCTTACCATAAATGACCTCGCGTTGCCCTTCGATCATAGCAACCGTTTGATATTCACGGCAAGTACCCATCTTGGTATCGTAAGTTTTGGTAGGTGTGACTTCGTACTGAGCATTGGTGTTGGGATTGGTCCAGGCCACCGGTTGACCGTCTGGGACAGTTTCTAAAGTGCGATTAGCTTGTAGTTGATCGCTTGCATCCATAGTGGCACCAACGGAGCCACCGATTAGCGCACCTAATAAGGTGCCAGCAATGACCGCGGCGGTGCGGCCTTTACCTTTACCAATTTGGGTGCCAGCAATACCTCCAAGTACGCCGCCCAACACTGCTCCTCCAGTTTGTTTCGAGGGTAGCGGTGCGGCACACGCCGACAGAAATAAAGAAATGACTAACGTACTAACAATGAATGGCTTATTCATAACGAAAAGTTCCTCTAAGATATTGGAATAACTAAAATTTAAAATTTTAGTAAATGGAAAACGCTTATTCTATGCCAATTTCAATCATTATTTGAGTTATAATTTCAGAAATCAAGGATTTATTGGGTTAGAACATAATAATATTATATCCTATTTTATTCGATTTTATTCGAGAAAGAAAACTTTTTTGACTTTTAGATAAAACTGATTAAAATAGCAATGGTAAAAATATTTTATTGAAAACGCAAACTTTGCAGTTTGCAATGGCTATTTTATAATCTTAACTTCGACCGTGAGGAAAAAATTATGTGTGTTAGAAAATATTTAATTTTCCCGTTACTAATGGTATTGGCCTGGGGATTTACTGGAGTAGTACAAGCGGATGTCACTTTGCTGAATGTTTCTTATGACCCTACTCGTGAGTTGTACCAAGAATTTAATAAGGCATTTACCGATTATTGGCAGGTGAAAACTGGCGAAAAGGTGATTATTCAGCAATCGCATGGTGGCTCTGGCAAGCAAGGACGCGCCGTGATTGATGGGTTAGAGGCCGATGTGGTGACGTTAGCACTGGCTTACGATATTGATGCGATTGCCAAAACTGGATTGTTACCGAAAGAGTGGCAACGCCGTTTAGATTACAATAGTACGCCTTACACTTCAACTATCGTATTTCTAGTTCGTAAAGGTAATCCTAAGGAGATAAAAGATTGGGACGATTTGGTCAAACCGGGCGTATCCATTATCACGCCAAATCCCAAAACTTCTGGCGGAGCACGGTGGAATTATCTGGCGGCCTGGGCCTATGCGGAACAAAAATATGGCAAGGACCAAGCCAAAGAGTTTGTCACGAAGTTATTTAAAAACGTGCCAGTGTTAGATTCTGGGGCCAGAGGAGCAACGACGACGTTTGTGCAACGTAATCTTGGTGATGTCTTAATTTCATGGGAAAATGAAGCTTTTCTCGTACTCAATAAAATTGGCAAAGGTCAATTTGAGATGGTAATACCTTCTATGAGTGTATTGGCGGAACCTCCAATCGCCTTGGTCGATCAAGTAGTAGCGAAACATAAAACCACTGAAGTCGCACAAGCCTATTTGGAATATCTTTATTCTGAAGTGGGGCAGAATATTGCGGCGAAAAATTATTATCGACCACGTTTACAATCAGTGGCGCAAAAATACAGTCGTCAATTTTCCCAGTTGAAATTATTTACCATCGATGAAATGTTTGGTGGCTGGGCGGTGACTCAGAAGAAGCATTTTGACGATGGTGGTATTTTTGATCAGATTTATGTACCAAGTAAATAATTGAGTTACTCACCTACGCTCAACCACCCCCAACCCCTCCTTGATAAGGAGGGGAGTACGCACCACCGGCATCGCCAGGATACCCCCCTCCTTACCAAGGAGGGGTTGGGGGTGGTGGTGTTAACCGTGCGTAAGGTGAGTGAGTTACTCACTTTACCCCCAACCGCCTTATCAAGGAGGAGTAGTTGAACCCGGTTCAAGATTTGACAACTGGTCGAAAGTTGTCAAATCTAAATTCAAATCTAAATCAAGATTTGACAACTGGTCGAAAGTTGTCAAATCTACCTAACAAACTAGACCAAATGCAGGCCCATTCAATGTGGATAACTCACCATGGCAGATAAAGATAATAAAATTACCATTTTAATTGTAGATGATGAAATTGTTTCGCGTTATACCATGGAGGCGCTATTAGAATCCGAAGCACATACTTTGGTATTTGCTGAAAATGGTATTCAAGGATTAGAAAAAGCCGAATTAATGAAACCAGATTTAATCTTACTAGATGTGATGATGCCAGGAATGAATGGCTTTGAAGTTTGTCGAAGACTCCGCGCTAATCCCAGACTGGCTAATTTACCTGTCGTTATGGTAACCGCTTGGGATGATCCGACGGCCCGACTTCGCTGTTTAGAAATTGGTGCCACTGAAGTGATTTGTAAACCTTTCAACAAAGCTGACCTATACAAGCTAGTGTTATCTTTTACCCAAGCCGGCAAAAATGATCCTGGCACACTGTCGTCTTCATAACTGATTCATAACGGATAGGAGAGGTTGGTATGACCACCACCATAGTGATTAAATGCTTCTCCAGTACCACACCTCTTGCCTTATTCATAAACGCCTGATTGGAAAGCCAGCATGTCCGATAAAAGTACCATTTTAATAGTAGATGATGAAATTGTTTCGCGCTACACCGTAGAGGCGCTACTCTCTTCTGAAGGTTACGAGTTAGTGTTTGCCGAAAGTGGAGAA
The DNA here is from genome assembly GCA_022729575.1 of Thiomargarita sp. Taxonomy (GTDB): domain Bacteria; phylum Pseudomonadota; class Gammaproteobacteria; order Beggiatoales; family Beggiatoaceae; genus JAABRD01. The sequence goes on from DZAL01000052.1 coordinate 4,102, forward strand.
GAAGCGTTAGAAAAAGCGGTTGAATTAGTGCCTGATTTAATGCTCCTAGATGTAATGATGCCTGGCATGAATGGTTTTGAAGTGTGTCAACTATTGCGTGCTAATCCACGATTAGCCGAATTGCCGGTCGTTATGGTCACCGCGTTGGATGACCGCGAATCACGCATCAAGGGGATTGAAGCAGGTGCAGACGATTTTATGAGTAAACCGTTTGACCGTGCCGAATTGCGTGCGAGAATCCGTACCATTACTCGACTCAATCGTTATCGCCGTTTAGTAGAAACTGAAGAAAAATTAGCTTATTTAGCCAATTATGATCCACTTACCAGTTTGCCTAATCGTAATTTGCTTATGGAAAGGATGCGACAAACCTTGGGGCGAGCTAGTCGTAATCAACAAGGCGTAGCAGTGCTGGTTCTCGACTTAGATGGTTTTCAGATGATCAATGATTCTTTAGGCCACGAAGTAGGTGATAAAATGCTCCAAGAAGTGGCCTCACGTTTGACTCACACGGTATCAGTCGGGGCCACCGTCGCTCGTCTAAGTGGCGATGAATTTGTCATCATGGAAGAAGCGAATGATCCAGTAAAGCAAGTCAGTGATATTGCGCAACGAGTGCTAGATGCGATCAGCCAATTTATGATGCTCAACCAGCATGAAATCGTTATTACTGCTAGTCTTGGTATTAGTGTGTTTCCCAGTGACGGCGAGGAACCGTCAGGGTTGTTAAAAAATGCCAATATTGCGTTGTCGCGGGCGAAAGCCGAAGGTAAAAATACCTACCAATTTTTCACCGGTGAAATGAATACAATGGCACTCAAGCGACTGATTTTAGAGAATCAATTACGCAAAGTGCTAGAGCGCAACGAATTATGTTTATACTATCAACCTCAAGTTGAACTGGCCAGTGGGCGAATTGTCGGCCTGGAAGCCTTGTTACGGTGGCAACATCCAGAATTAGGTTTTGTGTCGCCAGGTCAATTTATTTCGGTGGCGGAAGAAATGGGATTAATTATTCCAATTGGTGAGTGGGTATTACGGACCGCTTGTATCCAAAACCAAATTTGGCAAGAAGCGGGTTTGCCTCCCATACGCATGTCAGTCAATGTTTCCGGCCGCCAATTTCAAGACCCTGGTCTGCTTCAGATGATAAAAAATGTCCTGGTTGAAACTGGTCTAAATCCAATCTATTTAGAATTGGAATTGACCGAAAGTATGCTCATGGAAGAAAATATTAATCGTAAAGAAAGTGTGTTTGCCGTACTCACACAACTACAAACGATGGGCATACATATTGCAATAGATGATTTTGGCACCGGTTACTCTTCATTAAGTTATCTGAAACGCTTTCCGCTCAATACTTTGAAGATTGATCGATCCTTTGTACAAGATGTTAACACGAATACTGATGATGCGGCGATTACCACTGCTATTATTGCGATGGCTCATAGTTTACAGTTGACCGTCGTGGCAGAAGGGGTAGAAACCAAGGAACAATTGGCATTTTTAGAGAAACGGCAGTGCGAAATCGTACAGGGTTATTTTTTTAGTCCACCGATTTCGGTCAAAGAGATGACTAAAATGTTAAAGCAAGTCAACGAAAAACCTTTTCTATTCCCATCGGCATGAGCTAAATATCGAAATAACGTGATAACATTCTTAATTCTTGCTATCCTTAAGTAGCTAAACCTAAATATTTTACCTTTTTGATTTGGACTGTCGCCTGATGATTGACCTTGAGGTAAAAAATTTATGATTAGGTACTTATTAAAAATTAACTGTGTCTTTGGTAAAACTATCATGACGAAAAAAATTTCTCCAAACAGCCTTATTGTTATTATCGGGCTATGTGTCAGTAACCCCATACCCTGGCCCGTGATTGCCCAAGAAGTTTCGGCAACCACCACCGCACCTCAAACTATGGCCGCGGCCGGTCTCACGACCACTATCGTGACTGGCACTGAAGAAAAACCACCAGTCTCTACGGTGACCGTCATTTCGGCACCAGAAAGAAAAACGGAAGCGGCGACTACTCCGGCAACCACGGCAATTAACTCCCATTCACAGGACTCTGCTAATTCCAATTCAGTGGAGACTACGTACACTCCCCTATTACAGGAAACTGCTACCTCGCTCGAGGCTATCATCAGCTCGACGCTCTCAACAGTGGTAGTACCCCTGGAGCCTGCCACCGACCAAACCAGCACGGGCACCTCGGCGGCCGAGCCAACCGTTGCACCAGTAGTCTCACCACCTAGTCCACCCTCAACGACTGCGCCAACTACACCATTAAGTGAGCTAAATTTTTCTACTAGCGAATTGGCGCAAATAGAGGTTTGGCAAAAACAAATTGGTTTATTGGAACTAGAAAATAAACTACTGACACTCCAAAATCAGAAACAAATAGAAGCCTATCAAAGCGAATTGTTGAGTCTCCAACAAGAAAAAGATAAACTGGCTTTGGACAATGAATTGCGGCTCGAGCGCAATCGCAAAGCCTTGACCGAACTTATCGTCAACAAAGAAAAATTGACGTTGGAAAACGAACTGCAACAAGCTAAACAGGCCAAGCTACATGCCGAACTGGAAGCGATAAAAACGCAGTTAGAATTGGAAAATACTATCAACGAGCAGAAACAAAAACAATTACTCGCCAGTATCGACAGCCAACGTGCCTCCTTAGCGGCGAAAAATGCTATTGTGGAGGAAAAAAACAAACAGCATGAATTGGAATTACAATTGGCCACTGCTCGGCTGGAATTTGAATCTAACAAATTGGAATTTGAAAAATCCAAGAAATCACTTGACCTGGAGGATTTATCACTAAGAATAGTGGAGCGTGACCAGAAGGAGGAATGGAATGGTCAAGTCAATAAATCCCTGGAATACCTCAAAGAGCCTTACCAAGACGGTCACTTGACGATTACGGACCGCCGCATTGAACTAGATTGGGTGATTTACCCTGGGGTAGGTAAATATGTCGCTGAACGGATTCATTATTTTAACAACAAAAATACCGAGTATCCGATTTTTCTGATTATAGACGATTGTGTCGGTGGCTCGGTGATGGAGGGGGCGCAAATTTTGGAAGCGATGCGTCATAATCAAGCTCCAGTCTATGTTGTCGTCAAGACCTTTGCGGCCAGTATGTGTGCCGTGTTAACCACGCTAGCTAAACGCTCCTTTTCCTACCCGAATGCAGTTATCTTGCATCACCAAATTTTTGGTATCTTGTTTGGTAATAAGAAACAATTGGAAGAGCAACTAGAAGAAGCCAGTAAATGGACCCAACGTATTCTCTATCCAGTGGCGGTCAAAATGGGGATAACCATGGAAGAATTTGTACAACAGATGTATGAACACAATTCGGACGGCGACTGGGGAGAATTTGCGGATAAAGCAGTACAATTGAAGTGGGTGGACATCGTAGTTTCAGATATTCGTGATTTATCTTATTACAAAAATCCAGAATTGTTGCTACTAGAGGAGCTGACCAATGCCGATGAAGATGACGACAATCGCGGCACCGCCAAAAATCGCTTGAACAAGCGTGAACAAATCGATGAAAAAGGTAATCTTTACGTAAAATTGCCAACGCTTAACGGTAAGGATTTTTACCATTTATATAATCCTAACGATTATTATCGTTAAATAGTTAAATTTTATCGAGATTTGACAACTTTTTTAAAGTTGTCAAATCTAAGTTCAATTCAAGATTTGACAACTTTTCGAAAGTTGTCAAATCTAAGTTCAATTCAAGATTTGACAACTTTTTTAAAGTTGTCAAATCTAAGTTCAATTCAAGATTTGACA
>DZAL01000052.1:8014-11650 GCA_022729575.1 Thiomargarita sp.
ACTTTTCGAAAGTTGTCAAATCTAAATTCTACTGAATTTGCTGTCGTCCCGCCCAATCTCTAGCAAATTGCCAGGCCGCCCGGCCACTTCTGGCACCACGCCACAACGCCCATTGCAAGGCTTCCTGACGAATCTCTTCAGTCTCTGCTGGATTTACTCCCAATTGCCGCAACCAGTAATACACTATAGCCAAATATTCATCTGGTTTGAACGGATAAAATGAGAGCCAGAGACCAAAGCGGTCGGATAAAGAAATTTTCTCCTCCATCCCTTCCCCATGATGAATTTCACCTTCGACATTACGCGCTTCCAAATTTTCGCGCAAATATTCCGGCAACAAATGGCGACGATTAGAAGTCGCATAGATAAGGACATTTGCCGGCGGCGCACTGATGGAACCATCGAGAATACTTTTGAGCGCCTTATAACTAGCATCGTCTTGCTCAAACGACAAATCGTCGCAAAAGATAATAAAACGCTCTGGACGTTGATAAAACATTTCAACCACTTCTGGCAGATCAATCAAATCATGTTTTTCGATTTCAACTAAACGTAAACCTTGAGACGCATACTCATTAAGTAACGCTTTGATAAGTGAAGATTTACCGGTACCGCGCGAACCCCACAGTAGGACATTATTCGCCGGTTGTTGATGCAGAAATTGCAAAGTATTCTGCACAATTTTTTGTTTTTGTACCTCAATTCCTAGTAAATCTTGCAAACGAATCTGATGAGGATGCGCGACCACTTGAAATAATCCCTGGTGATTACGTTTTTGCCAGCGACCTGCATAAATTTGTTGCCAATCTGGTGATTTGAGCGGCACCGGCAAATATGGTTCTAACCGAGTTAATAAAATTTCGGCACGTTCAAGTAATGATTGTAATGATTGTAGAAATAAGTCATTCATAGTAAAGTGATGATAACGTTATGATAACATTGGTTTAAAACAGCCAGGTCTAGTTGAAACTATCACCTAAAATTGAGGCGTAAAATACACCTAACTAACATCAATTATTTACTCACCTTACGCATGGTTAACTCAACCACCCCTAGCCCCTCCTTGCTAAGGCGGGGAATATCCCCTGCGATTTCAGTGATGCTACTCCCCTCCTTACCAAGGAGGGGTTGGGGATGGTAGTGCGTAAGGTGAATTATTTAGTTTCTCAGAATAAAAAAGTATGCTACAATTAGGCACGTTTAAGTAATTTGACGTATAAACAAAGTTTTGTAGCCTTTTTAACAATTAAATTTTAAGAGGAATTATGTCAAGAGTTTACAATTTTAGTGCAGGTCCTGCAATGTTACCAGAAGCTGTGTTACAACAGGCCCAAGACGAGATGCTAGACTGGCAAGGTAGTAGCGGGATGTGTGTGATGGAAATGAGCCATCGCGGTAAAGAATTTGTCTCCATTGCCGAACAAGCAGAAGCCGATTTACGGGAATTGCTGAATATTCCAACCAATTACAAAGTCCTCTTTCTTCAAGGCGGGGCTTCCACTCAATTTGCCATGGTGCCATTGAATCTGTTGCGAGGCAGTAATCAAGCGGATTACCTCAACACCGGGCTGTGGTCCGAAAAAGCCGTCGCCGAGGCCAAAAAATACTGTCAAGTGAACGTGGTGGCGGATGGTAAACCAAGTAAATATACCACCGTCCCGCCGTCAACAACTTGGAAGCGTAATTCGTATGCCGCCTTTTTTCATTATACGCCTAACGAAACTATCAACGGGCTCGAAATGCACAGCCTCCCCGAAGTAGAAATTCCCCTGGTGGCTGATATGTCCTCCACGATTCTGTCACGTCCTATCGATGTGTCTAAATTTGCCTTGATTTATGCTGGGGCGCAGAAAAATATTGGACCAGCCGGTTTAGTGATAACCATCATTCGTGAAGATTTGACCGATATTATCATGCCCGGTACACCCACCATGCTGAGTTATAAAACGCACATTGAGAATGGCTCGATGTATAACACGCCACCCACTTATGCCTGGTATATTGCCGGCTTAGTGTTTAAGTGGCTAAAAAGTCTCGGTGGCTTGACCGAAATGGGGAATCGAAATCAACGTAAAGCCGAGATGCTGTATGCGGCGATTGATAATTCCGGTGGCTTTTATAAAAATCCGGTAGATCTGACCTATCGCTCGTGGATGAATGTTCCCTTTGCACTCAAGGATGACGCACTCAATGACACCTTCTTGAAAGAAGCTAAAGCCGCTGGCTTGGTAGCGTTAGGAGGACATCGTTCAGTCGGTGGAATGCGGGCCAGCATTTACAATGCGATGCCAGAAGAAGGCGTAACCGCCTTAGTGAATTTTATGGGTGATTTTGCACAACGGAAAGGCTAAAACTCATGTATAAAATTTTAACTCTCAATAACATCTCCGTGAAAGGTTTAGAGCGATTGCCACGGAATAATTACGAAGTAGCTTCGGAGATTCAACATCCTGACGCGGTATTGTTACGTTCCTTTAAAATGCACGACTGGGAAATTCCAGCCACCCTGAAAGCGGTAGGGCGTGCCGGTGCTGGAGTCAATAATATTCCAGTCGCTAAAATGAGTGCTAAGGGCATCGTGGTCTTCAATACCCCTGGCGCCAATGCCAATGCGGTCAAAGAATTGGTCTTAGCCAGCATGTTAATAGCTTCCCGCAATCTATTTCCCGCTTGGGAATATGCACGCTCACTCACTGGTGCGGATGCCGACATTTCTAAACAAGTAGAAGCCGGCAAAAAGCAGTTTGTAGGTTCGGAATTAGCCAACCGGACTTTAGGCGTTATTGGGTTAGGCGCGATTGGCGTTAAAGTAGCCAATGCCGCTCACGCCTTAGGAATGCAAGTGGTTGGTTATGACCCCCATATTACGGTTAATAACGCCTGGCAATTGTCTTCCAATGTCAAGCAAGCCTCCAGTGTGGAAGATGTGTTAGCGCAATGTGAATTAGTAACTCTACATGTACCTTTAGTGGAAGCCACCCGAAATGTCATTAACGCCGAGCGGCTCCGTAACGCTCGCCAAGGGATTATGATTTTTAACTTCTCCCGCGAAGGTATTATCGATGACACCGCGGTAAGTCAAGCTATTAAAGTTGGTACCGTCAAAGGTTACGTCTGTGACTTTCCAACTAATCAATTGATAAACCATGAAAAAGTGATTGTCTTGCCTCATCTAGGCGCCTCAACTGAAGAAGCGGAAGAGAATTGCGCCATCATGGTTGCCGATCAAGTGCGTGAGTATTTAGAACAAGGGACGGTACGTAATTCCGTGAATTTTCCCGACTTAGAAATGCCGCGTAATGGTGGATATCGTTTATTGGTAGTCAATGCCAATGTACCTCACATGATTGAACAAATCTCCGCGACCATTGCGAAAGCCAGTCTCAATATTATGAATATGGTGAACAAATCACGCAATGATATGGCATGTACCTTGGTTGATGTAGAAACGCCGGTACCAGAAACCGTGATAGAAAGTCTTCGTCAAATCGCAGGCGTGTTGACGGCACGAGCAGTATAGAGAGAGTTGACCACAAGATTTGACAACTTTTCGAAAGTTGTCAAATCTCAATTCCGTCCCCAGATTTGACAACTTTTCGAAAGTTGTCAAATCTCAATTCCGTCCCCAGATTTGAC
>DZAL01000052.1:11750-31581 GCA_022729575.1 Thiomargarita sp.
AACTTTTCGAAAGTTGTCAAATCTAAATTCAAGATTTGACAACTTTTCAAAAGTTGTCAAATCTAAACTATAGGAAATAACCGTTGCCACCATCTTTTGCGATTAGCCGGGTGGATGACCTGAGTCAAAATCGATTCGGGAGGAATCTTCGTGAGAATCCAACCAGGTGGCACCACTTCTCCAGAAGAGCCACAAGAGCTACCTAAATGATTCGGGTCAAAAATTTTTATCATCTGCGGTTGTGTTGGATCATCCACATAAACAATTCCGCAATAATCATGCTCATGCTCGCGCCGCAATAAAGCATCCATTTCGACAATAAACTGATTAAGCTCGACCGCGGTTACGGTGGTTGTTGGCACCTCTTTTCCTACCCAATAAATATACCATCCAACTGGCACCACCTGTACTTGTTTCCATAATTTATCCAGTTGCTCCCACCGTAGCATATTGGTGAATGCACCTTGGTAATGTTGTTTAAAAGAAATAACCGTACTCATATTCATTTTTCGATAGTGATGAAATTTGGGAGTACAAAGCGAAGCTTTGTAACAAAGCTCCGCTTGGTACTCCTGGGAATGTCGTCTGTTAAAATGACCAATTTCAATTAGTTAACTCCCGACCCAAAACTTGTGCTAACGGCCGCAATTCCGCCATCAACCGAGATAATTCTTGCGGAGTCAACGCTTGATCCGCATCACACCAAGCGTCACAAGGCGTGGGGTGCATCTCTATCAATAATCCATCCGCCCCTGCGGCCAGCGCCGCTTTGGACAAAGCGGGAACCATCCACGCCTTCCCTCCCGCATGACTCGGATCCACAATAACCGGCAAATGAGTCTCCTTTTTCAAAAAGGGAATCGCACTCACATCCAACATATTTCGATAAGCAGTCTCAAAACTGCGCACCCCCCGCTCACACAAAATAATATTATGATTACCACCCGCCGCAATATATTCTGCGGACATCAACCATTCTGATACCGTCGCACATAAACCGCGTTTCAACACTACTGGCGTGTGGATTTTACCGACTTCCTTCAGCAAATCAAAATTTTGCATATTGCGCGTCCCAATCTGGATCACATCCACCTGATATTCCATGAAAACCTCCAGCATTCGAACATCCATCAATTCCGTAACTATCGGCAACTGATATTTAGCCGCCGCCGCGCGAAACATTTCCAATCCTTCTACTCCTGTACCTTGGAACGCATAAGGACTAGAGCGCGGCTTAAAAGCGCCGCCACGCATTAGACGACAACCCGCTTGAGCCACACCTTGTGCGGACAACTCCATTTGGGCCGGCGTTTCCACGGAGCAAGGACCACCAATGACTTGAATCGCTTTACCGCCTAACGGCACCCCACTAAGGTTAATCACCGTATCTGCTTCATGCCACTCTCGAGCCACAATTTTGTAGGGTTTGACAATTCGTATCACCTCTTCCACCCCAGGCAACGCTTGCAACGATTCTTTATGAATTTTACGCTCGTCGCCAATGGCCCCCACAATAGTTCTTTCTACCCCGCGTGACACATGTGCTTTTAACCCCAACGATTCTAACTTTAATTCAACCCCTTGAATTTCTCCCTCCGTGACATGAGGGTGCATAATGATAATCATAATTTACCTGTGATAAGTTTTATTTAAGCGGTCTTTTCGTAATATAATAGATTTGACATAATAGATTTGACAACTTTTTTAAAGTTGTCAAATCTCGACTTTAAGATTTGACAACTTTTTTAAAGTTGTCAAATCTCGATTCTCGACTTTTAAAACGGAGTTATCCCTTGAAATCTTTATTAAATTGGCAAATTATTCACACCGTCCTTCTGGACATGGACGGCACCTTGTTGGATCTTCGATTCGATAACCAATTTTGGCGACATCATTTACCGCAACGGTATGCTGAACAATACCAAATTTCCCTTGCCGAAGCTAAAACTATTTTACTGTCTCGTTATCGTGAACAACAAGGCCATCTGCAATGGTACTGTGTTGACTACTGGAGTAATGAATTTAACATGGATGTGGCTACGCTTAAAGCAGAGCTGGCCCATTTAATTGCCTTACGTCCTCAAGTCCGCGAATTTCTTCAAGCCTTACGGCAATCGGACAAACGTATCGTGCTGGTCACCAACGCTCATCAAACCAGTTTATCGTTGAAAATGCACCACACCAAAATTGCCCATTACTTTGACCGCATAGTATGTGCCCACGATTTAGGGATGCCTAAAGAACAAAGAGCATTTTGGGAACAACTACATCTGCTCGAACCATTCAATCCAGCACATACTTTACTCGTCGATGATAGTCTTCCCATTTTGCGCTCGGCGGCCAACTATGGTATTGCCCATCTATTGGGAATTTACCAACCGGATAGCCAAGCTCCTCCTAACGCGGTGGACGAATTTAAGGCGATTCATAGCTTTCAAGAAATTATGCCGGCTTGATTAATCGGCAGTCCTAACCCTTGGATGAGATGAGAACCACCTCCAACCCCTCCTTGGCAAGGAGGGCAATGCCATTAAGTTAAGCCGTGTTGGAGTCCAAACCTTCAGCTTTGGACGAGATTGGTCAAGGTAAGACGGCGTTGCCAAATCTGAAGGTTTGGACTCCAACGCCGTAATCTTAACTTAATGGCATTGGGGCAAGGAGAGGTTGAGTTTTAAGGTGAATTAAATAAATCCGCCACCATGTTTTGTACTAATTTAGAGGTATTTATTTGGTAAATACTAGAATCGTTCTTTCTTACATACCACTCATCCCCGTGACCATTCTTGGTCGTCAATTCAATACCTGCAACTCCCGTCACGTCATCTGGTTTCCACTTAGGATACCCTTCCGGATTTTTAACTGACCAATACAGTGAAACTCCTCCTTCATTAGAGAGGGCTTGATACATCATTGGACTTCTATAACCAAAATAAGCCAGTTTTTCCTCTTTCACTCCTGGTATAGAAATAGTCACCACAAAAGCCCAACTCATTGCAACCGGGTGACCCTGGCATAAGGTAACATAATCCTCAATCTCTAAAGAATTTTCATAGATCTTGACCGAGCAACTCCCGTTCCTTTCCTCTACCACTGCATTGACAACGTGTTCAATCTGTTGTGCCAGCAGTTTAACACTGGTCAGCCAAATTTTAAGTTGTTGTTCCTGTTTAAGACGTAACTTTTCACGCAGTGGACTATATCCTGGTTGCTGTTTCGCTGACCGTTCAAGCCCCAGTAAAGAGGCTTCTATATGTTCCATCATTAGTTCAAAAAATGACCGGATGTCGCCACCTTGATCGGACTCCGAAAGGGATGATATATAACGCTCTCTCAGCCGTTTTTTGATAATAATTGGCGGATAGCCCGCTTTAACTAACTCTAAGTTGCTAATCGCCCGCGCCGTCCTGCCATTCCCATCAAGATAAGGATGAATATGGACCAACCAAGCATGAAGTACCACCGCACGGATCGGAGCTGCTAATTCCAGGTTATCTTCAGACCATTTTTCCCAGACCTCCATTTGCTTCATTACCTCCTTCCAAGTTTTAGGAGGAGTATGAGGAGAACCGCTAATTCTAATCGGTTGATTTCTAAATATACCGGCCCCTTGACGATGGCCTAAGATGAGAGAATGTATTTCCTGTAATACCTCTATATTGGTGATTCGACTTTTATCCTTAGCGATTTTAGTTAAACGATTAAGTGCCTGGTCAAGTGCTATCGCATCGCGTGTATAAGCAGGATCATGCCCAGTAATGGTCATTCCTTTCAAGATAGCCAGTTCAGTTTCACCCACTGAGAGCGTACTTCCTTCAATGGCATTAGATTCTGCCACCTGTAAAAAACGTGTCTCACCATAGTAATTCCTAATAGTCTCCGCAGTAAGGATATTTTGCTGACGCAGCAGCCTGACACGTTCCTCTAACTGCTTGACTTGCTTCAAAAGTTCAAATTCGGCAACTGCATCAAGAGTATAAGGAGTGTTATCAAGATTTAACATCGTTTCCTTCCTCTCCTTCAAATTGGACCTCTGCTCTCAAACCTGACAGGTCTCAAAGACCTATCAGGTTTAAACCACTATCTGGTGCCTGACCACCATCATTTGGATCACTGCACCTGGTCCGAATGGTAAGTACTGAAGCATAAATTTTCCCGTATGTTCTTTCGCCCCTCTCCCTCTGGGAGAGGGGCCGGGGGTGAGGGAAAATACCGCCGAATTTCTACTTCAGTACTTACGTAATCCGCACCCTACGATTTTTCTTAGGTTACCACCTGTACACCCTTATCAGAGCCTAACAACAATATATCCGCAGGTCGTTGGGCAAACAACCCATTAGTGACGACACCGACGATTTGATTCAAGGCGGTTTCCAATTTCACTGGCTCCATGATTTGTAAATTATGCACATCTAAAATCACATTGCCATTATCCGTAGTCACCCCTTCTCGCCACACCGGTTTGCCCCCAAGTTTGACCAACTCTCGCGCCACGTAACTACGAGCCATGGGGATAACTTCCACTGGTAACGGGAATTTACCCAACACTTCGACTAACTTGCTATCATCCGCGATGCAAACAAATTTCTTAGCCACCGCCGCGACAATTTTTTCCCGCGTTAACGCGCCACCACCACCCTTAATTAGATGCAAGTAACGATTAGACTCGTCAGCACCGTCGACATAGATTGAAATCTCATCCACACTGTTTAACTCAAATACTTCAAAACCGTTAGCTTTCAAGCGTGCCGCCGTCGCATTCGAACTCGCCACGGTACCCGCAATTTGATGTTTCAGCGCCACCAACGCCTCAATAAAATAATTGGCCGTGCTACCGGTGCCTACACCAATCACGGTATCTGGTACCACATATTCCAGTGCGGCTTTTGCCACCAATCGTTTTTTTTCATCAGCAGTCATCGTCATTTTCTCCTTAGTTATTTTATTTAAACCATACCAACAATATGAAAGCCACCATCCACATAAATCACCTCCCCAGTAATCGCCGAGGCCAAATCAGAACATAAAAACGCGGCCACATTCCCAACTTCCTCAATGGTCACATTGCGCCGCAACGGAGTATTTTTTTCAAAATAATCCAACATCTTTTTAAAATCCGCAATGCCAGAAGCCGCTAGGGTTCGAATGGGGCCTGCGGAAATGGCATTGACGCGAATCCCTTCGGGACCCAAGTTAGAAGCCAAATAACGGACATTCGCCTCTAAACTGGCTTTCGCCAACCCCATCACATTATAATTAGGAATTGCTCGCTCGGCCCCCAAATAACTCAAAGTTAATAAAGCACCCTGACGACCTTGTAACATGCTGCGCCCCGCTTTGGCTAACGCCGCAAAACTGTAGGAACTAATTTCATGAGCAATACGGAAACCCTCACGAGTCGCATGATTTAAAAAATCACCTTTTAACTCTTCCGCCGGGGCAAAGGCGACTGAATGTATAATAATATCCAAACTATTCCACGATTTTTTCAACTCTGAAAACACCGCGTCAATTGGTTCGTCACTACCAACATCACACGGGAAGGTTAAGTTAGAATCACATACCGCCGCCATTTTCAAAACCCGCTCTTGCAATTTGTCAGACTGATAAGTAAACGCCAATTCCGCTCCTTCCCGTCGCATGGCTTGGGCAATTCCCCAAGCAATCGAACGATTACTGGCTAACCCTACAATGAGGGCACGTTTATTTGCTAAAAAACCCATCGTTAATTATCTCCTCATAGAATGATTTATTAGAATCCGGCACTGCTTTTCTAAGCCTTCGAGACTTAAGATACTTTACTCTGTTATTTACCTTGTATGCAACGCCTCTTTAGGTGTGATATATATATACAATCATATAGGCATTATTTCAAGATAAGTGCGTAAGGTAAGTTAATAATATTTTACATAGACCTTATTTACCTTGTGTGCAACACTGGTTTTAGTATGTGAACAGCACGCGCGTGGCGCCCACGACTCTATAGGTTTTTAAAATTGGTCAGGTCTGAACTTCCTAACCTGGGGTCTTGGAGACGCGCAAGTCAGACCTGACAGATTTTGAAAACCTGTCAGGTCTTGAAAGGTGTGGCCAGACCTGGTAGGTTTTGAAAATCGGTCAGCTCTTGAAAGCCTCTCTTGGCTTTTCACACACTTAAAGAAGTGTTGCACACAAAGTCTTATTTTAGTTTTGATGCGTAAGGTGAGTAATTATATGAATGATAGAAATCCTTGTCAATTCAGCTATTTCTGTTCAAATTTTAAATAACTAATTGAAAAAATACATTTTACTTTATAAACTTTACGAAATGGTATTGTAATTTGTTGAATTTAGACAACCTCACATAAATATTTTTTATTTAAAATCAAAAAACAACAATGATAGGTCGCGAATTTTTATTATAAAACTATATTAATCAGTTATAAAAGGAAAGAGCGGAAATCATTGGTGTCAATTTATCTGAAAGAGTGGTGAATATGAGTTGAGAAGAGGAATAATAATTATGTTAAATGGTAAAAAAATTGTGGTGGTAATGCCAGCATATAATGCGGAACGTACTTTGCGTCGTACTTATGAGGAAATTCCACATCATCTGGTCGATGAGGTCATTTTGGTGGATGATAAAAGTCGTGATGCGACGGTGCAATTATCTAATTCGTTGGGTATCAAAACCGTTTTACATACACGCAATTTGGGTTATGGGGGGAATCAAAAAACTTGTTATCAGGCGGCTTTGAAGTTAGGGGCCGATATTGTCATTATGTTGCATCCAGACTATCAATATACCCCTAAATTAATTACGGCGATGGCTTCTATGATTGCCGAAGGTTTATTTGATTGCGTGTTGGGGTCTAGGATTTTAGGGGTAGGGGCGTTGCAAGGAGGGATGCCGTTGTACAAGTATGTTGCCAATCGTGCTTTAACTTTTTTTCAAAATCTGTTGGTATCTTATAAGTTATCGGAGTACCATACCGGTTATCGAGCTTTTTCTAAAGAAATCTTGGAAACGTTGCCTTTAGAGCAAAATTCTGATGATTTTGTTTTTGATAATCAGATGTTATCACAAATCATTTATGCGGGTTACTCAATTGGTGAGGTTAGTTGCCCGACTCGTTATTTTGAGGAGGCTTCTTCGATTAATTTCACCAGATCAATGAAATATGGTGTAGGAGTCGTTACGATGACGGTGAAATATGTGCTACACCGGCGAAAGTTAATGAGTTGTCCGTTGTTAAGTCCGTTGGATGAAAAAAGGAGAGAAAAGTTAACTTCGCGGACCTAATCAATTATAATAATATTCTTGCCTGGAGGTTTCTTAATTATTCGGTCTAAACCCTGATTTTCCGGTAGTCCCTCCAAACCAATGGAGGTATTAACCTTCAATGAGTTATCAAAGCTCAAAGTTTCCTAAACCTTTGAGGTTTAGGAAACTTAGAATCGCCGAGGTTTCTTCAACCGGTGAGGTTTAAGAAATCTAAAACTGGATTAGCGTTGATGTTATTGAAACTGAGCGGATTGTCGGCGAAAGTGACAGAGACCGGTTTCGATTTTAAAACTTTCCTAGCCGCCGGGACGGCGGCCCTACTTTTTGCTATTCATCCACAACATGTAGAATCAGTGGCCTGGGAGTCTGAGCGTAAGGATGTCTTATGCTTATTTTTCACGTTACTGACGTTATCATTTTATCTTCTTTACACGCTTAAACCAGATCAATCCAAACGGTCTTGGTATGTTGCGGCATTATTCAGTTTTACCTTGGCGTTATTGTCGAAACCGATGGCGGTGACGGTGCCAATCATTTTGATATTGTTAGATATTTATCCGTTGCATCGGACTCGGTTAACTCATTCTCAACAACCGGTCATTTCTTATACTAAACTATTTTGGGAAAAAGTACCTTTTTTCGGTTTAACGGGTTTGTCGATTATCTTAACCTTGTTAGCTCAAAGTAGCGGCGAAGCCATTGCCAGTTTAGACTTTTTGAGTATGCCGATTCGTATTCTCAATGCGTTTAACACGTTGATTTTTTATATTTCAAAGTTTTTGTTTCCAATCGGCTTATCACCTTTTTATGCGTTTCAGTATGAGAATTTCTTTCAACCCACCATTGTTATTCCCGTGATCGCCAGCATACTTATTACGTTGCTCAGTGTCCATTTTTGGTACCGCCGCCAACAATATTATTGGCTCCTCAGTTGGTTGTTTTATGTGGTCACCTTATCGCCGGTGATTGGGATTATTCAAGTAGGAAGTCAAGCGGCAGCAGACCGATATACTTATCTGCCCACATTACCCTTTTATCTATTGGTAGGCAGTGGCTTTGCTACTTTGTGGTGTTGGCCCTTCAACCGTTATCGGCGAGTGTTACAAGTAGGTCTATTTAGTGGGTTAATAATAATCGTTGCTTGGTTAATGAATACTACTCAGCATTACTCGTTAGTGTGGAGAAACAAGTTAACTTTTTGGACGTATATTATTCTACATAACCCAGACCATGCGTTAGGACAAGCGCAGGTGTGTCGAATTTATTTTAGAGCGGGAAATTTTACCGTAGCCTTATCACACTGCCAAGCGGCCCTGGCGGCGGGATATTCTCTGGAAGGGATGTATTTAAATTTATTATTGATTTATTTGGAATTAGGACGAGCCACCGAAGCTGTAGCCACTTATGATTACATGATTAGTCATCATTTAGATTTTGGTGAAGATGGGGACTTTGTGCATTATCACTTAGCCAAAATTTATTTTGACCGGGGGGAGATAGTGACCGCAAAGGAGATGCTGAAGAAAGCTTTGGACGTTGATCCCAATTATGCGCCGGCGAAACAATTACAGAGTGAGAAAATCACTCCTCCTTGACCATGGTTAACTCATCTTACGCCTAACCCTCCCTGGCCCCTCCTTAGTAATTGTAGGGTGGGTAAACGTCTTTTGGTTGGCCCACCATTCAGGTCTATTTTGGCGGTCCGGTTTCCACCCATTACAATTCCAAGTTTCGATAAATATCCTTGCGCTGGGCGAGACGCAACCAGTAAACCTGGTCAGTGTCAAACGAGAATATCAGCCGATAGTCGCCTAACACCACTACCCGATAAAGTTATTTGAAACCGGTCAAGGATTTGACCTTCAGTTGTGGATGAAACACGTCTATGGCCAATCGTTGGGCAACTTCATAGGCATCTTGTTGAACGGGCAAAGGGAGTTTTTTAATGTCCCTGCCAAAACGTTTCGTGCGTTGCAAAGTTCGTCTAGCGGATGAAGTCGTCAAACGTGTTCACCTCCTCAAATTGGCCGGTTTCTACTTCTCGTTGGGCGGTACTCAAGCCCGTTAGAAATTTCTCTCGGTATAATTCGTTAGGTGACAGAACTTTATCTAAAAAGGTTTGAAGAATCTGATAGGCTTGTAACAGTTCGGCGAACTCTTGGGAGGAGAGTTCAATAGTTAAGTTTTTCATTAGTCACCTTAGTAATTGTAGGGTGGGCAAACGTCTTTTGGTTGGCCCACCATTCCGGTCGTCAGGGTTAAAAGTTGGTGGGCCACGATAAACCCGTTGCCCACCCTACGTTTACTAATTGTGAGGAGCCCCCGCTGTTCTCATCACCGCCACCTTGAGAGGCATTTGTGGGTCGTTGGCTTCGTAAGTATATTTGAAAGTAAAGCCCAAGTGACCCAGAAATCCTAGCAGTTGACTTAAACTGAATTTCTGAATTTGGCCTTTGAGTAAATCGCCGACTACCGCTTCGGTAGTATTCAATTGGTTAGCGGCTTCTTGGGGAGTCCAACGGTGATGTTTGATGATCTTGTAAAGAATCAAGATTAAATCCGAACGAGTGGCTAACTCGGCGGCTTCTTGAGGGTCGGTAGTGATGGCGTCAAAGCCGTTGGTGAAAGAGAGTTCTTCCGTCATGATGATACCTCGTGAATATTCAACAGTAAATGGGTTATTTAGATTTTCCTAAGCCAGCTTTGAGAGTTTGGTATCTCAGTTTAGCAGTTGCCATCGCTTGATGGTCAACTCCGTTGGTGGTTTTGGTAAAACTATGTAAAACGTAAACATGACCTTCAAATTTGTCCACATAGAGAGTTCGATAAGCAGGTTTACCATTTTCTATCAATTCAATGACACCTTGACCGACAGTTTGACTCAAATGTTTAATTTCTGACAAGGGCTTTTCATTTTGAGACACATATCTAAGGTCATTCATAAATTGTTGTTGAATGTCATAAGGCAACGATTGAAATTCTTTGAGTGATTGCTTGTTGACAAAGGTAATCTTTTTGGTCATGTAAACCTCTGGGAAAATTGGAACGCCCCAAAACCTGACAAGTCTCGAAGACCTGTCAGGTTTAACCCAAACTCATTCCTCGATTAGGACTGGCAGTCCTCAAAGGACTGCCAGTCCTGACCTTAATTCAAACCTGACAGGTCTCGAAGACCTGTCAGGTTTAACCCAAACTCATTCTGAAAATTTAAGAATTAGCAGAATGAAACCCATACCACCTCTTCCCAGCCTCGGCACGGGGAGGATGCACTTAACCCTGAGTACCACGAATTTAGAAATCAACGAAGGTGAGGAAATTAATTCGTTGATTTCTAAATTCGTTGTACTCGATGCCAACCGAATGAACCCCACCCCATTCTGAAAATTCTGATTCTGACAAAAGCAATTGCCCGTCCTATTTTTCTCGAATCCGCAATCGTTGTTCATCGGCTATCCAAAGGCGACCAACGAGTTTTTCTCTAGCAAACAGGGGAAGCCGACGAGAAACCATAGCTAATATCTGAAGTTTATCTTGACGGCGCAATCGTAACACCACTAGGCCCGGATAATCTTTGGGTGGATAAGCACAAATATTGGCAAAGTCGGTGTCTAAAGTTATCAAGGCGCGATGTTCCTGTTGACAGACGTAGGCGAGTTGTCTATCCAGCGTCCCAGCTAAGGCTTGTTCGCCAACGGTCATCGCGTCATAATTGGCTTGACGTAATAGGTCGGCGACTTCCGTAGGTAAATTTTCATCAATCTTGAAACGCGGACGTGGACTCATACAGTGGCTAACTCCACCACTCGTTCGCGTGCTAATTCAGCAGCATAAGCTAAGGCGGCTTTCATAAATTCAGGGGGTAGCGTGGGATAACTTCGCAACAGTTCTGTCACCTCGGTACCGGCGGCCAGGTTGTCTAATATCACGGAGACCATAATGCGGGTGCCTTTAAAGCAGGCTTTACCATGACAGATATTGGGATCGGTAGAAATATAGTTTTGCCATTTCATAAGAGTTTCTCCTGAAGGGAAGATTTAGTGAGATTTTAGTATAATTGGATTGGGTTGAGAAGGCAAGTACAACGTCCATTCTGTCAAAATCAGAATTTGCAGAATGAAAGGATTAACAGAATGAAAACCATATCTTCAAACGACTCAAACCTGACAGGTCTCGAAGACCTGTCAGGTTTAACTCTAGCAACGATAAATCTGTTGCCCACTCTACATTTACTTATTGGTCATAAACCTCCGGTTCAACGTCTGGCACTTTGGCCAGCACCGCTTCAAACGCCGCACGATTGCCACGGGAGGCACGGTCTTGTAAATAGCTGACGGTTCGTAATGCCGACATCTTTTCTGCAATGGCTAACGTTACCCATTGGTTGATAGTCGTGTCTTCTTCGGTGACCAGGGTGACCAGTTGTTGATGTAACGAATTGGGTAGTTCTAAAGTCAACGTCATCTGCTTAAATCTCCAAGTTGTGCCAATAATTCGGCAGGTGTGATGGCATGTACTCCAAATTTTTCGATACCTCGGAAATCACGTAAGTTATAGGTGATGATGTAATCGCATCTTGCTGTGACTGCTAATTCTAATATAAATTCATCATCTGGGTCACGTAAGTAAGGTCGCCAGAGGTAAAAAATTTCGTGAAAATATGCCACGGAACAAAGATAATTTAATAAATTATCAACATCAGTGGGTGTCATCACGGTCTGTTCCAATTGGCGTAGCAAGACTTCTTCATATTCCATTACCAGAGGCACAGACAAGTGAATGTCAAAATCGTTGCTGCCTACTCGTGATAATAGTTTGAAAGCAGTTCCTCGCCTGGAACGCATTGCGGTTACCAATACATTGGTATCTAGTACAATTTGAGGTTTGGTCATAAATCTGTTCTTCAATTAGGACTGGCAGTCCTCAAAGGACTGCCAGTCCTGACCTTCATTCAAACCTGACAGGTCTCGAAGACCTGTCAGGTTTAACCCAAACTCATTCCTCGATTAGGACTGGCAGTCCTCAAAGGACTGCCAGTCCTGACCTTAATTCAAACCTGACAGGTCTCGAAGACCTGTCAGGTTTAACCCCACCTCATTCCTCGATTAGGACTGGCAGCCAGGTAGGGTGGGCAACAGGTTTATCGTTGCCCACCAATTTCAAATGTTGATGAGGAAGGTGGGCAAACACACACTCGCCCACTCTACCTTGACTTTTCATCGTGTGTAACTCCAGTAGTTGATAAGTTAGAAGTTGGTGGGCAACGATAAACCTGTTGCCCACCCTACGTTTACTGATATTAAACGCTAGTCCAGGAGTTCCAAGCGTAGCTTTGAACCTGGCAAAGCGACGCTTTGGACTCCTGGTTAGCTAGGATTCTCCTCCATTGTGCAACAAACTCTTTACTCAGTTGTTGTCCATCTATAGACACTTATAAGCCCGCCCCCAATTCAAAACCCGTTTACTGCCAAACTTGTCCTGCACATCGGCAAAATCCTTATAAGAACGATGTCTGATAATCTTCTCCGCCGTTTTCTCCCCGATACCGCGAATAGACGTTAGGTCAGAGTTCCGCGCATTGAGGAATGCTACAAAATTAGCATAATCGGCTGGCGTCAGAACTGTTTCATTAAGTTTTGACAGAACTGCCACTTGTTCCACCAGGGGGGAAGCATCAGCAGGGGTCATAGCCACCAAAAATACCCAGAGCTCCTTTAAACCAGCCGCTTGAGCAGCTTCATAAATAGGTAAGCCCGTCAATAACCGGTATTCCTCTTCTTTCTCCCCTAAACAAGCAATCGGCAACACTAAATTCAGTTGCTGCTGTTTCAGGAAATTAGCCAACGTTTCCAACGTCTTGGTGGATGTTCCAGAATCACTTTCCGGCTGAGTGATTTGGTTTAATGCCAGTAAGTAAGGCATAGTTTTGACGTATTCGCTGAGTTTAGCCATTTTGTACCACCTCTTTATAGTTTTTCTTTTCCAGTGAATCAATAGATTTGATGATTTCATCAGTGAGAACAGAAAATTGCATAGCCACATCTCTAGCTTGAGGACTATGCAGTGCATGTAAGGACAAAGGAATACATTTATGCGACGCTTGTCCAATGTAAGTGGAACGCTTGATGCGAGGCAATATCTGAAGTGACACGGTACTCTTGATAAAGTCTTCCACCACTTTATTCAGAGTCACCGCGACCTCCGTCATCATTGGCACAATCCCCAAAATGTTGCCGCGAGCTTTGTCAGTCTCTTCTTGAATACCACGAAGATTTTGGATTAAGTTTCTCACCCCAAAAGCGGATAAATATTCCATTTGCGAAGGAACGAGAACATATTGAGCGGCATAGAGAGCATTCCAGGCGAGTAAATTAAAACTAGGTGCCGTATCAATCAGCACATAATCATAATCACCCGCTAATTTCTTTAAGCCTCGGTCAAGAAACTTCGGGGCCGACGGATTGTCTGGAATACTGGCAATACTCGTTCGGTAACTGCTAGGTAGCACTTCTATCTTGCCGCCTTCGGGCAATTCGGTGCTAAAGGCTTTAGCCGCAGGTACAATGCAGTTCTTGTATTCTTGCAGGTCAGCACCCTTGTAACCAATTTTTATGAAGTCTATCGCTTCTTTCCGGTCATTAAAGGAATCCAACAGGACTTGGTATTCTTCTACCGTATGGGCTTGCATAAATTCGTCGGCTTTATTGACTCCCAAAGTCAAACTCGCATTAGCTTGGTCGTCTAAATCCACTACGAGTACTCGGTTGCCACGTTTTGCCAATTCATAAGATAGATTAACAGTCAACGTTGTTTTTCCCACTCCTCCTTTAGAAGCGTTGATGGCAATTACACGCATTTTAATTTTCTCCAAAAATAAACTAAGAAAACGCCCGGCCGCTTCGGCCTTATTAGGGTCTTCAATGACAAATTGAGTTATTAATACTCCATGACCTTTGGTAAATTCATAGATTTCTAGCAAAAACGGGTCAATCAAGATTCCATATTTTACTTTAGCATGGTGTAAATAGGATTGCAATTGAAACCGGGCTGCAGCATCAATCCGATTCTTCGCCGATTTGATCTCTACTAGAAATTCTATATGACGGCGGTAGTCTTCAATCAGAAAATCAACTCGTTTTTCGATGAACGTACCATTGGCTTTAGGCATCTTGATGGGAAATTCTGGATGCCAATGAGAGACATGACTTCTTTTCATTAATCCTGCGGCATTTAAGATTTCTTGAACTAAATGCACTGATACTTCAGCTTCTCTATTCCAATCGGGAGTAACTGGCATAAGGTGAACTAATTAATGGTGGTAAGTACCGAAGCAGAAATTTTCTCCTATTTTCTTTCGCCCCTCTCCCTTTGGGAGAGGGGTCGGGGGTGAAGGGAAAATACTGCCGAATTTCTGCTTCAGTACTTATATACCCAAATAGTGGGCAATATGTAGCTGTTCTATAAATGGTGGCAGTTGAATATTAGAAGGTCAAGGGATGCGCAATAATTCTTCTTGCGCTCCAGTGTAAGAGTATAAGATTGTTAGCCCGCGTAGGTTGGACAGCAGGGATAACACCCCTTCGAGGGGTGTTATCCCTCAGAAAGTACAACAGTGGGTGAATATTACTATAAAGCCTCTGAATTAAAATGAAGAGGTTCAAGTTTAGCGTTTCGCATTTTTCTCGTTCCCACGCTCTGCCGGCCTAGACGCTCGGCATCGTGGGTGGCACACCGAACGCAGAGCGTCCGTCCTGAACGGCATTCCCACGCGGAGTGTGGGAACGAGAAGAAACTCACTGGCATGCATAGAGTAGTAGCCTTACCAAGGAGGGGTTGGGGGTGTTAACCGTGCGTAAGGTAAGTGATAAATATAGTCAAGCGGTGGCTCGAAATATTTTTTCACTCTGATGCGGGCAAGGGGTTTTCTAATAATTATTTAAGGCAAGAAGGATGCCAATCGTAATTTTAGTCGCGTCGGGCGCAATAATTCTTATTGCGCTCCAGAGTGATATGTCAGCGGACCGTCAAGTAGGGTAGGCAAAAGCTTTACCATCATTTATGTTTCATCTGTGGTTTTCCAATTCCAGATGATGATTCCAAATTTCCTTCTGAAAAGAAACTGACAACCTTGCCCAATCGCGGGCGTCCACCAAAATCGGCAGATTGGATTCACGCAAGGCTTCCAAAAAATGGTTTAATTCACCATGAGGAATCGGGTTTAAATTACTGGAACGCAATACAATGTCTAAATCACTCGTGTCATGCGAGTCGCCCGTCACCCGCGAACCATACACCCATACTGTTACCGTGGGTAAATAAGTGGCAACCAACTGTTGGAGCATTTGTTTATCCTTATCGCGTAACAAAAGTTGCGGTGGTGTCGATTTTATGGTGGCTGTCTAATGACGTCATTCGCACGGTAAGCGTCAGCAATAAATTGTGGCAATAATCTTAGCGTCTCCTCGGCAAAACCGACGCCGTAATCATGGGCGGTATCATTGCGATTATCCCGATAACTTAACCAGCGTTCAGTTTCTTCTAGGCTAATGAGTCCATGCTTGGCGGCGTAACGAAAAGTATCTTTAAAATTCAATTGGTCAACTTGTTTGGTCGAAGCAAAATGTTGCCTCACGACATGAGATTGTATGGGCAATGATAAATATTATCAAGGGGTGGCTCGAAATATTTTTTTCACTCTGATGCGGACAAGAGGTTTTGCAGCAATTATTTAACTTACCTTACGCACCACCACCCCCACCCCTCTTTGGTAAGGCTACTACTCTATGCACACAACTTTTGGAGGAGCTATTTTTCTCGTTCCCACGCTCGGCGTGGGAATGCCACCGGCTAAAGCCTCAATGCCATTAAGTTAAGCCGTGTTGGAGTCCAAACCTTCAGCTTTGGACCAGATTGGTCAAGGTAAAACGGCGTTGCCAAATCTGAAGGTTTGGACTCCAACGCGGCGTTTAAACTGTCAACGACGGTAAGCCTCGGTACAAGCCGCGTTCTCAATTTGATTTTTGAACGTATCCATTAAGAGGAAAATATGGTTTTTCAATTCTGAATATCCATTCAAATCCACCAGTAACCACTGACCGTGGGCTATGTGATTTCTTGACCTAAGTAACTGTTCATCAAGAATTTCTCTTTTATCAGAATAGGGGGTGTAATCAAGGTTTAAAGTTGAAATAATCTCCTTCATCACCTCACTGGATAAATTCGATTGGGTTTTAATCACATCCTTATAGGGCACTTGCGCCCTCTCACTGAGACCCGTCAGAAAAAATTCTACCACGCCATTTAACACGGTCACTTTATCCGTTACTTGCGCCAGTTCAAGTTTTTTCTTCATCGCCAAGGCAATAAAATTGGCAGTCAAGTTTTGATACGCAAGTCGTCGCATGGCTACAAATTCCAAATAAGTTGAGGCTGCTTGTTTGACAAACCCTTCCCAATGGGCATACAGCATCGTGATGCCGCTACGAACCAACACTTCTTGTTCACTGGTGTAGGGTGTAGCACGAGTGGCTAGTTTATGAAGGGCCGTCAATTCCTTTTTACGCCAGGCAAGTTCCCGAGACAGCACCTCATTAAGTTGTTCGACGGTGTGAATACTCATGGTGCAAACAATTTTCGTCCCAGGGGTAAAGTGACCTGTAATCTTTGGACCGTTCGCACCCCCGTGATTTTACTGGCGGACGGAAAATCAGGGTGTCCTTCAGACCAAAAATGCTTGATTTTCTCCTCTAGTGGAATGGAATCAGAAAGAGTTGAATAATGGTACCCCATTCCCACCCCAAAAATTTCAAAGGCCGCTAACAGAAAACCACCCACAAATTTTTGTTTAAGGGGGTCATAGCGACGAAAACTATTTTCTTTGCAAGTGTGAGATAAGCACTCAAAAGTCTGTTTAAAGGCCCGCATTTCTGGTTGATAGTCAAACTCCTTGACAGTCGCCATCATCACCATTTTCTCGGTTAAAAAACCTTCTATATCAGTCAGTTTTTTCAATTCAGAGAGTTCTAGCCGTCGAAAGACCAAGAATCTTAAAGCTAATTCCAAGTCGTATTGTTCTTCTTGCTGTTTTTCGGTGAACAGAATACATTCACGAAAGTTGTTGTCGTAGGCTAATTCCCGTAACCATTGATACATCTCACGGTTTTGTTGAACCAAAATGCAGTTCCGCAATTCTTGGGCACTCAACTGTGAACCACCCGTATTTAACCGTTGAAACAATTCATACTTAGCAAATTGGTCACTCTCTTTTAGCAACATACTCACGGGTAATTTAGCCCGTTTGATAAACAGACGTTGTTGCATGGCCAAGGAGTGGTCGGGGTTATCTTCATCGTGACAGCGAATACCTTCTAAAGAGGGCAAATGTTTAGTCTTTTCCAGCACCAGCGGTTCAATCAACTGGCCCGTTTCATCTTTCAGGATGCTAAAAAACTGATAAATAGTGGACAGACGTTGTAGGCCATCTATCACATCCCACACCCCATCTTCTCGTTGCGAAATAAAAATCGGTGGAATCGGAATGCCCAACAACAGTGATTCTATAAAGAGCGTTTTCTGAGTAACATTCCAGCGAAAGAATCTTTGAAATTCTGGATGAATGTCAACTTCATCATGTTCATAGAGATTAATCCATTCACCAATTGACATTGAATAACTGTCGGTGCGAATGTCGGCTCTGAGTTTGTCAATTTCTTCTGGTAAAGACATGAAGTTCTCCTGGTGAATTAAGGTGGTTTTATTCAATTTTTAAAAGTAGCCGGTAACTTACCTTATGCACAACCACCCTGGCCCCAATGCTATTAAGTTAAGCCGCGTTGTCCAAATCTGAAGGTTTGGACTCCAATGCCGTAACCTTAGCTTAACCTTAACCTAATGGCATTGAGACTTTAGCGGCTGGCTTTTTCCAAAATATCCTGATAACATTATCCCTCTTTCACTAACACCGAGTCAACTATTATTATGAATACTGAACACACTGCGGAACTGTCTGATAATGAACATCCTTCCATTAAGGATATATCCCAAGATGGTATCTTACACGTTTACCTAAATGAATACCGCAAACTCAAAGATGAACAAATTGCCCGTATCATCATGCGCGAACATCTCGTCTATGTCACTTTAGGGGTCTTTGGTGGTGTCTCTTCTTATGCCCTCCACGAGGGTCAACACTATGCTTTTTTAGTCATTCCTTGGGTATGTTTGATTCTGGGCTGGATGTATTTGATTACCGATGAAAAAGTCTCGGCCCTGGGCAAATATATTCGTCTGGAATTGTCCGAGAAACTGGAAATACTCACCGGTGCTGACACCCACTCTCTGCTAGGATGGGAAGTGGCCCATCGTGATGATAAACATCGACTGATTCGCAAATTCTCTCAACTCATCATGGATGAAATCACGTTTGTTATCTCAGGCGTGATTGCCTTGGTAGCTTTTGGGAAGATGCAAACAGATTTCTCACCACTGCATAGCACCATCTGGTGGGGTGAATTGGTATTGTTGATAGGATTGGGAATTTGGATAATCGTGACGGCGGATTTGCAGAAGGGACGTTAAGGTGGGTGAGATTTGACAACTTTCGAAAAGTTGTCAAATCTGGTCTAGGCACGCTCAAGATTTGACAACTTTCGAAAAGTTGTCAAATCTGGTCGAAGCGCGGTCAAGATTTGACAACTTTCGAAAAGTTGTCAAATCTGGTCGAGGTACGCTCAAGATTTGACAACTTTCGAAAAGTTGTCAAATCTGGTCTAGGCACGCTCAAGATTTGACAACTTTCGAAAAGTTGTCAAATCTAGTTTCAACTCGCACAACACCAGACTTCTACTTTTGCGATTCCAGCTTCTAACAACATTTCGCTCACCGCCTTCACGGTGGTCCCTGTAGTTATCACATCATCTACTAATATTACATGTTGCCATGGCGGAGGCGGTTGAATAATTTTAAAATCAGTTTCTCGAATATTATTGCGTCGTTCAGTGAATTTAGTCAGACTTTGTGGCGGAGTATCTCGTATTCGTATTACGGCTGAATAGTTTAACGGAATGCCGGTTTTTTGGCAAATACGTTTGGCCAATTCTACCGATTGATTATACCCTCTTTGCCGTAATCTATTACGATGTAACGGTACGGGAATTAACACTTCAGGCTGATCAGTTATGGTTAATTGTTGCGCCATCTGGTCACCCAGATAGTTCAAAACGGTCAAATTTTTATTAAATTTAGCCGCTATAATTAACTTGTCGATGGGATTTTCATAGAAAAATACTGCTTGAGTGTGAATGTGAGAAGGAAGAGGTGTGTTTTGACCTTGATTACAAGGATGGTCAATTGGAAGGCGACGGCCAGTCGTTGACACGGGTAAATCCGTCAAACAAGCCTCACATAACACCTGTTGACATAGGTCACCACATAAAAAACAACTTTGGGGCAGTAACCAATGAGTAAACTGGATGAGTCTCGGTTTAGTCGTAGTTATTAAGGACATTTTTTTCTTATCCATTGAGCCAATTGCAAAATAGCAATAAAATTGGATTTACTACTCCCAAAAGGCGA
>DZAL01000239.1 GCA_022729575.1 Thiomargarita sp.
TGATTTCGCAATTGTCACTCTTTCGAGAACAGGTGTTGCCGGATTTGGAGAATAATATCAAGTATGGTAATTCGCTGATTGGTAGTGATTTTTATCTTGGACAACAACCAGATTTATTGGATGAAGAGACGTTATATCGAGTGAATGCGTTTGACTGGGAGAAAGGATTTGCGGCGGTGAGGAAGGCGGGGGGATTTGACGCGGTGATTGGGAATCCGCCCTATGTGCGCCAAGAACTGTTAGGAGAAGCCAAATCCTATTTTCAAGACCATTATCAAGTTTATCATGGTGTGGCCGATTTATATGTCTATTTCATTGAGAAGGGAGTTTCCCTATTGAAAGAGAACGGACTCTTTGGCATGATTGTGTCCAATAAATGGTTGCGGGCCAACTATGGGAAACCGTTACGACAATGGTTAACACAACGGCGATTAGTCGAACTCACCGATTTTGGCGACCTCCCGGTCTTTTCGCCGGCGACCACTTACCCTTGTATTTTGATGATTCAGAAGAGTGAACCGTCGCCCACCATCACCGTCTCCAAGGTTCACACGTTGGCGTTTGAGGAATTAAGTGAGTATGTGAAACCGCTTCGTTATGAAATTGCCACTCAAAGTTTGACCGCAGAGGGTTGGAGTTTGGCGAATTCTCAGGCACAAGCATTGTTGGAGAAGTTGCGACAGGTGGGAGTACCCTTGGATGAGTATGTCAAGGGTCAAGTCTTTTATGGTATCAAAACGGGACTCAATGAGGCATTTGTGATTGATACCAAAACACGAGAGAAGTTGATTGACAAGGACCCCAAGAGTGCGGAACTGATTAAGTCAGTAGTATTGGGAAGAGAGGTCAAACGGTACCAACTGCTTGACGGTAAGCAACATTTAATTTTGATTCCAAAAGGTTGGACACGGTTAACCTCTGGTGGACAACCAAACGGTTGGAAATGGTTACAGCGCCATTATCCGGCGATGGCAACGCATTTGAAACCGTTTGCCAAAGAGGCGCAACAACGTTGTGATCAAGGTGAGTATTGGTGGGAATTACGGGCCTGCGACTATTACCATGAATTTGAGAAACCGAAAATCGTTTATCCTAACATTTCTCATCAGCCGGAGTTCACCCTTGATGAGAATGGGTGGTACACTAACCAAAAATGTTTTATCATCGGGGTGCCTGACAAATATTTGTTAGGGATTTTAAATAGTTCGCTTACTTATTGGTGGTTTCGGTTAAGACTACCAAAATTGCGTGGTGACTTTTATGAACCCAGTTACGTCTATTTCAAAGAGTTTCCGGTTCGTGCCATCGATCTCAACCAACCAACTGACCAAGCCGCCCATGACCGCCTAGTACACCTGGTCACTTACATGTTGGACCTTCAGAAACGTTTAGTTACCGCCCTGGACCCGCATAGCAACACGGTATTGACACGACAAATGGAGGCGATAGATGAGGAGATTGATAAAGTGGTTTATGGGGTGTATAATTTGACGACAGAGGAGATTGAGATTATCGAGAATAATGGATAGTGGATAGTCCTGAAAGAAGTCGCCGAAGTCAATTATAGTAATACTCACCTACTGTTGTACTTTTCGAGGGATAACACCCCTTCGAGGGGTGTTATCCCTGCTGGCTGGCCAAACTCATTATGGGACAACTGGATAAGGATATTACTATAGTTAACCAGTGAGGTCCAAGGCGGTGAGCCGAATTGGGTTATGAACAAACTCAAAGAATTAAGTGTCTCCGGCGGGATGCGGTAACAAGAACTTTCTGCCACCGTTCAGAACCTCCCAGGATTAGCGTTTAATCGTTTCGGGAACTCTGGCCGCCTCGCCGGTTCCCGAAACCTGCCTTGGAAAGATTAGTCGCTATGCTAACCATTCTATTAATGTCGTCTCATCAACCACTTGGATGCCTAATTTTAAGGCTTTGTCCAACTTACTGCCAGCTTCTACACCCGCCACCACATAATTAGTTTTGCTGGATACGCTACCACTGACTTTGGCGCCTAGTGCTTGCAAACGAGTTTTGGCTTCGTCACGAGTCATACTACTCAAGGTACCGGTGAGCACCAAAGTTTTGCCAGCCAGCGGTTGAGTGGATAAAGGTGGTGCTGAAGAATTATCGGCCCAATGTACCCCATGCTGTTGCAATTGTTGGATAATGGCTAAATTCTCCGGTTGTTGAAAGAAGTTAACCAGATGATGAGCGACTACCGGGCCAATGCCAGGAATTTGTTGTAACTGCTCCTCATTAGTTTGTGCTAATCGTTCTAAACTGCCAACTTGTTGAGCCAATAGACGAGCCGTGGTTTCTCCTACTTCGCGAATGCCCAGTGCATACAAAAAATTAGCTAACGTCGTCGTTTTACTCTTGGCCAGGGCCTGCATTAACTTAGCAGCGGATTTTTCTCCTTTATGTTCTAAACTGGCCCATTGTTCACGAGTTAACTGGTAGAGGTCAGCCACGTTTTTCACTAGGCCATTATCGACTACTTGCTCAATCAGTTTTTCGCCAAAACCGTCCAAATTCATGGCTCGCCGCGAGGCAAAATGTTGAATGGCTTGCTTGCGTTGCGCTGAACAGATGAGACCACCGGTGCAACGAGCGATGGCTTCATCTTGAGCACGAGTGACTTCGGCACCACAAATGGGGCAGTGGGTGGGTAATTGAAATGCGGTCGTGTCTGGCGGACGTTGTGCTAACACCACTCGTTTGACTTCCGGGATCACGTCACCAGCCCGACACACCACTACCGTATCTCCCACTCGAATATCTTTTCTGGTGATTTCGTCTTGATTGTGCAAAGTAGCATTAGTTACGGTAACTCCTCCCACTGATACGGGCGAGAGCCGGGCTACTGGCGTTAACGCGCCGGTGCGTCCGACTTGCACTTCAATTCCTAACACTTGGGTTAAGGCTTCTTGGGCTGGAAATTTATGTGCCAGGGCCCAGCGTGGGGCGCGGGAGATAAAACCCAGCGTGTGTTGAGCCGCGAGGTCATTGACTTTATAAACTACGCCATCAATCTCAAACGGCAGGGCTTCACGGTGAGCTAACAAATTTTGATAATAGGTTAAACAGCCGGCGGCACCTTGAACAATTTGTAAATACACTGAAATTGGCAAGCCCCATTGCTGTAACTGGTATAACAGTTCGCTATATTGTTTCGGTAATTCTCCTCCTTCGATTAAACCTACACCATAACTGACAAAAGTGAGTTTTCTCTTCGCGGTATTTCGCGCATCTAATTGACGTAAACCACCCGCCGCGGCATTTCTAGGATTGGCCAGAGTTTTTTCGCCATTAGCCAAATGCTGTTGGTTTAATTGTTCAAAACTGGCTTTCGGCATAAAAACTTCTCCTCGAACTTCTAACACGAGAGGAAACGAATTGTCCTCTAATTGACGCAATTTTAGAGGAATCGTTTTAATCGTTTTGACATTCGGGGTCACTTCTTCACCACGAGCGCCATCGCCACGAGTAGCGGCTTTCACCAGTATTCCTTGCTCATAGCGTAAACTGACGGCTAGTCCGTCTAATTTAGGCTCGGCGACATACTCAATGGTGTTTACCGCCAGCCGATCGCGAAGTCGTTGGTCAAATTCATAGACTTCGTTATCGTCAAAAGCGTTGTTTAGCGATAACATCGGTAGCGAGTGAATCACTTCGGAAAATGCACTTGAGGGCGGTGCGCCCACTCGTTGCGTAGGAGAATCTGGGGTAATCAGTTCAGGATATTGTGCTTCCAGGTTTTGTAATTCGCGTAGTAAGCGGTCATATTCGCTGTCTGGGAGTTGTGGGTTATCCAAGACATAATAATAATAGTTGTGTTCTTGAATGGTAGTACGTAATTGAATGAGATGTTGTTGAATTGACTTGGAAATAGCCATAAATGTTCACCAAATAAATTTTGTACTTCGAGTTCAGTTTATTAGTTAGTCACCTTACGTCCCCCAGCCCCTCCTTAGCAAGGAGGGGAGTTTTCTCTGCCAACTTAGTTGGTACTTACTCCCCTCCTTATCGAGGCGGGGTTGGGGGTGGTTGAGTTAACCGTGCGTAAAGTGAATTGGTTAGTAGGATTTGCGCACTAGCCACCGCCGGCAAGTTTCGAACGGTCGGGCGTTGTTGTCGTCATTAATTCTTTGAGTTATAGTAAGATTCTCCCATTGTTGTATACCCCCCAGTCTTACACAGGCACTGCCATTAAGTTAAGGAATCACCTATTTAATAATCTCGGTGTCCCCACACACGTTTTGGGCGGAGGTTGTCCAAAACGTGTTTTGGACTCCTTAAATGGCATTACCCGTGTACGGGGGACTCCGAGAATAATGGTTCAGCAGTACCAGAGTAGATGAATATTACTATACCAATATTTGGCGAGGTTTGTGCGTGATTGCTGATTATTCTTGTTCAAATTCTTCCAATCCTTCAATTTCACCGTTAGCCAGATAGCATTCCCAGGCTTGAGGAGATTGCTCGGCTAAGAGTGCTTGTAGTGCCGAAGGTTTTAGTCGAATAATCGGTTTGCCATCGGTGCTACTACGATGAGTCACTCGCATTTCAGCTACCGAATAGACTGACAATTCAATCGGAAACACTCGTTCCCAAAAAATATGAGTGTAATCTTTCAATTGATTGGCTACTCGAATCGTTACCCGCGCGGTCTCAAAACGCCATCCTAAATAACACAGATAACTCTCTAGGTCCTCCAGTCCATCCGTAAATACATGTAAATCAATATCGCTACCACCGCGCACTTGGCCGGTGCTGACGGAGCCGATCAAGCGTGGCTGAAAGGGCGCCAGGTCACGCATAGTTTCTAAGGCAATGACTCGCATCGCAAATAATCGACGTTGACTACGCTCTCCTTCTTGTAACTGCGTTAGTGTGTGTAGCGCCGCTTGAATTTCTCCATTCGAAGGTAAATCTTGCGGGTGCAGGTAGTGACGATGTTGACCACCATGATGCAATAGGCGTTTGGCGGCCAAGCGTTTAGCCGTATAATATTGGGGAACCTCTTCTTCATACATTAAACGCGCAGCTTCTTGAGCCAGGCGTTGACGCAAGGTGGAATCACGTTGTTTTCTCATAATAGCTAATGACATTTGGCGGTAGGTGAAGAAGAATTAAAACCAACGTTTATCTTCATAGTAGGGAAGAGTCAATGGCTCCGCCAACAAGTAGGATACTTGTTGCATTAGCAAATGGATGGCGGTTTGCGGAGTGAGCACCTGTGCGATGGAAGAGCGTCCTTGGCGGTCCCAACGGAATAGCAATTCTAGTTCTTGCAATTGCGGAGTATTACGAAGCCAACGGCGAGTGCGACGCGGCATTCGGAGGAGGTGAAGGTGGTGGCGAATTAGCCAGACGATACGAGAGGATAGTAATCCGTCTAACGCCTCGGCCCCGACCTGGGCATGATTAACTCCGGCGGTATAGGCTTTACCTATGTCGTGTAACAGAGCAGCGGCCCAGAGTTGGGGGTCGGCAGAGGAATGATACGCGAGTTGAAAGACTTGAAGAGAATGATATAACGCATCCCCTTCTGGATGGTAACGTGGATTTTGCGAAATTTTATGGAGAGAAATTAACCGGGTCTGAAGGTATTTTTCCAGATGAGTATGACCTTCAGAGTTTAAATTATGGTTGAAAAACCAATTAGAAGAATGAATACATTGTGATTTGTCCATGTTGACCAGGCAACGCCCTGGTGCGGTAACAATCGATAGATTTAAAATAGCACTGCTCGCAATTGCGTGAGTGCCAGAGGTTAATACGATGAAACGAAAGTCATAAGGAGAGGTTACACCATTTGGGGTATGGTCAACCATCGAGCCATGATTACTTGGTATAACATTATTGCTTATAGACTATTTTGTTGATAGGTAATCAACATTCTCACCGTAGCATGGTAATAATAATTCATTTTGATGCAATTGTCTATAAGTATAAGTACAGGCACCAGATAAAACTAATAACATTATTGAAAATTGATTATACCTAAATCATGTTAATTCGTGCCAATTATGGTGATTCAGATTCGGCTAAATTGAAATACCTGGTTTTTATTCTTTCATTCCTACAAAATTAGATAACAATATATTTAATACTGATAAAATAGGTAAGTCTCCTATATTGGTCTAAAGTTTAATTTTCTGGTAAATTTTTATTTTTTAGCCTTTTTAAAAAATTTGTAAAAGACAATTAATTGGGTTACTATACTATTAATATTGTGAAGATGTTTGAATTTAGCTACGATATAAACTCGCTAAATTCAAGAGATTCATATATTTATCATTGATGCCAGTTAAAAACCGCCCGGGCACCAATGACACCAGCAAGTTTCACCCTCATCACTGTTAAGGAGAATTTTAAAAACGATATGAACATTCGTAAATCCGTTTGGTTAAAATTTTTTGCTACCTTGTATTTGGCGGCATTTTTATTAGGCTGTCAATCTAAACTCACTGAACAGAATTATCAAAAAGTTCAAAGTGGCATGACTTTGGAAGAAGTCAAAGCCATTTTAGGTGAGCCAACCACTTCAAAAAGCTCAGGGATTGGACCACTGTCCGGTACCAGTGCGGAATGGAAAGAAGGTGAGTTAACTATAAACATTCAGTTTTTAAATAATAAATTACAACTGAAAACTATGAATGGTAGTAAGTAGCCACTGGTCAACACTGGAAATTACTGGAGTCCAAATCTGAAGATTCGGCAACCGTCCAAATCTGAAGATTTGGACTCCAGCATCTTTCATTTTATTACTGGAAACTAACTATGAAATCTACTTCCTTTATCAAGACGCTAATACTGCTGTTTTACCTCAGCCTATCACTTCCCAGTTGGAGCTATCCCTATACCGATATTTATGTCTTTGGCGATAGTTTATCTGACACTGGCCGTTTGTTTGAAGCGGTTGGAAAACCCGCGGCACCTTATTACCGGGGACATTTTAGTAACGGCAAACTATGGGTTGAGTATCTAGCCGAAGCTCTGAATCTCAACTATAATTCGCGTGCTAACTTTGCTTGGGCCGGCGCCACGACCGGCACCTCTAATGTCAGTGTGGACGGCCTACCTGGCTTACAACAACAACTTGAGGACTATCTTAAAGAGTCTACCGCGGCTGATCCCGAGGCACTTTATGTGGTGTGGGCCGGTCCAAATGACTTGGCCTTTTTATCTCCTCAAGAGGTGGCTACTCAAATCACTTCAATAATTAGTACCAGCGTGGCCAACATTGTTAACGTCGTGAGTAAGTTACGCACGCATGGTGCTCAACATATTGTGGTGCCCAATATTCCTAATTTGGGAATGGTGCCGTTTGGCCTCGCGACTGGAATGCCGACGTTGCTAACCAGCCTCTCCGCTACTTTTAATCAAGCCTTAGCCACGGCCTTACAACCGCTGGATATAATCCAAATTGATACTTCTGCATTATTGGAGGCCCTCGCTAACTCACAGGTGACGCTGTCTTTCGCTCATTTGCAGAATACTACAGACCCTTGCGTTGATAGCGTTAACCAGACTCTTTGTGATAATCCCAATACCTACCTGTTTTGGGATACTTTGCATCCTACCACGGTAGTGCATTATTTGCTCGCTCTAATCTTTGAAGCCGCGGTGGAAGAGCCTTATTATGTAGAATTAGCCAAGTTTGACCCGTCACTCTACAATTCACTGTATTTACCCTTAGTGGAGGTAAACACTGCGGCTGGTAAGCAAACGGTGTTGAAGACTTTGATGTTACGTGATCCTAACGAGAGTCTCTTCGGTTTCTCCTTGGCCTCTAGTAATGCTTATTTTCCTACTTCGTATCAAACGTTTATTAAATTCCCTAGTACCACCACTCATCCTTATCCCACGTTTGAATTAGCGACCGGACAGTTGTTGATTCCTCAGGTACATCTCACTGCGCAAACCGATACCCTTCATTTGGATTTCTTGGGCAAATATACGGTAGAATTAAATTTGATGTCCTCCTCTGGCGATAATCCTTTAGCTACTACGATGTTTCAATTGACTAATGCGGTAGCGCTGGAAGAATGAAGTTTTTGGTAGTCAGGTAGGGTGGGCAAACGTCTTTTGGTTTGCCCACCATTCAGGCCATTTGGTGGGCAACGATAAACCTGTGGCCCACCCTACACCGACTACACCGACTGGAAGAATGAAGTCAGGTAGGGTGGGCAAACGTCTTTTGGTTTGCCCACCATTCAGGCCATTTGGTGGGCAACGATAAACCTGTTGCCCACCCTACACCGACTCTCCTGGGTAAGATTGCCGTAACCTTACCGGCCAAAGGCGAACAGGAGGCACGAACCGCTATTTTACAGGTACGAACGACTCATGCGACATTGAAAGCGCCAGCGCGAACTGGTGTTCGTTTGGGCAACCACGAGGTGTGCGCGGTTCTCGCCAGGGAGGAGAATCCACCCACTGGTCAACGTCCTATCGATTGGATGTTATTAACCTCGTTGCCGGTGACCAACCTGGCAACCGCAGTGCCAATCTTAGAATGGTATAGTGGTCGGTGGGAAATTGAGGTGTTTTTCAAGGTCCTCAAAAGTGGGTGCCGCGTAGAACCATTACCGCTAGAAACCGCTGACCGCCGCGACCCCGGTGTGGCACTGTATCTCATCATTGCCTGGCGAATTCGGTTTGCTACTCACTTAGGTCGCGAAGAGCCTCATCAAAGTTGCGAAATCGTGTTTACTCGTGAAGAATGGCAAGCCGTTCATCTTCTTCATGACCTCCCAGTTCCCGCGTCGCCACCCTC
The DNA here is from genome assembly GCA_022729575.1 of Thiomargarita sp. Taxonomy (GTDB): domain Bacteria; phylum Pseudomonadota; class Gammaproteobacteria; order Beggiatoales; family Beggiatoaceae; genus JAABRD01. Next base: position 8,786 of record DZAL01000239.1, read on the forward strand.
CTTGGGAGAGATGCTTAACCTGGTAGCACGACTCGGCGGTTATTTAAACCGTTCCCTTGATGGTCCGCCTGGTCCTCAAGCCATTTGGAAAGGACTCCGACGAGTACGAGAGGCCGTCGGGCTACTTCAAGTGCTGAAAAGGTTACAATACCTTAATGAATTCGGTACTGAAACCACTTGTGTATAAGGCTGACCGCTGGCGCGTGGGAACGAGGAAAACCGGTTTGGGGACGACACCCGCGGGGGACA
>DZAL01000240.1 GCA_022729575.1 Thiomargarita sp.
GGGGAGTGACCACCCCCAACCCCTCCTTGGTAAGGAGGGGAGTGACCACCCCTCTTGCTCCCCTCCTTACTCAAGGAGGGGTTGGGGGTGGTTAACTATTTCCAGAAACTTATTATTTTTATCTAGCAATTATTATAAAGAAGAGAGGAAACATGAGTGCAACTATTATTGAGCAAGCCACGCCGCGTTTGCAACGTTCAGAATTAGCGGTGCCAGGGACTAATCCCAAATTTTTTGAAAAAGCCGCGCAGTCGGAAGTGGATGTGATTTTTTTAGATTTGGAGGATTCCATTGCGCCCGATGAGAAAGAAGTGGCTCGCAAAAATATTGTCGCGGCGTTGAATGAAATTGATTGGGGGACGAAGACTATGCTGGTCCGCATCAATGGCTTAGACACCCATTATATGTACAAAGATGTGGTGGAGGTGGTGGAAAACTGTCCGCGCCTAGATATGCTGTTGATTCCCAAAGTGGGGGTGCCGGCCGATGTGTATGCGCTGGATATGTTGGTGACTCAAATTGAACAAGCGAAGAAGCGCACTAAACGTTTAGGCTTTGAAGTGTTGATTGAAACCGCTTTGGGGATGGCTAATGTGGAGGCAATTGCTCAATCTAGTAAACGGTTAGAAGCAATGAGTTTTGGGGTGGCGGATTTTGCAGCTTCCACCAGAGCGCGGACTACGGTGATTGGCGGGGCCCATCACGAATATGGGGTGTTGACTGATAAAACCGCCGATGGTGGTCCACGAGATTTTCATTGGAATGATATGTGGCACTTTGCCCAGGCGCGAATGGTAGTGGCTTGTCGGGCTTATGGTTTGCGTCCAATTGATGGTCCTTTTGGTGATTTTAGTGATCCCGATGGCTATGTGGCGGCGGCAAAACGGGCGGCGATTTTAGGTTATGAAGGAAAATGGGCGATTCATCCTTCTCAAGTAGCGTTGGCTAATCAGGTATTTAGTCCTTCCGAGGCCGATGTGACTAAAGCACAACGGATTCTCGAGGCTATGGCGCAGGCCCAGCGTGAAGGAAAAGGGGCGGTTAGTTTGGATGGTCGTTTGATTGATATTGCGAGTATTAAAATGGCGGAAAATTTGATTCAGAAAGCGAAGACGATTAAGCAGTCTTAATGGTCTATCATCACTAAATTGATGTCCTGACAGGTGAGTGAGAGGATGGCCAGACGTTGTTGTAGCCAGCCGTCAGCGTTAGAAATTGACGAAGATTGGCAGTCTCCGGCGCACTCACCGGTTAGGATTACCAAAAGTGGTCAATTCTTCTTTTCAACTCACTTTACGCAGGGTTAACTCAACCACCCCCTGCCCCTCCTTGGTAAGGAGGGGAGTATGCGCCAACTGAGTTGGCAGGGTGTACTCCCCTCCTTGGTAAGGAGGGGAGTATGCGCCAACTGAGTTGGCAGGGTGTACTCCCCTCCTTAACCAAGGAGGGGCAGGGGGTGGTTATGCGTAAAGTGAGTTTTCAACTGCAAAGGAATTTTATCGTATGTCACACACCATTCGACCTCGTCGCTCGGTGCTATATATGCCAGGCTCTAATGCTCGAGCTTTGGAAAAAGCGCGGATTTTACCGGTCGATAGTTTAATTTTTGATTTAGAAGATGCGGTAGCCCCGGATGCCAAGGTCAGGGCTCGCCAACAGATTGTCAGTACGGTGGCGGAAGGAGGCTACAAACATCGAGAAATTATTGTACGGGTTAATGCTCTCGACACGCCTTGGGGTGCCGATGACATTACGGCTATTGCGAAATCACCGGTGGATGGGGTATTATTACCTAAAATTAGCTCCCCGGCCCAAGTCGACCAGGCGATTAAATTACTAGATAGTCATGGGGGGGCTTCCACTTTACCGATTTGGATTATGGCAGAAACGCCGTCAGGAATTCTCAACCTTGACCAAATTGCGGGCTGTCATCCTCGTTTAGCCGTGATAGTGATGGGCACTTCGGATTTAGCCAAAGATCTGCGAGTGCATCATACCAAAGACCGCATTGGTTTATTAGTGCCTTTAAGTTTAAGTGTGATGGCGGCCCGGGCGCATGGTTTGGAAATCATTGATGGGGTGTATCTCAACTTAGAGGATGAAATAGGATTTCGTACCATTTGCACTCAGGGACGTGATATGGGGTTTGATGGTAAAACTTTGATTCATCCTAAACAGGTTGACATTGCTAACCAAATTTTTGCGCCAAGCGCGGCTGACGTTAATAATGCGCAGGAAATTTTAGCGGTTTGGGCGCAGGCACAACAGCAAGGCAAAGGGGTGGTCGTAGTTAATGGCAGATTGATAGAAAATCTCCATGTGGAGGAGGCGAAACGTTTATTGGCCTTGGCCAATGTGATTAGTGAACGTAGCAACGAGAGCACTTAAGTTTAATTATTGAGGAAATTTTATGCTGATAAAAGAAGTGTTGGAACAAAAAGCGAAAAATGAAGTAATTACTTTGGAAGTTAACAAGACGATTCTGGCGGCTACTCAAAAAATGTGCGAGGAGAAGGTGGGGGCGCTGTTGATAGTTTCAGAACGAGGGGATGTGGTGGGCATTTTAACGGAGCGGGATATTTTGCGATTCTGCGCGCATCGATCGATTGAGTTGGGGAAGACTAAAACTGGTGAAATAATGAGCAAAAATCCGGTGGTCATCACTGCGGACGCTACTCTGGATCAAGCGGAAGCAATTATGACGGAGCAACGGTTTCGTCATTTACCGGTGGTGGCCGGCGATAAAGTGATTGGTCTCATTTCGATTGGTGACTTGGTTAAAGCTAAGTTGACCGAAACGGCAGTGGAAGTGAAATATTTGCGGGATTATATTATTACGGCTTAACTGATTAAACCTGATAGGTCTTTAAGACCTGTCAGGTTTAACCTCTGATTTTACCACTTGTTGGTGCCTCATTACTCACCTTACGCATAACCACCTCCTGCCATTAAGTTAAGGTAGGGTGGATTAAGCGAAGCGTATCCACCAGAGTTTCAACCATGGTGGATACGCTTCGCTTAATCCACCCTACCTTGGATGGAGATTCCTTAACTTAATGGCATTGACGCATAACCACCCCCTGCCCCCTCCTTGTTAAGGGAGTATGCGCCAATTAGGTGGTCAAGAACAACTCCCCTCCTTGCCAAGGAGGGGTTGGGGGTGGTCTACTCCTCAATGCACTTTAAGTAAGCCTCTTCTAAATTGGTTGCCATAAAAGTAGTACAACACTGTTGCGGGGTACCAATAAATTTTAGGTGTCCTTCGTGCAAAATGGCCATTCGGTCACATAAATCTTCCACGTCGGTTAATAGATGAGTGCTAAAAAATAAAGTCACCCCGTGCGATTTTAAATTGAGCAAATGTCTTTTGAGATAAGCACGAGCTTTGGGGTCTAAACTGTTCATCGGCTCATCTAAAATTAATAATGGTTTTTCACTTAAAAAACAGGCGAGGAGTCCCAATTTTTGTGCCATCCCTTTGGAATAAGCACGGACCGGTTGCTTCAGGGCCGAGCTGGCTAAATCTAAAGTTTGACACATTGCTTGCGCTTTAGCGGGATCATATCGTTGTCCGTGCAATTGTGCCATGTAAGTTAGAAAACTTTGGCCAGTTAAATAATAGGGGGGAGAAAATTGTTCGGGTAAAAAGGTTAGCTGACGACGAGATTCATGGTGAGTATGAGGTGTGTCAAAAATCTGAATGGTGCCGTTATCAATCTCGCAAAAATCTAGCAAACTTTTGATTAAAGTGGTTTTACCAGCGCCGTTGACTCCGACTAGACCGAAAAATTCTCCTAGTTCAAGTTGAAAGGAAATTTGGTCAAGGATGAGGTGAGGAGGATATTTTTTGCAAACTTGATGAAATTTAAGAATGGACATGATTGAATGGTTGAATGATTGAATGATTGAAGGTTCTTGTTTCGAGACTGACGTGAGGGGACGAGAAAATTTTTTCAAAAGGTTGGAATTTTCAGTAGTAGTGGCACCCCGCGGCCGGCCCCAGGTAAGGGATAACACCCCTCGAAGGGGTGTTATCCCTAGCTTGCTGGAGGTAAGGGATAACACCCCTCGAAGGGGTGTTATCCCTAGCTTACTGATTTCTCCAGCAATGCTTTTAATCGTACAATTTCAGTTTCTGCTTCTAAACGGGCTTGAGTTTCGGCTTTAGCATGTTGCTCGGCTTCATAAGCACGCTTTTCGGCGACTTCAGCGCGTTTTTCGGCTATTTCAAAACGTTTTTTGGATAGCTGGTTGTCTTTCCGTGCTTGTTTATACTCGCTACTAAGTTGACTATAGGAGACAAACACTTCGCCCTCGGGGTCATACAAACATAAATGAGTGTTTTGTACTATAAACCCGACATCTAAACGTGGACTGTGCCAGCCGTGCATGGCTGAAATCGGTTGCAAAATATCGCTAGACCGTAACCAGCCAGTTAATTCGCCAGAGTCTGGATTATAAATATAATATTCTTCCACGCCATAAGTTTGATAAAACTGGAATTTGTCTTTCATTCCCGCAGTAGTATTATTGGGAGAAAGTACCTCAAATATAACTTGGGGCGCTAGGTTGTCTTCTAACCATTGTTTGTAAGAGCCTCGCTGACCTTTGGGACGACCAAAGACTACCATGACATTTGGCGTTTGGCGAAGTTTGTTATTATCTTTGACCGGATACCATGATAAATCACCGGCGACCAAGATTTCTGGATTATCATTGAATAAACTGTGTAGCCCACTGATAATAGTGGTAATCCACTCGTATTGTAAAGCGTTATTTGCTGTAGGTATATCTTCAAAGTTAGGATAAACAACATCGTCAACTTTCAAAGGGAGGATTTGGGTAATACTCATAATTGATGATGCTCCATTGGCGGTTATTTGAATGAGTGCCCAGAAGAAATTTTGCCAAATGGGCCATTTTTAGTAAAATAGAATGAAATTGAAATAGTTTTATAACAAATTTTATTTATAGAGTCTTTTTATTTTATAAGGAAACTAACAGTGAGTATACAATTATCTCAACGCGCTCAAGCCATTAAACCTTCTCCTACTTTAGCCGTTACTGCGCGGGCCGCGGCTATGAAAGCAGCCGGCCATGATATTATAGGGTTAGGTGCTGGTGAGCCTGACTTTGATACCCCTCAACATATTAAGGATGCGGCCATTGATGCCTTGAAAAAAGGCTATACCAAATATACTCCGGTGGACGGGATTCCGGCGTTAAAACAGGCTGTCATCAAAAAATTTGCCCAGGACAATCAATTGCAGTATAACATGAAGCAAGTGATTATATCTTGTGGCGGTAAGCAGGGATTTTATAATTTAGCTCAGGCGTTGTTGAATTCTGGGGATGAAGTCATTATCCCTGCGCCTTATTGGGTTTCTTATCCAGATATGGTGTTGTTGGCCGCCGGGGTACCGGTGATTGTCAATAGCGACCAGTCGCAGGGTTTTAAAATTACGTCGTCACAATTGGAAGCCGCGATTACTCAAAAAACTCGCTTATTTGTGATTAATAGTCCGTCTAATCCAACAGGGGTGCATTATTCTGAGGCGGAATTGGCGGCATTAGGCGCGGTGTTGCAGAAATATCCTAATATTGTTGTGGCTACCGATGATATTTATGAACATTTGCTGTGGGCAGGCAAGCCGTTTAAGAATATTCTCATGCTGTGTCCTGAATTATATGACCGTACTGTGATTTTGCATGGGGTTTCAAAAACTTATGCCATGACGGGTTGGCGTATTGGTTATACCGCAGGTCCGGAGAAAGTGATTCAGGCCATGAATAATATTCAGTCGCAAAGTACCTCTAATCCTACTTCGTTTGCTCAATATGGGGCTTTAGCGGCTTTAGAAGGGGACCAGTCTTTTATTGGAGGAATGGTTAACGAGTTTAAACAGCGGCATAATTTTGTGCTGGATTCTTTGTTGAAAATCAATGGGGTAGAATGTTTACCCGCCCACGGCACTTTTTATATTTTCCCAAATTTTCAGCAGGTAATCTCGCGCTTGGGCCTGAAGGATGATATTGAATTTGGGGAATTTCTGATTGAAAAAGCGGGAGTAGCCCTGGTGCCTGGATCGGCGTTTGGAGCACCTGGTTTTATGCGGATTTCATTTGCAACCAGTTTGGCTAATTTGGAAAAGGCCATGGAGCGATTACATAAGATGTTGAATAAATAGGATGGTCCATTTTGGTTGGAGTAGAGGCTTTAGCCGGTTGGAGTAGAGGCTTTAGCCGGTTGGAGTAGAGAGGCTTTAGGGATTACCCCAACCAGGAGTACAAAGCGCAACTTTGTAACAAAGCTCCGCTTTGTACTCCTGAAGCTATGTTATCCCTTACCTTTTGCAGAAATCTAGGGATAACACCCCTTCGAGGGGTGTTATCCCTTACCTTTTACAGAAATCTAGGGATAACACCCCTTCGAGGGGTGTTATCCCTTACCTTTTGCAGAAAAATCTAGGGATAACACCCCTTCGAGGGGTGTTATCCCTTACCTTTTGCAGAAATCTAGGGATAACACCCCTTCGAGGGGTGTTATCCCTTACATTTTATGCGTAATCACCTCTAATTTCCATGCGTTAAAATTTTTTTCAGAAAAGTGTTGACATTTAGAAAAATGCCAGTTATCATTATATTTATAGATTGAACAACTCCTCAGTAGCTCAGTCGGTAGAGCAAGCGGCTGTTAACCGCTGGGTCGGTGGTTCGAGTCCGCCCTGGGGAGCCAAATCCAACTTTTATCCTGCCTTTGACAATTTTTTAGTTTATTCATTAAATTAATAAGAATTGTCCTTCAATAAAATTTACCCGTGGTTTATTCATTAATTTTCGCTTATTCTCTCACTTTGCGTATACACTTTAAAATAAGGCATTATATGCTGTATATAATGCTATATTATTAACTCACCTTACGCATAACCACCCCCAGCCCCTCCTTGTTAAGGAGGGGAGTATGCGCCAACTGAGTTGGCATGGTGTACTCCCCTCCTTAACAAGGAGGGGTTGGGGGTGGTTGAGTTAACCGTGTCGTTAGATTTGACAACTTTTCGAAAGTTGTCAAATCTCAAACTACAATTGCCCACCACCTACACTGACTAAATCTATCGGTGGTTTATTCAGCAAGTACGGCAAATACTACCGATTGACCAATTCCTAGAAACCAAGAAACTTTCGGACCTGTCCACCCACGAAATAATAGGAGATAAATTTATGTCTTATCAAGAAGATATACCAACCAACCAACCAACCAACGCAAAAATCGTGCCAATTTTTCCAATCGCCCTTAATCCAACAAGAGGCGATGAACCGGGAAAGTCAAGTCTCACTTACCAGACAAGATTTAGTAGCCAGAAAAACGGCCCACATAACAGTGGCAGGCATACTGGCAACTACGTCTTTACTGTATTCTTCAATAGTACTGGCGGTTCCAGTGGTATGGTCTAGTCCAACCAGCGGTATGCTAGACGGAATTTCTGTAACTGTTAGTTATTCTGTGTCCCCGGGAAGCACCCCGGCTTTAAACCTCTCAGGTCCTGATTTCTCGTATGAGCCTTTGGCTACTACTCAAAAAATCATAAATTATGCTGTTAACAATAATCTAACCATTAATTTCACCAGTCCCGTAAGTAACTTGTTATTTTACCCAATATTCTTTCGAGGAAATGCTTGTACTGGCCCTGGAAATTATACCTTCAGTGCTACGCCATCGAAACGATCTGGATTAGCAACCGCCACTTTAAACGGAAACGTTTTAGTCGTTGGTACTGATAACGGTTTTGCAAACGGGATTCTTTCGTTTTCAGTTCCTATCTCCAGTTTAACGGTGACAACAGATTGCACTGGCAGCGGTTCTCAAGCGTTCACATTAGGCACGGCTACACCCACGTCACCCACGTCACCCACCAGCTTATCTGTCAGTAACCTTACTCAAACAAGTTTGACACTCAACTGGACTGATAACAGCAGTGATGAAACGGGTTTCAAGATATTTCGTGATACGGTGGAACTCATGCCGAGTCCAAAGGTGGGTGCTAACACGACAACCACGGCAACATTTAGCGATACGGGCCTAACGTGCGGTACGACCTACAATTATGAAGTTAAAGCCACGAATGCGGTAGGTGATTCAACAGGGGTAACTGCTGGCCCAACAACCACCACGGCTTGTCCCACGCCCCAAACCATCACCTTCACCCCATCTACCAGTGTCACCGTAGGAGAAACCTTGACTTTAAGTGCCACCGGCGGAGCCTCTGGGAATCCTGTGACGTTTGCCAGCACCACGCCGAGCGTTTGTACGGTCAGTGACATAACGTTGACGGCAATCAGTGCTGGAACTTGCACCGTAACCGCTGACCAAGCGGGTAATAACAATTACAGTGCCGCCTCGCAGGTGTCGAAGAATCTCACCATCAATGAGGTAGTGAAGACTACCGCGATTTCCGTGACTCCTCCCCTCCCCAACCAGATGGCTCTCTTGGTCCAAGTGGATGGCACGGGTAGTGGTAACGTCAGCACCGACACGGGTCTGTATTGCAGTCGTGAAGATTGCCCGACGAATCCCCAAGGTGAAGTGGTTTGCAACACCGCGGCTTGTCGTGATATTATTGATACCGGTGCCAAGGTCACGCTCACACCACAGGCTGACAGTGGTTCCGTCTTCACCAGTTGGGGCGGACATGAGGATTGTGCCGATGGTGAAATTCTCAATTTTGGCCGACTTTGCATTGCTTTCTTCCAAAAGGTTTATGATTTATCCATAGTCATCACGGGCCAAGGGAAAGTGGTGGGAAGCGATTCTCAAGGAATTGATTGCGGAGAAGGTGCTACGAGTTGTAGCCAGTCGTTTAGTCATGGTACCACCACTTATTTGCAAGCGACACCGGCTACGGGTATGAATTTCCTCGGTTGGGGAGGTGATTGTGAAGGTCTGCGGAATCCGTTAGCGGTGAAAGTGGTTAAGGAGATGACATGTGAAGCGCAATTTGGCACTGTGGAATTGCCACCAGTCGTGGTGATACCTGAG
>DZAL01000241.1 GCA_022729575.1 Thiomargarita sp.
CTTGGTTGGCTCCTTAACCAACTAAAATAGTCTTCTTAGAGCGGGAGTAGCTGCTAAAATACCATGTTCGTTATGCACAGGCACTTAAAATGATTGAATTAGAAAAGTGTGGCTACCAGCCAATATATGATTTGTACCAGTCTGGAGAAAGTTTTTTCCCATTAATTGCGGCTGTTCTGCTCGATGAACAAGACGGGGGGGTCTATGTTGACAATGCCAATTCTCCGTCACAAGCCTACGTCGAACACGCCTTTGGCTTCGCGCAAGTCTTCGGAAACATCTCAGCGGACTTTGAACAAGAGCTTGCACGTTACTTACTGACAGACAAATGTTTCAATCCCAATAAGATTCGGCTATATACCCCTTATCTTCCTAGCTTTCTTGCTTTACCTGACTATGAATCGTTACGTTCTTACAGACAGCGTTTCACGATTAACACGGGAGAGTTTCCTTATAGTCAAGGAATGGCCCCTGAGTTGGAAAAAGATATAAGGCTGGCTGGGGTTGATGCTAGTACTATTTCATTAATTGATGACAATTTTGGCGTTGTTAGTCGATTTTGGCGAACTCCAGCCGATTTTATTTTAAAATCGAATGCAGTTGTCGTTTTCTACAAGGGAGAACCTGCATCACTATGTTATGTAGCGGCTGAAGCTAATTATTATGTAGAAATAGATGTGCTAACCTTGCCAGAGTATAGAAACTTAGGGCTGGCTAGACTTGCTGTAGTCAATTTTGTTAATCAGTGTTTTGGCTTGTCATTGCATCCTCTTTGGGACTGTTTTACCAATAATCTTGGTTCTATGAGGCTTTGCAAATCAGTTGGTTTTACTGCCCCCAAAGCACCCTATCCATTTTTTACCATCAATAAATAATGGGAAACGAACACTTTTCACACCCCAAAGCATGAGCAAATATTTTTATAATTTAGGTTTGTTCTTTACTGAAATATCGACTGTCCATGCCCAACGCCCCGCTCTGCGTTATGCCGAGCATCAATACAGCTATGCTGAACTGATGCAGTGGGTTGACAGTTTAGCAGTGCTTTTGCAAACTAATGGACTCCAGCGTGGTAACGTGATTGCTATTGGTCACAACAAACGTCCACTCTCTTACGCGCTAATGCTCGCCGCCATACGGTTGGGAATCGCCTATGTGAACATAGATGTTGCATCGCCAACAGCGCGTAACTCACGCATCCTAGAAGTCAGTGGCGCAACATTATTATTTTACGATGATCTTCAATATGAGCAGAATATTCAGGAATTAGCCGCGCATACGCATTGCAAAGCCATCGCTCTCGAAATGGATAGCCTGCCCACAGTTTCAGCGGAAGATCGCCAAACACAACAGCAACTCATGCAGCAAGTAGACGGTGCTACAATCGCCTACATAATGTTCACCTCCGGCTCTACTGGCATACCTAAAGGTGTGGCAGTCACGCACCAAAACGTACTACATTTTATTGCCTGGGGACAACAGTATTTTCAAATTAGCGAACAGGACAATTTTGCTAACTTAAGCCCTATGTATTTTGATAATTCGGTCTTCGATTTCTACATAGGTTTATTCTCTGGCGCTTCGTTAAGTCCTGTTTATCGGGAACTAATGACTAGCCCTTATGAATTAGTCAGCCATGTTGGAAAAATGCAGTGCAGTATCTGGTTTTCAGTGCCTTCACTGTTGATCTATCTCATGGTCATGAAAGCAATGTCACCCAAGATATTGCCAACACTGCGTTGTATTGTCTTCGGAGGCGAAGGCTATTCAAAAACTGAATTAAAGAAACTATATGATTTATTTTCTGGGCAGGCAACGCTAGTCAACGTTTACGGACCCACTGAATGCACTTGTATCTGTAGTGCTTACAATTTGCATGATGAGGATTTTCAAGAAATGGATGGATTGCCACCCTTGGGTTATTTAAACCCTAATTTTGACTATCGTATTCTTGATGAGCGGGAACTGGATGCGGATACTGGTGAACTTTGTCTTATTGGTCCCAATGTAGCAGCGGGTTATTTCAATGATTTGGAACGTAATAGCGACTCCTTTTTTACTTTATCTGAACCCAAACGTTTTATGAAACGTATGTATCGAACGGGCGATTTGGTACGCGAGATTAATGGGATGCTGCATTTCATCGGACGTAAGGATAATCAGATAAAACACCTGGGCTACCGCATCGAATTAGAAGAAATCGAAAACGCTTTGGTAAAACTTCCCCAAATAAATCAGGCTGCCGTAATTTACCAAAGAATGAATGCCGCTTATGGAAAACTTATCGGTTTTGTGGCGGTAAGTTCTGCTGATGTGGACGAACATTTTTTATTGACAGCACTGGCGAATTTATTGCCAGAATATATGATTCCCAGTAGCATTGTGGTCAAAGCCGAATTACCTAAGAATCCAAATGGTAAGATAGACCGACAGCAACTTCTTTCTCTCATCACAAAATAGATTGGTCAAAAGATATGAAGTCAGGAAATATTCCATTCAATTGGCCCTACATGACGGGCAAAGAGATGCGCTACATTGCTGAGGCGCATTTTAATGGTCACTTGGCAGGTGACGGCAAATTCACCAAAAGATGTAATGCTGTTGTCAAGAAAAGTTGACTTCGTAATGAGTGAGTGTTTACCTCCTCTGAGAAAGGAACAAGTATTGCGAGAAGCGCATCTCTTATGAAATCGAAAAAATTGTACTTACAGAGGGAATGGTAATCCCTTATAAAGAAACGCTGATAGTCTGGCAACATTTTATCCTGATTTGGGGACTACCATTACCTTTGCAACGCTACCTAGAAAACTTATTTTATAACAATTATGCCGGCTAAAGATTTATTTCACGATACCGTTAAAAACGCACTACAAAAAGAGGGGTGGGTGATTACCGATGACCCACTTCATTTAAAATATGGTGGGTTAAATCTCTATGTGGATTTAGGTGTAGAAAAAATCTTAGCGGCGGAAAAAGCTGGACAAAAAAATCGCGGTTGAAATTAAAAGTTTCGCCCAATTGTCACCCACAAATGAATTTCATAAGGCTTTAGGACAATTCCTCGGTTAGCGTTTGGTGCTGAAACAACAACCTGAACGCCTCCTATACTTGGCCATACCCAATGAAATTTATCAGGGGTTTCTGAATTTTCCTTATGCCAAAGCACTTTCGGAAGAATATCAAGTAAAATATCTAGTTTATAGTGTCGTGCAGGAGACCATCGTCAAATGGCTAACTTGAACCAATATCGTGTATCCATTGAAACCTTGCTTAAACAATACGCTGAGTTAGGCAAATCAACTACGGGCGTGGAAGCCCAATTGATTTTTGATCGAGAACGAGATCATTACTTACTGAATTATGTCGGGTGGCAACAAGAACAATACCTTTGTGGGCCAGCACTCCAATTTGATATTAAAGAGGGCAAAGTGTGGTTTCAATACAATGCCACCGAACTAGAAGTGATTGACGAACTGATTGCCCTGGGAGTCGCAAGACAAGATATTATTATTGGATTTCATCCACCCTATCTGAGAACTCATTCGAATTAACCAGAAAGTCTCGTAAAACTTTGGGAACGGAGCCGGCGGCAGCTAAAAACTGCGTTCCCAAAGTCTTACGAGTTGGACGACAGCAGATACGTTTATGCTACCAGAAAAATTTATGCTTCAGTACTTATTGATTAATCAACTTGCACCAAAACAGGTATTAGCAGTGGAACTGGAGAACACGGTGATGACTAAACTCCATGCCTTGGAAGGAGGAAACCAGAATGCCTGCTAGAGATATTGCGCATCATACGGTTAAAACCGCTTTACTTAAAGACGGTTGGCTGATAACAGACGACCCCTTGTTTATCCGGTTTGGTGATAGTAAAATTTATATAGATTTGGCTACTGAGAAAGTGATAACTGCGGAAAGAAACGGGCAGAAAATAGCGGTGGAAATCAAAAGTTTCCTCAGTGATTCACCACTTACGGAGTTTCATGCGGCCCTAGGGCAATTTATCAATTATCGCATCGTTTTGGAAGAGGAAGAACCAAGCCGCTTACTCTATTTGGCGGTACCACTGGAGACTTACCACTCCTTTTTTCAAACTCGGTTAGTCCAAATCGTTATGCAACGTCATCAACTTAAACTCGTGGTTTATACTTCTGACCTAGAGGAAATTTGTCAATGGATAAGCTAGGACAATATCGTACTTACATTCAACAATTGCTAAAACAATATGGCGAGTACCGCCCCTCGACGGAAGAATTTGAGGTGGAAATGATTACGGATACTCAACATGACCATTACCAATTGGTCACGGTTGGTTGGCGTAATCATAGACGTATCTATGGTTGCTTCTTGCATATTGACATCAAAAACGGTAAAATTTGGATCCAACACAATGGTACGGAGGAACATGTTGCCCATGAATTGGTAGCGTTAGGCGTACCTAAAGAAGACATTGTATTAGGTTTCCACTCCCCTTCGAGGCGTAAGTTTACGGAATTTGCAGTGAATTGAGGAGTGGTGACTAAAAGGTTTGAACTTAACACAAGGTCAACCCGCGTTACTATCAGTTAGGACCGTGGGCAGGTGTTTGGTTGTCCACCAAAATACTTGAGAATGGTGGGTAACGATAAACCCGTTGCCTACCCAATAACCATTTATGACACTCAAAAACCTCAACTTACTTCTCTTTGGTTTACGGTACACCTTGACAACTCAGGCACTGAAGTGGAGGCTTTAGCCGCAATGCCATTAAGTTAAGGTAGTTAAGGTAGGGTGTATAAGCGAAGCGTCATACACCGAAACCGAAAATGGTGCATGACGCTATCGCTTATGCACCCTACGTTAGCTTTCGATTCCTTAACTTAATGGCATTGAGGCTTTAGCCGGTCGGCGATCGGATCACTTAATACTTTAAGAGAGTTGATCGCCGACCGCCGACCGGCTAAAGCCTCTACTCCAGTGGTACAACACTTTGGTGAATTCACTCACTAAAAGAGATGTTGCACACAAGGTCAAGATTTACCCGTTTTGAAGATGACTGTTATGGAGTTGTTAAATGATGAGGTGAATCTTGCTAAACAATAGTGTCCCGTATTAATAATCCATGAACATTCCCTTTAACAAACCCTTTATCATTGGCAAAGAACTTTTCAACATCGCCCAATCGGTCATCGATGGTCATCTCTCCGGCGATGGTGTCTTTACCCAAAAATGCCATGACTGGTTAGAAAACCACCTTCATTGCCGACGCGCCATGCTGACGCATTCTTGCACGGCGGCTTTGGAAATGTCGGCAATTCTATGCGACATTCAACCGGGTGATGAAGTGATTCTTCCTTCTTTTACCTTTGTCTCGACAGCCAATGCTTTCGTATTGCGCGGTGCCACGCCGGTTTTTATAGATATTCGCCCAGATACTTTAAATCTCAATGAACAACTGGTAGAATCAGCTATTACTGAAAAAACCAAGGCTGTTGTGCCCGTTCATTATGCCGGCGTTGGCTGTGAAATGGACACTCTCATGGCCATTGCCAAACAATACAATTTATATGTGATTGAAGATGCAGCACAAGCCATTCTGTCTGAATACCATGGTCAAAAACTGGGTACCATTGGACATTTGGGTTGTCTAAGTTTTCACGAAACTAAAAATGTGATGAGTGGTGAAGGCGGGGCTTTATTGATCAACGACGAAAAATTCATTCAGCGTGCAGAAATCATTCGAGAAAAAGGCACCAATCGTAGTCGCTTTTTTCGCGGTGAAGTGGATAAGTATACGTGGGTGGACATGGGTTCATCCTACTTGCCCAGCGAATTAATAGGCGCCTTTCTCTATGCGCAATTGGAACACGCTGAGGTTATCACCCAAGAACGCATCCGGATTTGCCAACAATACCGCATATTGTTGTCGCCATTACAAGAAGCAGGTTATATTCAATTGCCCACTCAAATTGGCAACGGGCATCTTTTTTATATTCTCACTCGGTCATTACCGGAACGCACGGAACTCATTCAGTTTTTGAAACAATATCATATTTACACCGTATTTCACTATATTCCTTTACATTCTTCACCGGCTGGGCAAAAATATGATCGGGTGAGTGGTAGTCTATCAGTGACTGATAACGTCAGTGACACCATTTTGCGCTTGCCAGTGCATTATGGGATAAAAAGTCATGAAGTCGAGGTTGTTGTAGATCGAATACAAACCTTTTATAATGAACTTACTTTACGCACCTCATCCGTCTGAATCGCAGATTGACGCAGATTTCGCAGATAAATTTCGCGGTGTCACTTAGGCACCTGCTTCCATTTGGAACACTTTCACTAGAAGTAGTATAGTTAACTTTGATTTGGAGAGATTCTCTAATGAAAGAAACCCTCTTGCCACAAACCTTGAAAAAATATTTTTGGGACTGTCATTTTGACCAGTTAAGCATGAATGACCACAGCTTGTTTATCTGTGAAAGAATCTTAAACTATGGCGATATCCCGTCTTTACAATGGCTTTTCACACAAATTGATAAAGCACTGTTAACCGAAGTGATTAGTCACAGCAGAAATTTAAATGACAAAACCCTAAATTACTGGCAACTGATCTTACATGAACTTTAAACCACATTTTGAAGGATTGCCTAAATCGCAGAGACTGTTGTGGGACAAACTCGTTCAACAAACTTGGCTAGAACCGTTCTATTTAGCAGGTGGCACCGCATTAGCACTTCATCTAGGACACCGGCAATCCGTTGATTTTGACTTTTTCCTCCCAAAGGCAGTTAACACTCATGAACTCATTGAGAATCTTCGTATCATGGGGGCATTTGAACTGTTTCATCAGTCTCATAATACGTTACATGGTTTGTCAGATGAAGTTAGAATTTCCTTTTTTGCCTATCAATACCCATTACTCCATGAACCACATAAGTATATGAGTCTAGCGATAGCTGATTTGCTTGATATTGCGTTGATGAAACTGGAAGCCATAGCGGGTCGTGGCAATAAAAAAGATTTCGTTGATTTGTACTTTCTGCTACAGTCTTTTTCCGTCATGGAACTTTTTGAGAAATATCCGCTTAAATATGGGAAGCCACTTAATAACCATTATCATCTACTGAAGTCGTTAGTCTATTTTAAAGATGCTGAACCGCAACCCATGCCCGTTATGTTGGTTGACCTCTCTTGGGAGACGGTTAAAAACCGCATTATCACAGAAGTGACGAAAATTAAAGTCATTTTTTGACACACGAAATTAATCCAATTTCTAAAACAACATGATATTTACACCGTTTTTTACCCTATTCCCTTGCACTCTTCGTTTGCCGGGCAAAAATATGGTCAGGTGAGTGGCAATCTGCAAGTGACAAATAAAGTCAGTGACACCATTTTGCGCTTGCCGGTGTATTATGGGATAAAAAGTCATGAAGTCGAGATTATTGCTGAGAGAATACACCAATTTTACAATGAATTAAATTAAAATGGATCATAGTTATATTGCACTGACTATTTTTTTTACCGTTTATGGTCAAATAATTATAAAATGGCAAGTCAATGCTGCTGGCGCGTTTCCTACGGCCCTGACGGAAAGGTTATGGTTTCTTGCCACCCTACTCTTTAACCCTTGGGTACTGAGTGGATTTGCTTGTGCCTTTCTAGCGGCACTCTCATGGATGGTAGCGATGACTAAATTCCCGCTGGGTTATGCTTACCAGTTTATGAGTGTCACTTATATTGCTATTCTCATCCTGAGTACGCTATTTTTTCAGGAAACCATAACTCTACCAAAGTTGATAGGAATGAGTTTAATAGTGGGAGGTTTACTAATTATGGGTAGTCACACATGAAAATTTGTCTCGCTTGCAACCAACGTTTTGACCAAGTCACCTGGACCTGTCCTCACTGCGGTCAGACACCCTCTTTGAAGGAAGGCTATCTGGCTTTTGCCCCAGAACTTGCCCAAGCCAGTGAAGGCTTTGAAGCTAAATTTTTTGCCCAATTGGTTGAAGTGGAAGCCAACAATTTTTGGTTTCGTTCACGCAACCGTTTGATTATTTGGGCATTGCAACGCTACTTTCCACAGGCACGTAACTTTTTGGAAATAGGTTGCGGAACGGGGTTTGTGCTATCAGGCATTGAACGGGCATTTCCTCATCTGACCGTGTCCGGTAGCGAAATCTTTACCAAAGGTTTAGAATTTGCGGCACAACGTCTTACCCATGCCCAGTTATTCCAAATGGATGCTCGTCAAATTCCGTTTGACAATGAATTTGAGGTCGCTGGGGCATTCGATGTGTTGGAACATATTCAGGAAGACACGACCGTGTTGGGCGAGATGTACAAAACCACATTTCGGGGTGGGGAATTATACTCACTGTTCCCCAACACCCTTGGTTATGGAGTCAAAATGATGAACACGGTCATCATGTTCGCCGGTATCCAGCGAAAGAACTAAAAGAGAAAGTGGAGGCTACTGGTTTTCAGGTAGTCAGAATGACTTCCTTTGTTTCCTTCCTATTGCCATTGATGATAATCTCTCGTCTGAGACAACAGAAACGAACCGCGGAATATGACGAAATGTCTGAATTTAAGATGGGTCGTTTCACCAATGCGGTGTTAGAGAAAGTGTTGGATATGGAACGTGGATTCATTCGAATGGGAGTGTCGTTGCCGGTGGGTGGGTCTTTGTTGGTGGTGGCTAAAAAACTATGATATAGTAATATTCCATATGACCAATTGTACTTTAAGAATGTTTGCCAGCTAAGGGATAACACCCCTCGAAGGGGTGTTATCCCTCGGAACTTTGGTACAAAAATGGCAGAGCAGATAAGGTTTATTTAAAAATTTTGCAAGAAACCGGAGAAATAGCCAAATGAAACCTCACCTTACGCACTGGACAACTGTCAGGCCAGTTTGAAAGTTGGAGTCCGGCATTGATTCCGTGCCATGACCAAGGACGGAATAAATTCCGGACTCCAACTTCGGGCCTGTTTGACACTTTGCGTAAGGTGAGTAATC
>DZAL01000376.1 GCA_022729575.1 Thiomargarita sp.
ATCTATCATAGAAATTGCGCTTGAAAAAGTACCCCCACTATGATATCCTGACGCACGTATACTAGAAATATTGCTATCCTGAGTTATAGCTGATGGTAAAGTTGGTGTTCCTAATGCTCTATACATTCGAAACGTTGGACCTGCAGTAGCATGATATTCAAAAAATCCAATTCCAGAATTATCAGTATCCACTACATGCAAGTTACTAGTTGGACTTGTCGTCCCAATCCCCACATTCCCCTTCAAAATGGTTTTGGTGATGCTGTCATTGCCGAGAACGGCACTGTTGGAACCTACCCCCGTAGCGTTATAGCCAATGACGATTTCATTGGTGTCGCCATTGGCGAGAGCTTTGGTGAGAGCACCGAGATAGAGGGAATTGGTGGAAGTTTGGTTAGCTGTTGAGCCTCCGGAAATATATCTACCTGATTGATAACCATTAGCGGTGTTCTGGTAACCGGTAGTGTTGGCATAGAGAGAATAATTGCCATTGGCGGTGTTATCGTAGCCGGTGGTGTTGGCATAGAGAGAATGAGAGCCGTTGGCGGTGTTCTGGTAACCGGTGGTGTTGGAACGGAGAGAATAGAAGCCGTTGGCGGTGTTAGAGGAACCGGTGGTGTTGGAAAGGAGAGAATAATAGCCGTTGGTGGTGTTATTGTAACCGGTGGTGTTGGAATAGAGAGATCGATAGCCATTGGCGGTGTTACTGGAACCGGTGGTGTTGGAATAGAGAGAATGAAGGCCGTTGGCTGTGTTCTGGGAACCGGTGGTGTTGACCCTTCCTGCTCCTATTCCTATGAAGTTATTATTTAGCCCTGTTCCCCCGCTGCGAATTTCCAGTCCGATGGTGTTGTCAGAGTTTCTCACTATTTGAGTGGCAGTGGTGGGGGTGATTTCTTTGACGGAGATATTGTCTAGTGTTCCAGCCCAAGTGGCATTAGGGATGAAAGTTAATGCTCCTGTATTAGTAGCTACTACGACCATAGTTTGGGTTTCTGAGTTGATTTGTTTTCCGACTGTAACTCCATTAGTTCCTCCGAATTGAGGAGTGAGGGTTCCAATGGTAGTGGTGTTGATAGTGAAAGTGATTTGATAGGTTTTTCCAACTGTGGGATGACTGGAAGTGTAAGTGGTAGCCAGAGAAAAGTTATTGGCGCCAGCGGTGTGAGTGGCAGTGCCGGATGAGGCTGACCAGTTTGTCCCAGTCCAATTGCCTAATGTGGTAGCAAAAGTAGAGTTGTCAGTGCCTGTAATAAGTTCTGCACCGAGAACAGCGGTGGTGGTGTCGCCAAGGATGTCTAGTTTGGCTCCGGGAGTGGTGGTGCCTAAGCCGATTCTATTATTCACTGCATCAATGAAAAAGGTATTGGTATCAAAATTGAGATTATTGGGAGTGGCAATGTTGGTACCGGTGATGGTGAGAGTGTCGGAAGAAGCATCCCCTAGAATTGAGTTTCCATTGACTGTGAGACTTCCTGATTGAATAGTATTCCCAGCCTCATCCACCTTGAACTTCTGAGTACCATTGACGGCCAGTCCTAGGAGGGTGTAACCAGCGGTAGCTGAAGTGGGGTTGATATAGACTGTTCCTTGATCTACATTGTTTCCAGTGGGAGTTCCCGTAATTTTAATAAAACCATCTCCAATGAGATTGTTGGAGTTGATGGCTTGTGGATTAGCAGTAATTCTTTTTCTGGGAGTCATTTCAGCGTCAGTGTTGATAGTCACTCCGAGATAGTAAGTGTCTTGAGAGAAGTCTATAGAGTCTAGAGAGTTTCCAGTACCTGAACCTAGTTGGACTGAGAGAGTTCCGTTGGTGATAGTTATTGGATTAGAGTTAGCCGTAGTGTAGTTTCCAGTCCAGATAGCTGAGCCTCCTGAGGCAACAGTGTAGAGTTTGAAAACTATATCATAACTTCCATTAGGAACTGAGACATTGGAGCTGTTGGTGAGTTTGGCTTGGTAGTTGATTTGTTTGTTGATGGAGGCTTGGGTGAAATGAGAAACAGAAAAAACAGCGATTATAGCTATTATCACCCAGAGTTTTAGTTTGGTTTTTTGGTTTTGGTTTTTGAGAAAAACCATTATGTTTTGTCTATCTTTTTATGTTGTTATTTTAGCATGGGAGTGGGTGGTGTGCAAGGTTTGTTTTTTA
>DZAL01000377.1 GCA_022729575.1 Thiomargarita sp.
CCATTGGTGCCGCCTGTCTCCCCTCTCCCTCTGGGAGAGGGGCCGGGGGTGAGGGCAAACATATCACCCACATTGCATCACTACCGAAAAATGAAATTGGTAGTTTAGCAAAGAGTTTAAACGGAGTCAAAAATCCGAGTCCACGACGTTGATGGTCTGAATCAGAATTTGCAGAATTTTAGAATTAACAGAATGAATACAATCCATTCTGAAAATTCTGATTCTGACAAAGTAGGATGGATTAAGCGAAGCGTATCCACCACGTGATTCCAACCTACGATGGTCAGGATGACTTTCGACGGTCTCGGATGGCTTCCAAGATGTCCTCCGTAGTGGCTTGAATTTTGATGCCAGCCACTGTAAACGGAGACGACTGACGAGGTTTTGGCACAATGGCAAATAACGAACCATCCTGGCGTTTGATAACCACTTCGTTCACTTGGGCTGGTTTGAAGATTTTTGAAGTCATGATTATCAATCAAGAGAACTAAAGGAGGACAAATTAGCCGCCGCACGGTCAAAAGTGAGGGTATGGTGACAACCTGCATAACGGTTTTTGACGCCAATCAGACCATCGGCAAAATCGGCAGAACTGCTTTTAAAGTCTGCCAGGGCTTTATGAACAAGAGGTTCATCCTCTACCAAGTAAAACTCAGGGAAGAAACAGTTGACCATTCCCCTGAACCGGCTAAAACTTCTCGTCCAGCAAATACCAAACTTCAACTCTCCTTAATAAACGTTGCCCGCCCAATAGGCTTAATCAGCTTTTCCATATTCACACAATTCCGTTCGTTATTGAACAACCATAGAATCCGGGTGCGCTTATTCTTCGGCGGTTGAGGTACCGGTGCATAACCGTCCGTGAAAATAATCAAACCATCATAATCCCTTTCCTGGTCAATATAATCCATTACCGCTTGAAAATCCGTACCACCTCGTCCTATCACACCGATTTTCGGTCGCGCTTTTTTCAAGACCAGTGGTTTGTCTTTTATAACGGTATCAAATTGGATAACGTCAATTTGTTCAATGCCATACTTGAAAAAACGATTAACAATAGAAAAGGCGTTACGAAGGTCTGCACTACTCACCGAACCGCTGACATCTACGGCGAATAACAACTTAGTGCAAAAATCCCGGCGGCTCCCCATATACAAAAATTCATACCGCCGACTCGGTCTCATCCGCGTCAAAATCCGCCTAACGGAGAGAATAGACGCCCGAAAAGATTTGAGCACATCACGATAATTTATTTTCGGTTTCAAGGTCGCTAAAATCAATTCCTGAAGCCGGTAGGGCACGGTCCCCCACAAATTACCTTGTTGGACATCTTCTATCTTCTCATTAATCTGATTAGCATAGTACTCATTGGCATCCCAAGTTTCAGTATTTTCCGCCCCCGTTTGTTCTGGGTCCGTATAGCCGCCCAAGTCTGTTTGTTCCGTCCCGCCAGCGCCGCTGCTGGGGTCTGAAATCTCCTGTTCTTCCTCCTCTTCCTTCTCTGGTGCTTCAGAATTGGAAGTTCCAGAATCATTATCACCTGCCGTTGGCGTCCCTTTCCCTTCCCCCGGTGAATTAGATTCATCCGACGACCCAGACCCACCCGCAGAACCTTGATTGCTTGGAGAACTGGAAGACGATTCATCCAGCAATTTTAACAGTTGATGATAATAAAACTCAAAATACTTCTGCTCAAACTGTTCTTGAGGAAAAAAATCTTTAGCACGCGGAAAGGGCAAAGACGTGTTAAGATACTCTTGGATAGTAATATTGCTGGCGAGATAAGCCACCGTAGCATTTTCTTTGCGACGTAAATAAGGATGCTTTAAGATAATCCGCATCACTTCAAACTGCATCACTTGATACAGCGTTTTATCATCCAACGTCTCAATAAAGGCAGGATTATATTCAATCTTACCCTGCCCCACCCGAATGGTTTGAAGGTTGGGATTGATACTTAATTCATGGGTAGTCCAAATTATAAAAAAGAATGGTTCAAGAAGATACCATTTTTCAACAATGTTGGAGATTCTTTGTTTAGATAGCATGTTAATTGTCCTCAAAGGGGGATAATGGGTAATGGAGTTATGCTGGACTGGAGGCTTTAGCCGCAATGCCATTAAGTTAAGCTAAGGTGACGGCGTTGGAGTCCA
>DZAL01000242.1 GCA_022729575.1 Thiomargarita sp.
GAATAAATTCCGGACTCCAACCAACGGCACGACGGAATAAATTCCGGACTCCAACCAACGGCACGACGGAATAAATTCCGGACTCCAACTTCGGGCAGGTTTGACACTTTGCGTAAGGTGAGTACGTAACTACGTAACTGTAAACTCCACCCGTGCTCGTAGTCCTGAGAGTAACGGCGGGACCTCTTCTAATTGAATTTCCGTTTGATGTAATTTGGCGATTTGTTGGGCTATCGATAGCCCTAGTCCACTGCCAGGAATGTTTTGATTATCTCCTCGATAAAATCGTTCGAAAATTCTAGTCCGTTGTGCCAGTGGAATCCCGGGGCCGGTGTCAATCACTCGTAACGTGACTTTGCTGGGAACTAAATTTTCTAGTGAGACGGTGACTTGACCCTCTTGGGGGGTGTAGCGAATGGCATTATCAACTAAATTACGAATCAGTAAATATAACGCCTCGGGATTGCCTAACAGAGTAGTGACAGCACCACCTGGCGGCTCCTCCTCTAAACCTAAATCGATGGCTTTGGCTAATGCTTGCGGTGTTAATTCGGTAATAACTTGGCTCGCCAAGTCGTGTAGATTAACTTCGGTTTTCGTCAGGCCTTGACTGGCTTCCAGGCGGGCCAGCGTGAGCAATTGTGAGACCATCAGGGTAGCTCGGTCCACTCCATGAATAATTTGTTGTAAGGCTTGTTGTCGTTGTTGCGGGTCAATGGCTCGATAAGCGACTTGTGCTTGAGTTTTTAAGCCGGCGAGTGGGGTGCGTAATTCATGGGCCGCATCCGAAGTAAAACGTCGTTCATTGTCAAATGCTTGTTTTAACCGAGTAAACAGACTGTTGAGCGCATTAATGATGACGGTGATTTCAAGGGGAATCGTTTTGGTTTCTAAAGGTTGTAGTTGGTCTGAAGTACGGGAAGCGATTTCGGTGGCGACCCGTTGCAATGGTTGAAAACTCCGCCCAATTCCGATCCAAATTAACAAGGCCAGCAATGGTAACGCGATGATTAATATACTGAGGGTACTAGAGACGATTTCTTGAATCAGTTCATTTCGAATATCATAACGTTCTCCTGTTTGAATAAAAACTTGACCTTGTTTGATGGTAAAGACCCGCCATAAATGTTGATTGATGGTATAATCACTAAAATGCTCAGTTGCAATGGAGGGTAATGGAAATAACGGGGCGGTATTAGATCGTGCCAAAATTTGTCCTTGCTGGTTGCGGATTAAAAAGGCTATTTTGTGTTCATAACGATGTCCGGGGGTACCAGGCTCACTTCCAAAATCATCCAGTTCAATATTAGTTTCGCGGTCATCTTCGTCGTTTTCGTTTTCGGTGACTTCATGTTGCAATAAGCCAAATAATACTTTGGCACTTTGTGCTAGGTGGGCATCAAACAGTTCTTCTACTTCATGTTGAGTTTTCAGATAAACTCGCCAGGTGACAGTGCCCCATAGACCGCAGATAACGCTGAGTAAGATTAATAGTAAGCGTCGGCGAATCGAAAGTGTCATGGTGATGATTTCGGTTTCTAAATTGGGTTAAATTAAAAATAGTTGCCCTCACCCCCGGCCCCTCTCCCAGAGGGAGAGGGGAGACAACCAGCGTCCCGTGTTAAACTCCCCTCGCCCTCTGGGAGAGGGGCCGGGGGTGAGGGCGACTGTTAAGTATACTTATCCAACTTTAATTTACTGCGCACAAATTTAGCGATTTCTAGTTGATTTTGCGCTTGATTACGAAAGAGATTAGCTTTCGACAATAAATGTTCAAAGGCTCGTGGGTCGGTCTCCTCACCCCAGATTTCCGCTTCCCGATACAATTTCTCGGAATTAGCTTCACATTCTGCGCTTAACTTCTCCAATTGTTCCAACTGTTCAAAAAAGGATTGATGCTGGCTCAATTGCTGTCTAATCTCCGCTGAGGCAAATCTAAAAACATAAGACGTTTGGAAACTAATCGACAACAATTCCAATTGCATTTTTAAGCGTAGCAAACGCTCTTCATGTAACGTTTCTAACAATTGAGTACGTCTTTCCAGATTTCGCAATTTGGTCACGCGCTCGGCGACGGTTTGAAAATAGCGTTCAATTTTAGAAACTCGCCAATAAGCGGCGACACTGATAATCAGGGCAATGACGACCATCAGAATGGAGACGTAAGAGGCGATAATAAAATCCCATTGGGTGGAATGAGCAATCACGTTATCAACCATAATAGTACCAACAGTGTGAAGAAAGAATAGGCCAGATAAGTACGAATGTTACCAGTTTGAATGCGTCCGACTTGGCGTGCCATCCAGATCATGGCATAAATCAGCGGCTCATATAAAATAGGCCAGGCGCGGTCTGAGATGTGGAGTTGATAGCGAATGTCTTGACTATACAAGGTCTCATCTTTAGTATCTTTTATTATCTCTTCCACTCGCCAGGCTGGTTTAAACAGTCGCCGAATTGGCATGGCAAAGGCGGTGGAGGTGTATTGCATTCGCGCATTCAACGGACCAAAACCGCAGTCCCAAGGGTGAGTCAAGCGGGTTTTTTTGGTGTTGCGTAAGATAAAATACGCGCTTAACCAGACGGCAATAATGGAGAGCAAGACTAATGGCGCGGCATAGGAGGCGACTTGTGGGTCAATGGGAGTAAGCCAGAGCCAACCGCCAGCCGAGGCGCTAGGTAAACCATTTCCAACTAATTGTTGTGGAATGATTTCAATCAAGTCAATGAAAGAAGTGGGAAAAATGCCAAATAATAGGCATAAAGTGGCTAGAAAACCTTGTGCCAGTTTCATACCTAATTTGGTTTCGCGGGCATGGCGTACTGGTCGAGAACGTGGTTGTCCTAAAAACGCCAGGCCGAAAGTTTTGACAAAACAGGTGGCTGATAAAGCGGCAGTCAGGGCTAATAAGGCCGCACTGAGGGGAATCATGGCGCGTAAGACGCCACTTTCAAAATTCGGCGCTTGCAAGGCGGTTTGAAAGGTTAACCATTCTGAGACGAAGCCGTTAAATGGCGGGAGTGCGGAGATGGATAAACAGCCGATGAGGAAGAAAAAAGCGGTTACTGGAATACGATGGATTAGGCCGCCCATTTGTTCTAAGTTTTGTTCGTGGGTGGTGTGTAAAATGGCACCGGCCCCTAAGAAGAGCAGTCCTTTGAATAAGGCGTGATTGAGCGTGTGGTAGAGTGCGGCAATCATGCCTAAGGCGGCTATTTGTCGGTGCCCGGCGGTCAAAAAGAGTAGGCTGAGTCCTAAACCGATGCAAATAATACCGACGTTTTCAATGGAGGAGTAAGCGAGTAGGCGTTTGAGGTCGTTTTGCAGTAACGCATACAAGATGCCTAAGAAGGCGGTGCTGGAACCGAGGAGCAATAAAATGATTCCCCAGCTCCAGTGTGGGGTGTTTAAGAGGTCAAAGACTAGCCGAATGAGTCCATAAATGGCCACTTTTAACATGACTCCGCTCATTAAGGCGGAGATATGAGAGGGAGCGACGGGATGGGCTTCTGGTAACCAGGCATGGAGGGGGACTAAACCGGCTTTCATGCCAAAACCGAATAGTCCTAGCGCAAAGGCTAGACTTGACCAAGTGAGGGTTAATTGAGAGTCACGCATGACGGCGAAGGTAAAATCGCCACCGAAGCCGGCCAAAATGCTAAAAGCCAGTAAGATACTTAAGGCACCTAAGTGCGCTAAGAGGAGGTATAAAAAGGCGGCACGGCGGTTGGTGGCATTGGTATGTTGATAGACAACTAGAAAATAACTGGAGATGGACATAATTTCCCAGGTGACCATAAACATGAAGGCATCGTCGGCGAGTAATACTAGCATCATGCCGGTGATGAAGAGGCCAGTAAAAAAACCTAAAACGCCTAAAGAGTATGGACCGTGTTCAAATTCTTGAGTATATCCTGGTCCATATAGGCTGACGGCGGTGGTGATTAATCCGACAATGATTAGGAAAAAGGCGGAGAGGGGGTCAAGTCGGAGGTGCCAATTCATCCAGGGAAGTCCCAACGGCAGTTGACCGGTGATGGCGGAATGTTCTATCAATACTAATGTGCCATTTATCACTGCGGCCAGGCCGGCAAATCCCAATAACAAGAAGGCTACTCGTCGTAGTAGCACTGGGTAACGGTCTGCGCCGAGGGCGACTAGACTGGAGAGTAATGCAAAGATAATGGGCGTTGTGAGAAATAATATATCTGAAACAGGTGCCACGAGTGTCATAATGAAAATAAAGTTAGTATAGATTTAGGGTAGTCATGCTCCAGGTGGTGGTTTAAACCTGACAGGTCTTCGAGATCTATCAGGTTTGAAACTGCGGCCACTACCTGTTGCACTACCAAATTTAGAGCGAATGGAAACTATAGTATAGTAACATTCTACTATTTTTGTACACCCCACAGCCCCACAGCCCCCCACCCCCCCACTCCCGTACACGAGGGGAGTGACCCCTTATACGAGGCTGGTGGGGTCTCTGAGAATAATGGTTCAGAAGTACAATGAGCTTGGCCAGCAGGGATAACACCCCTTCGAGGGGTGTTATCCCTCAGACTTCACAGCAGGGATAACACCCCTTCGAGGGGTGTTATCCCTCAGACTTCAAGTACCAAAGTGGATGAATGTTACTATAGAGGTTTAATTTAACATTAGAGGTTTAATTTAACATTAACTGATTAGATTTGTCTAGGGGTAAATGGGAATTAGAGCCAGGTACGTGACGGCTTAACGTACTCCCACAAATTCGGTGAACATAAAATGAAATTTAGTCAATGTTATTAGTCTGCCAGCCACTCCCGCTCTAAGAAGACTATTTTAGTAGGTTAAGTAGAAAAACGAGCCTCAAACTCGAGGGACCAGCAACCGCCCTACCACCATTTAAGAGTATTTGTCAAAGACGAGAAAACGCTTTATTTCAACACCTTAATTCAAACTTAAATAACCTTGAGTTTTTAGCGTGTTGAAGGTTTCATTTTCAATTTTCCAGCGTGCTCGCCCAGCACGCATGACCTGGTAGACGTTTTTCGGCGTAAGTTCTTATGACCCTGCTAACCATTTCCTCTGAAGGACCAATTACTCTTTCGCCAGAAATTTCACAACTGAACACCTGGCAGAATATCGACCAATTAGTGATGCTTCACCTAGGTGACATTCTCGTGTTACGTCCTGCCCATGCACTTTTTCAGATTTGGGATATGACGCTTCACTTATACACTCTTCCTACTATTTAATACTTACCCAATTCATACACCACCACTTGCTTATTCTGTGTCAATGGCACCGTTATCCAACAGTGTGGTTCTGTGCCAGTGCAACGAAAATCAAAATCCCAGACCACATTTTTACCTGACGTGGGTAAAGTAAGAGTAAACAATTCACTATGTTGGAGTAAGTCCCACACGCGCACCGTATTGTCTCCTCCCACGGTTGCCAATTGGGCACTGTCTGGGCTAAAAATGGCGCGTAAGACACTGTCTTTATGGCCTGATAAGGTGTATGGCGATTCATTTTTAGGATACAGATTGATTACAAAATATCGTCCCACCACGGCGACTTGTTGGGCATTGGGACTTAACGCGGCCCACCAAGTGCCACCTAACGTTTCAGGATAAGTGACAAACGGTTTTTGAAACTCACCCGTTTTCCATAGATAGGCTTGATTATCGCTGGTGGTCAACAAATATTCTCCTTTGTCGTCTAACACCACGGAGTTCATCTCCTTTGGATAGAGGGGAGAAAAGGAGATTTTTTGGGTATCCAATTTCAGCATTCCCAATTGTCCATCATAGCTGGCGGTTAACAACGTTTGGTTGTCGGGTGAGAAAGTGACCGCATTTACGCCGGCTTTATGTTGAATCGGGGTGGACAAGGTTAATTTATCGCCTTGAACTTGCCAAAGTTTCGCCGTGTTATCCAGACTGGCAGAAGCCAACCAGTGGTTATCGGGACTAAAGGCCAAACGTTGAATGTCTCGACTATGGACCTTCTCCTGAGTAATAAGTAATTCGCCCGTGGGTAGTTTCCGCAGTTCTAAGGAACCGTTTTCAAAGCCAACGGCAATTCTTTGCCCGTCTGGGGCAATCGCTGTGGCTGTCGGTGCTTCCGTTAAGTTAAACGTGTGTTGATAAAGCAAGGTGGTATCCCATTGCTTTATCGTGGTGTCAATGCTACTACTGAACACTCGTTTCCCTTCCGTTACAAGGCCCGTGACACTGGCGGTATGGCCTTGTAACACCCGCACCGTTACCCCACTGGCCACGTCCCACAGCCGTAAGGTGGTATCGGCACTGCCTGATATTAAGGAGTAGTCATTGAGAAAACGCACCGTGAACACTTTGTCTTGATGACCTCTCAACATCTTCGTATTGTCACCCGTTTTCACGTCCCACAACCGCACAGTACCATCATCACTGGCCGTCGCCAGTAAGTCACCGTTGGGAGAAAACACGACCTTTTGAACATGGTCAGAATGTGCCTTGAGGATATAACGTGCTTGTCCATCACTGACTTGCCATAAATGTGTTGTGTCGTCATACGAAGCACTGGCCAGTAAAGTGTTATCAGGACTGAAGGCAAGACTGGTCACGCTATCCGTATGGCCCGCAAGAGTTTTTAGAGATTCCCCGTTAGCATTCCACAATGTGATTTGCTTATCACGTCCCCCACTGGCCAATAATTCTCCTGTGGAGTTGATAGCCAATGCCCAAACCTCCTCCGTAGTTTGCCATTGCTTGAGAGGTTGACCCGTTGACAGTGACCATAAAATAATTTGCTTATCATCCCCCGCGGTAGCCAGCCATTGAGTTTGCGGATGGAATACCACAGCTCTGACATGTTTGGTATGTCCTATAAGTCGTTTTAATAGGATACCTTTGTCTATGTCAAACAACACCACACTCCCTTCTTCTCCCACGGCGGCTATAGTTTTTTGGTTTGGACTGAGTGCCAGAGAATACAAAGGTGCTTCAGCCCCGCGATAGTCTTGTTGCGGTTGACCATTCTTCATGATGTCGTTAAACCGGGCCAATAAGTTGCGGGCGTGACGTGGGGCCGCAACAATCTTGTCATCCAATGAATAGGACTGTTTTAGAATCTGTCGGGCTTCTGCATACTTCCCACCTTGTACAAGTAAAGCCGAGTGTCGGCGATAGGATTCAAAGAGACTCTCGGTGCGGGTTTGTTCGCTTTGGATGGCTTTGGAACGTTCCCAAAATCCCCAGACTGCAACTACAGAGATTCCCACAAGTCCTGCTAATGCTATTCTGGTTAACCGTCTCGAAAAACTTAATTCTCTCTGTTTTTGCTTGAATAAAAGTTGCTGTTCTAATTCACGCTGTTTGGCCACCTCAGCTTCTGCTTGTTCCTTCTTCCATGCCTCTTGGCTTTTTTCCAGAAATTTCCATGCAATATCAAAAGATTCTCCAGCTTTTCTTGTTTCCTTAAAGGCAGAGTAGCGGCTTGCCCATAACTTGAGTTGTTCTTTGGTGGGATAAATTGGTGTATAATGTACATCAAGCCAAAGTTTGCCGCTCTCATTTTCTAACTGGAGACCACGCCACAACAATTCGTTCTTCCGATCGCCTTTGGCATTTTTCCAACGTCGGGCAGCCTCTTCCCATTCTTGGTAGTACTTGGCCAACTTGGCTTCCTCATCAGCCCAATGTCTTAATCTTTCCCATTGGCGGATGATGCTTTCATGTCTAATATCCAACGTGTCATCGCTTTTCAATTCATATTGCAGAACGTTATTTCGCGAAAACAAAAAATTACAGTTCTCTTCCCAGAGAAACATTTCATGTTCTCTGTCCAATCGCAATTTCTTGTCCACTACATCTAAAGAAACGGCTTGTGGAATCACATTTGCGAGTTTAGCTATCTCTCCCAGTGTCACGGGATGACGTTTGCACTCCTTTTTCCCATCTTCTTGGACACATTCACTAAGACGACGAAATAAAATCTCTATGATTTTTTTCTCCCCATCTGTGGCCTTTTCATAGATTTTATTTCCGTCTTGATTCAACAAGCCAGCCCCCAGCTTACCATTACCCTGAATGTCTCTGTAGAGTTGCAAGGTTAATTCTTTTGCGTCACCAGCTTTTAACCACATACCCCTCAGTGCGTATTGCAACAAGGGTAACCAATCTGAACAACCCTGGCTGCTCATTTCTCTCACGTCATTCAACAATTCTGCAATCAATTTATCTTCGACTTTGCCACCACAGTATTCCGCAGGTCCCTGAATAGCGTTTTTCAATTGCGTCTCATTTAAGTTCAAGTTTGGCACCAAAAAAACACCATCACTGATAGCGTCGGATAACTTTTCATACCCAGAACAGTCGGGAAGAAAATCAGAACGCATGGTAATGAGAACATAAATTTTAGATTTGGCCAGGTAACTGCCAGCAAGTAGCCATTGGATAAAATCCTTAACTTCGTTAGCTACTGTTTCGCCCTTTTCAGAAAGGTGGAAAAGTTCCTCAAACTGGTCAACAACGATCAGCAGGATACGATTTTTTTCATCCGGAAGTTCTTCATTCAGACATTCTTCCAATTTCAGATAGGAATTTGCCAAATCTGCTTTCAGGGTTTGTTGTAACTCAGAAATCGCTTTCGCTTCCTCCTCCTTAGACGGTTCTTGATACTTAAACCATTCCTTTCGCAAAGTTTTTTTTGCAGAATTATTGTCTTTCTTCAGTAGAGATTTTGACAAATTAGAAAATGGACTATCACCAGGACGCATGAAAGCAACGCGTAAATTCACGTGCGCCTTTATACCGAAGATTTTTGCACCTGAAAGTAATCCGGCACGAATTAAAGAAGACTTACCACACCCAGATTCGCCAAGAACTGCCACAAAGTGGTGATCTTGCAGTTTACTTATCAATTGAGCCAATTGCAAAATCCATTCATCCATAACGACAACCTTAGCCATATAGGCT
>DZAL01000053.1:0-19545 GCA_022729575.1 Thiomargarita sp.
TAAATTCCGGACTCCAACTTCTTAAGACGGAATAAATTCCGGACTCCAACGGCTATGGCGTTAAACTTCACTCACTACACTAACAAGCACCCACCTTTTTAAGTGCTTCAATCAGTTCCGCTTTATTCATCCCATAAGATTTCGGAATTTGCCATTTCTTAGCCTCTGCTTTCAGTTCCACCACGGTGATTTTTTTGTTACTACAATCAAATTTTGCTGACCCCAGATGAGAAGGTAGCGCCGCTGGAGAAACCATAGCCGGAGCCTCTTTAATCTCTCTCACCAACGTTTCAATCAACACCAGTTGTTGCCACATCTTATCTGGAGTCTCGGTAGCGGCTTTTCGGTCATGATCATTCTTATCGAACTGAGATTTGACAACTTGTTGAAAGTGGTCAAATTTTTCCGCTAATTGAGAGTTGACAACTTGTTGAAAGTGGTCAAATCTTTCCGCTAATTGAGAGTTGACAACTTGTTGAAAGTTATCAAATCTTTCCGTTAATTCCGCTAACTCTGGGGAGACGGTGGACGATGCGATAGAGGAGAATGCGATGGACGGTGTGGCAGTCATCGGTGTCGACTCCCCCCGATGTAACACCGCCAACTGTTTGCGGATATTTTCCTCATACTTGGGCGGCACCACAAAAGCGTTAATCATTTCACCTTGTCGCGGATTTTTCTCCCGCGCCACCACCGCCGCATAATATTCACGGTCTCCCTCAATCACCTCATAACTATCCAAACCAATGACTTTTAGCACTGGCGGAGTTAACACCCCCTCACATTCCAAAATCGACTCCGCTAACTGTGCCAATTTCACTTCCTCAAATTGGGAGCGAGGCACCTTAGAAATAATACTTACCACATCAATCAACCGAAATTCCATCATAATTAACTCTGTTTCCTCAAATTTTTCTCAAAACTTCATTGGCCAAATCTTCAAACTCCTGCGCTGATTGTGCAGCCGAAGGAGAGCGATCAATCTTGCAAAACTCAAAAATCGACTTCGGATCAGGCACTTCTAATTCAGTTTCACCAGTTTTTTTCATATAACTAATACTATGTGACAACGGTATCCGCTCATAAATAACCGTTTCCATTAACGGCAACTGATAATATCCCGTCACCGCACTTTTTTGACGCGGAAAAGTATGTTTCATAAACTGCGCATTCGTAGAAATTTTCGACGGTAACACTCCCATGATATTTAATGGCACGCGCCCCATCATATTCTCCCGAAACTCATTCGCTAGTTTCACAAACATTTTAACATTCGCCAACCCCTGATTCGCAAACGGTTTCAAATCAGAAGGAATAATCAGATGATTGGCCGTTATCAACGCAACCTCCGCATACAAATCGCGCGAAGGCGGCGTATCAATAATCACCAAATCATACTGATCTTTAACGCGATTCAATTTGGTCAATAACCGAGACCGACTGGCCCCAATTCGATTCAATTTTTCTTGATGCACAATCAGGTCAATATGAGAAGGGATCACATCAATTTCGGGCTGATTAAACGTTTCGGACGGACGTGCTACTTCGGGAATAAAATGAAAATCACCGGCTTCGAGCAGATGATAGACATAATTATTAATTAGATTATCTTCTTCTTCAAACTGAAACTTAATGAGACCCGTAGCAAAAGTAGAATTGGCTTGACTATCCAGGTCAATCAGCAACACCCGGTGCCCTTTATTTTTTAGCGCCGCGGCTAAATTAACCGACACGGTGGTTTTTCCCACCCCGCCTTTATTGTGATAAATCGCAATCACTTGCATCGTTGATGGCTCCTCTTTAATGAAATTATTCTTGGGTGCCGGCATGGGCATTTCTTCAATCATGGCCATTAGTGGTGGAGAGGGCGAGGGCAACAGGGAGAGTGGCGCGGGAGATGAGGCCGCCGCGGTTTCCAACGACTCTCTTTTCAAGACCTCACGGCCAATTATTTTCTTAATAGCATCTAAGTTAGTTTCTATTTCACTACCGGCGCATTGAAATCTCAGAATCATTTCATCCTTACTCAACTCATAAATCCGGAACTGTTTTCCATTGGTCAACACCCCACAGCGCACCTGACATTCCAGTAAATAAGTTTTTAACTTGCGTTGATGCCGGTCTAAATTTTCCTTGGGATGCTTGGCTTCTATGATCACACTGAGAGGGGCCTTTTTATCCAAAACAAAAGGAATTAATGGTTTTAACAAGGCCAAAAAATCCAGACGGTTACTGGCTAATTTGACCTCTTGGTGCCAAATATCAGGAGAATAGCCCAGTTGAGGTAACAGATAACTGACTATCAGTTTACTTTCCACTTCGGTTTCATTGCGACAAAGCTCTGGGTTAAAATTTAAGTTCACATTTTTTCCTAGGTGAATTTAACCATAATTTTCTAATTAGTATAACAAGCTCAATTAGTACTCACCTTACGCACAACCACCCCTAGCCCCTCCTTGCTAAGGCGGGGAATAGATACCACCTGAGTCGCCAGGGATACTCCCCTCCTTAACAAGGAGGGGTTGGGGGTGGTTGAGTTAAGTTAAGATTTGACAACTTTCAAAAAGTTGTCAAATCTGGGTTCAACTTAAGATTTGACAACTTTCAACCAGTTGTCAAATCTGGGTGCCCTTTATCACTCTTCTGCGACCAGGCATTTTTCAAAGCGTATTGCATCCATAGCATCTTGATAATAGTCAGCAACTACGCCCAATTTTTTATAACCATTTTCTGTAACTAATTGTTGCATAGGCAGATTATCGCTTCGGGTTTCTAAGCGCAATAAGAGGCAATGACAAGCTTTCGCCTTCTCTTCCACTGTGGTTAATAATTTTATAGCTACCCCTTGACGGCGAAATTTAGTAGCCGTCGCAAAGGAATATAAGCGTGCCGTAGCAGTACCACGCCGGAATAATAACATGGCATAGCCACGAATCGCACCGTTGACCTCATCCACTATGGTCTGAGCGTTGGCTTTAGTAAGGAGATAATGAAAATTTCGTCGTGACAGTTGGTCCGTTCGAAAACAGTCTTGTTCAATTTCCAGTAATCTATCAATGTCCTTTAACTTGGCCGAGCGAATCATTGGCGTGTCCTTTTATGGTATGGTTAAAAGTGACTGTCAGTAGGAAGAAAATTAGAGAATGAGAAAATTATTGCGCTAACATCTTTTTCGTATTTTTGCCCACTGGTAAACTGAAATCGTAGGCACCTAAAATGACGTTGTCTTGAGTACGAATCAATTTTGCCATCACATAGACCATTTCTGGTCCTTTACCATAGGTGCCGACTAATACAGCATGAGCATCGTGTTGAAAACTGATGTCTTGCAATTCGCGTGAGAGCATAAATTCACCTTCATCGTTTTCCCGCACTCCTCTGACAAAAACGCTGTTAGTACGCAGTTTAATTTCAATCACTTTATAACCTTTTTGGGTAAAACGAGAACCCATCTGCTCGGCTAAGGTACGCCCCAGTGTGGAAGAGCGTTGTACATCATCTATATTGACAAAACTGGCGACTAAAATAGGTTTTTCCGAATAAAATTCCATCAGATCTCTGGCATTTTTAAGCAAAGCATCAGCGGCTCGATAACTGGCGGTGACCAAGTTAACATCTTTAATTTCTCTGCTACAGCCAGTGCTTAAGATTAAGCATAGACTTATCCATAATATGGCCAAGAAGTATTTCATATCTGTAATCTCCTCTAGGAATTAATAACTTCCCGACCGTTTAGGTTTAAAACCGTCGAAAAATTGATTACCCCTGGGTTGGAAGTGTTGAGATTCATAACGCTCACCGGTTTTCTCCCCTCCCTGGGAGACAATACCATTAAGTTAAGCCGCGTTGGAGTCCAAAGCTTCAGCTTTGGTAAGACGGCGTTTCCAAAGCTGAAGCTTTGGACTCCAACGCCGTAATCTTAGCTTAATGGCATTGTCCCTGGGAGAGGGCTGAAGGCGGCCTGGTTAGCGACAAGAGATTGAAGCCGAGGGACAACTGACCAACTGGTAAGTTTTACCTGCTGACTCGTAATGGTCTGCATCTCCAGTGTTAATATAATAAATGTTATTTTCTTGGAAGACATATTGTTGACCCATCGTCAGGGAGGTGGTGATAATCACTTCAGTATTGGTTTCACCGGGGAAATAGTAGTTAACTCCAGAATAAATGTCGGCCCCCACCGCGAGTGGCAGGACGGCTAAATTAGCATCTCCCCAACGATCAATGCCTCTGGCCACTAACCAAAACAGACTACCCAGCGCCGAAAAGGTGCCTAAAGGAGGATAGCGCTTACGCCGGTCTTGGTGTTGTACAATTTGCATATCATAGTCTGCGATCAGAGTGTTGGTAGTAGAATCGGCATTGCTGGCGACAATCAGTCCTTTTTGTACCAGTTTGGCGGTCAGCATGTGAAAAAAAGCTCTGGCAAAGGGGATTTTTTCTTGCTCTTGGGTGTAGCGAATAAATAAAGCTGGTTTGACTACCGCATTGGGAAAGGTCAGGTCCAACGTTTGTGCAAAGCGGTCCGCCGAATGTTGGGCTAAAACCTCCCAATGGTGGGCCGATTGCATTTTATTCTGAGTGGTGAGAGGATAAGACACCGCTAAGGGGATACCACGATAAGCACATCCCGTTAATGATGTATTTATTAATAAAATTATGGTTGATAAAAACAGCAGATTTTTTATTGTCATACAAAGGTTCCCAAACGCAAAAATAATACATGGTTGCTGATTAACTCACCTTACGCACGGTTAACTCAACCACCCCCAACCCCTCCTTGGTAAGCTACTCTATGCACATAAGTTTGTAACCTGTTGAAATTAAATGTAATTCCAAAACGAGGCCAAAAATTATTTCTTTGGTTTATCAATGGCTTAACTGATTTACCATGAACTTGTGTGCATAGAGTAGCCTTGGTAAGGAGGGGAGTAAGCACTACCTGAATTGCTGGGCTATTCCCCGCCTTACCAAGGAGGGGCCAGGGGTGGTGGTGCGTAAGGTGAGTAATTAAAACATATTTTTTAATAAGATGCGAATGTTTTTTGAAGTATTACTCTAAGCAAATAAGCTATTTTAGTGTTATTTATAGATTATAGTCTAGTGAAATTTTACTGGAGAGCAATAGAAAGGGTGCTGCCCCGAGTTTGCTAACAGGGAGCAGCTTATGAAAGGTATTGAAAATAAAAAATAATTTACCGGTTCAAGAGTGGTGTGGAAAATAAAATATTATTTATAATACTCTATTAAAGTAATTATTTTAAAGTAGATTTTCCAAATCTCCATGAATTGGAAAATCTGGTGACTGCTATGTACTTAATTTATGGTGCCGGTTTCTGGATCATGGAATCTAACCATGGTAATAGTATGGTTTGGCCATTTAGGACAAACTTGCCACGCTCAAAAGTCGCGGCTAATTTGTAATTATCACCTTCCACCACCAAATATTTTTGGTCTAGCAACGTCTGAATTTGTTGCTCTGGGGTTGGTGCCGTTGATTTCCGCTTCGACGATTTCTTGCCGGCTTCAGCGTTAACGTGATTACCGAGAATCATTATCGTCTTCAACAAGGACTTGCTGATGATAAAATCGGCTTTTGCCAGAATGGCTGTGACTAACTTGTTTAATTCCACTGAAGTCGCTTTGTTGCCATCTAAACCGAGTTTAAATCCGCCTTGTAAATCTCCTGCTGTGGTTTGGAGACGTAATTGGGAAAACGATAATTCTGGCGACTGGGCCATCAATCTAGGTGCCAGCTCCATCAATTTGCCTATCATCACGAAGCCCACCATTTCTTTCGAAATACCGCCGGCTTGTACTTGTTTTTGCAGATTACGAACCATTTGTTGCAAGTCTTTAGCCGCTGGCGCATCGATATTACGAATTTCAATCTCGCCGCGGTAACTCATTTCCATATTTTCTTTAGGTGTGACCTCGGCTATGGTCATCTGGTCAATGTGTGTGCGTAACGTGTAAGTCACCAAATTATTTAGTTCTTTACCATTGCCGGTAATTTCCAAGCGGTCTAAAGAAAATTGAGTAGCTGCTTTCTCGGTAACTCCTAGATGACCAATTTTAAAGGTGCCATTATTGAGGTCCACGCCGCTACTACTTTTTTCTACTTTGGAGTCGAGGCTCACTTCTTTAATATTTATCTGGTCCTGGTCTTCGGTTATTTTTAACAGGGGTAACTTAAATTCCATCTGCGTAGGGAAAAAATCAGCATCTAAGGTGCCACTGAGTGTGACCGGACTAAGGGAAACGGTCAAATCTTCGGCTTTATCTTGAAAAGTCAAGTCGGCTAATTTAAGTGCCGTTGATAATGAGTCAAAAGTTTCATTGAACATGACTTGGCCGGTTAATCCTTGCCAGTCGATGACGCGGCCATCGGTTTCGGCCATACGGAATGGCACTATCGTTAACTCACTTTTAGCTTGACCTTGAGTATCTACTTCAGTCTTAATGGTGAGTGGGGGTAAATCTTTAATTTCGGAGCGAAATTGCTCGGCTAATAACATTTCCACTTGAGTGTCGAGGTGCAACGGTTTACCATGTTGCTTTAGCAAGTCGAGCAAATTGGTTTTAAAGGCTTGTAACAGCACGAAGGGACTGGCTTTGACTTGCGTTTTTTCCAGTGTTTGACCTTTAGTAGTATGTTGCAAACTAAATCCTACTACAGTCTCTTCTGGTGTTTTCTCCTCCTCGTCACTTTCCTCCTTCATGGAGGGTGTTTCCATAGTAGAAGACTCGGGAACGGATTTTTCCTCGATTGGAGGCAATTCACGAGTATTCTCCTCAATAGTAGAGCCGTATGACTTCGTGTCGTTGTCGGTAGTAGAGTCTAACTCTTTGATTATAGTGTTAGATTCTTTGTTTTCGTGTAAAATAATCTCTTCTTCGATAGAAGATTTTACCGGTTTACCGGTGTCCAGGGCGGAAATCATTACCCCATTTGATAAACCTAGAGTCAGTGTGGTGAGTTTTGCTGATGGAATGGTTGGAGCGGTATCCGCTAATAGCGGCAAAGAGATGGCCAAGCAACTTACTAATAGGCATGTGGTTAATTTTCTATGTGTTTGGTTCATTAGGTTTTTTCCTGAGTTCATAAGATTGGAGTGGAAATTTTACCACAGTTCGAAAAAATATGAAAGAGTTTTTAAGTTTTTTACCATAGTTAAATTTTCTCGTATTT
This sequence comes from Thiomargarita sp., assembly GCA_022729575.1. Lineage (GTDB taxonomy): Bacteria > Pseudomonadota > Gammaproteobacteria > Beggiatoales > Beggiatoaceae > JAABRD01. The sequence goes on from DZAL01000053.1 coordinate 7,193, forward strand.
CCGCCGTTTAATGGTAGCCAGTCATTATTTATTGGTAATACCGATAAAAGCCACAAATTAGACCCAGATTTGACAACTTTCAAAAAGTTGTCAAATCTAACAAATGAGAATTCTCGTGAAGGAAACAACTGTTTATGGTGCTTATACAGATAAGCGTTGGCAAACCAGACTAGGCTGATACTGACTATGCCGAGCAGACGTGACCTTCCCAGATTTGACAATTTTCAAAAATTTAAAAAGTTATCAAATCCAAATTTCATATCAGTAGCCTTTGGTTGTAGTTGACAATGCAATTGAAGTATTTTAAGGTATGATCAGAAATTTTACAATAACAGTCCAACAATAACATTAATACTAGGAATGATTGATTATGACAACCCTTAGCGCGTTGATTTTTGATGTCGATGGCACGTTAGCGGAAACTGAGCGAGATGCACATCGAGTGGCATTTAATGAAACTTTTGCGGAATTTGGTTTAAATTGGTTTTGGTCGGAAGAATTGTATGGAAAGTTATTGGCCGTGACTGGTGGGAAGGAGCGGATTAAATTTTATTGGGAATGTTATCGTACCGATACGCCGCGACCGGCCCAGTGGGAAACTTTTATTGCTGACTTACATAAAAAGAAGACCTTGCGTTATAATCAGAAATTAGCCAGTAACCCCATTCCCTTGCGGCCTGGCGTGCAACGATTGTTGACCGAAGCACGAGCGGCGGGAATTCGATTAGCTATTGCCACTACGACCAATTTAGATAATGTCGCGGCATTATTGCATTATAGTTTGTCGCCCACGGCGATTAATTGGTTTGAAGTGATTGCGGCGGGGGATGTGGTGAAAGCGAAAAAACCCGCGTCTGATATTTATAAGTATGCGTTGCAGCAATTGCAGTTACCACCAACTGAATGTATCGCCATGGAGGATTCTAATAATGGTTTACGTGCCGCCCTTGGGGCGAAGATACCAACGGTGATTACGGTGAATGATTATACTCGTCAGGAAAATTTTAGTGGTGCGCTATTAGTGGTGAATCATTTAGGGGAGCCGACCCAACCGGCAACGGTGTTAGCCGGCAAGGTGGGGGAAAATTTTTGTGTGGATGTGCCGTTATTGCGACTATTAATTGCTTGAGAGTTGATAAGTACTAAAGCAAAAATTTTACGGTATTTTCCCTCACCCCCGGCCCCTCTCCCAGAGGGAGAGGGGTGAAAGAAAATACGAGAAAATTTTTGCTTCGGTACTTACCAATGGGCAAACTAGAGTTTATTACACAAACTGATGTAGCGTTTTGAAGAAAATAGGAATATGATGTTCCGTGTCTGATTTCTCACCTTCTGTTGAATAAAAATGTCCAATTGCAAGAGTCAGTCGATCTCGCAACCTTTCCAAAGGAGGATTAAAGGGATTTGGTTCAGGTTGAGTTTGTTCCTCCCAATATTTCTTAACTGGCTTTATCATCAACAAGGCGTAAACCAATTCGTCCTTTTGTTCTTTGTCAGTAACACTTTGAAACTGAGTTAGCCAACTAGATTTTAGTTGGTTTATGCTACTACAATCTAACTCTGTACAATAGCTGATACGCTCACAGGCTGTCGTCAGATTATCCATCAAATTAGTATCACTATCCATATCATTGCCCAAGGCCAAATAAATATTTTCTAATTGAAGGGGCTGACTATTGAAAGTCAGAGGAACTGAATAGTCATCAAACACTGGTTGTAGTTCAGGTATCAGAAAATACGCTTCTTTGTAAATCAAGCCTGTTACCCAGATGCGATGTTGAGATGCTTTTTGTTGATTGACCTTAGTACCTTGATAAAGCGATTTAAAAATGGCTTCCGTATTTGGGAAGAGATAATCTTTCCCAGTAGGTTGCACTTGTAGGTCTAAATCAACAATAGCAAATAGCCTGTTTCGGTCTAAATAAGAATCGCTACGGGGTTCACGATGAAGTTCCAACAACTTAAAGTAAGTATCCAGGACATTTCCTCTGCCACCACAGGAAAAAAATTCAGGTTTTTTTTGTGTCCACGAACTAGGAATACAAGCGGTATAGAAATCGGCATCGGGCCTTTTTTGTAATTGCTGATAACCTATAACTGTGCGTAGTCCTGGTGTCGGAATATCTCCTTCACACAGCACCACAATTTTGTTACGAATATGGGTGGACTTCATGATAGCCTGGCATTGTTGTTCAATCAGTTGTTCATGTTCTTTTTTACTTTGAAAACTCATAAACTTATCTGACCGGCAAAAGTTTGGGTTCTAAATCTTTGACATGGGCTGGTGTCAATGCCCGGCACAATTCGTAAGAATGGGTGGCAAGAATGTATTGGTTAGTGGGACCCCATTCCGTCAAATCTAAAACTATCTGATATTGCCAATCGGGGTGAAAGGCATTTTCAACTTCATCCATCAAAACAATGGCATTTTCTATTTTACGAGACCAGACACAAATACCGAGTCTTTTTAACTCGCCATGACTCAAGTTTTCGGGATAAAGTTCTGTGCCGTCTTCGGTGGTAAACCGTACTCCTTCTACCGTGTTATCTTTTGGATTTAATTGCGGTAGAATCTTCTTACCAGTGGCTAACAGTTGTTTCATCTCATTTAAAACTTGTTGATAGTGATCACCACTATATCGTCCGGTGTTCACGCGTTCAGCAAAATCTTGGTCACGCGCCACTATGAAAGATTTTGTTATAACTTCTGTAGAAGTAATATTATAGGTAAAAAAACCTGGTAATTTAGTTTTTGATTCTTTGAGGGCTGTTCCGTAATTATCCACGGTTCCAGCCTTAAATAATAGTTTTCTGTTATCCGGTGACAGAAACAGGTAAACCTGAGTAGAAGGTGCTGCCAGAAAAATCTTGTCAGCCAGTTTGCTTAAAAAAGACTTTGTTTCACTTACCTCCATGCCAACAATACGACAAAGCAAGGGTTGTTTTTCCGCATTTGAGGAGCCAGTTATATAGTGTAACTTTTCTACCCTTAAAAATTCCATGAGGCTCTCTACCATAGAACGCACTACAGAAATTTCTTGTTTTGTTACTTCCAATTCTGCATTTAATAGTTTTAGTTGCTCCTCTAATAGCGTTTTCTTCCCCATAATATCACTTTTTTGAACTTCAGTCATCTCAGTTATTACCTTAAGATTATTCATCTCATTGGTTGACTGGGAAATTTTTCCTGAAGTTTGACTCTGTTTCTCTGTTAAGGGCTTTTCTCTAAAAGGACTAGCAAATGAAATATCACCAATAGTCGCAGTGCCGTTTGACTTTAAAGATTCGAGAAAAGTATCATTGCAACATAAAAATTCCATCGACACGACTTTTTCCCCATCCCAAATATCCATCTTAGCCAACACTTTATGGCTTTCCCCTTCTGGAATAGAGACCTGTGCCAGCAGATTGTTTAAAAACGGTAATCTATCAGGATGACTAGAACAGTGTAACAACACAAAAATTAATTGCAACAGGGTGCTTTTACCGCCCCCATTTTGACTACCCAGGGGAAACACTTTGGGTATAAAATCTTTTTCAAACTCTATATCAACATTTTTTAAAGCCCGAAATTCGGGCACTTGAACACGAAGTAAGTGCATAAAATTTTTTTCATTAGGTACGAGTCATGAAAGATTTGACAACTTTCAAAAAGTTGTCAAATCTACTATTTGGAGTCATGAAAGATTTGACAACTTTTAAAAAGTTGTCAAATCTATTCCATCAATGGCCTTGATAATACTGACTATAAATATCGGCCAGGTGCGATTTAAAACCATCGCGCAAATTGGGATGCTGTAACGCATAATCGACGGTAGCTATTAGATAACCTAGTTTGCTACCACAATCGTAACGTTTACCTTTGAATTGATAAGCTAATACCTGCTCCTCGTTAAGCAAACTGGCAATAGCATCAGTCAGTTGAATTTCTCCTCCAGCACCTTTTTCTAACACCTCCAGATGTTTGAAAATTTTTGGACTTAATAAGTAACGGCCAACGACGGCTAAGGTGGAGGGTGCTTTATCCGGTGCGGGTTTTTCAACAATTTTGTCAATTTTTGACAATCCGTCATATAACGGTGTAGGTTTAATGATACCGTAGTTGCCGGTTTCAGTGCGGTCAACCTCTTCTACCGCAATTACGCTACATTGTTGTTTTTCGTAAATCTCGACCATTTGTGCTAAACACGGCACCTCTTGACCATCAATGAGGTCATCAGCCAGAATGACTACAAATGGCTCGTCACCAACCACTGGTTTGGCACATAGCACCGCATGACCTAGTCCCAAGGCTTCGGGTTGACGAATGTAAATACATGAAACACCTTCTGGTACGATATGTTTGGCCAGTGCGAGTAAATCATATTTGCCACGCCGGGCTAATTCGTCTTCTAATTCCTGATTTTTGTCAAAATGGTCTTCGATCGCACGTTTACTGCTACTGGTCACAAAAATCAGTTGTTCAATTCCAGCGGCCACGGCTTCTTCCGCCGCATATTGAATCAAAGGTTTATCGACAATTGGCAACATTTCTTTCGGGCTGGCTTTAGTCGCAGGTAAAAACCGCGTGCCTAAACCTGCCACTGGAAATACCGCTTTACGAATCATTTTTTTGAGTTTTTTCATTATTCTTCTCCGAATTAGTTATTGGGGTAAACCGTCGCTCATAAATTAAATATGGATTAGGACGGCTTACAACAAGCGTTATGGTAAGCAATTATTCAACCAATAGCTAAAATCTGCCATTTCAGCCGCGTTAACACTATGTTCCATTTTATAAGTATGCCATTCTACCGAGTAACCGAGTTGCTCTAGTTGAATCAGGCTACGTTTGGCTTGAAACAATTCAATAACGGGGTCGGATTCACCATGCCCATAGAAAATATTGGTATTACGATTGGCAGAGTGAATTTCCGTAGCAACCGTATCTGCTAACGGTAAATACGTAGAAAGTGCCATGATACCTGCGAGTGTGTGAGGGTAACGCAATCCAGTATGTAATGCTATCGCGCCACCTTGAGAAAATCCTGCTAATACAATCCGTTGTGCTAAAATTCCACTATCCATCTGGTTAGCAATATAATTTTGTAAAAGTTGCGCTGATTCATGGATACCTTGGGTATCTTCTTGTAGAGTTAAATCCATATTAACAACGTCATACCAGCCTGGCATGACCATGCCTTCGTTAATAGAAATAGGACGAGAAGGGGCATGAGGAAAAATAAATCGAGTGTGCGCCGTCAAAGATTTGGGCAATTCAGAGACAATGGGTTCAAAATCGTGTCCGTTGGCACCCAAACCGTGTAACCAGATGACACTAGCGGTAGCGGGGCGAGAAGGTTCAATAATAATAGCATTCATGATAATATAAAAGGCGTTTAATGGAATAGAGAAGTAGGTTTGTGGCTAATTATAATGGTTTTAATCGGCAATAAACAGTGGAGTTGTTAAACGTTGACTTGAATTAGAATCTTGAATTAGAATTTAGTTTAGTTAGTTTTAGAAGACACACCGCAGTTAAGTTTTTTATTAATATCTCACCTTAAGGTGAGTGATACTTAAAGGAGAGAACTGAATGTCTCCCTTAACTATTGAATATGAACAAGATTATGATGCTTGGTTGGTCTATCATATCGAATTATTACGACAAGGCCGATTATCAGAAATTGACATCGATAACGTAGCACAGGAATTAGACGGTTTGAGTAAGGCCCAAAGACAGCAGTTAGTTAATCGATTAGCAGTTTTGCTAATGCACTTATTGAAGTGGAAATATGTTTCGCTTCGACGTTCTAACAGTTGGTTATACACCATTAAAGAGCAACGAGAGCGAATTAGATTATTGTTTAAAGATAGTCCTAGTTTGAAATATCAATTGGAAGATAAGATAACCGATGCTTATCGATTAGGGAAGTTAAAGGCCATCAAAGAAGCGCCTCAAGACCAAAACTTATTTCCTATGAGTTGCCCTTTTTCGTCAGAACAGATTTTGGATGATGAGTTTTATCCAGATAAAACTTGAACCATTACGACGATTTTTAGTAGTTAAGGCCAGGAGTCCAAAACAGGTTTTGGACTCCAAGCACTTTAACGTCCTCGCCAAAATAAATTATCTAATTCCTTTTTAGTCAATTGTGCCCAAGTGGGTCGGCCATGATTACATTGATTACCGCGCTCAGTTTGCTCTAAATCGCGTAATAACGTATTCATTTCGCTCACCGGTAGCTGCCGATTGGCGCGAATAGCACTGTGACAAGCAAACGTCGCCAAAATCTGGTGCAGATAATCTTGGAGACGATGACTGGTTTCAACTTCCGATAAATCGGCGAGAATGTCACGGATTAAGACCGGTAAGTCAGCGGCGGCCAGTAACGTGGGGACTTGTCGGATGACCAACAAATTGAGACCAGAGCGCGTGAGCTCAAAGCCAAATTGTTGAAATAATTCCAGATATTGCTCCGCAATGTCAGCCTCACGTTCACTCACGGCAAAACTGACCGGTATCATTAACAATTGGGCGACCATAGTTTGGCCTTCCAAGGCGGCATTTTTTAATCGTTCATAAATAATTCGCTCATGCGCGGCGTGCATATCAACGATGATTAGTCCTTGCGAATTTTCAGCTAAAATATAAACTCCATGCAGTTGGGCTAACGCATAGCCTAAAGGGTAACCGCTGGACCATGAGGAGGCTGGCACGGGTTCCGGGGGGGGGGGCTCAACCGATGAGGGGACGGTGCTGGTTGGCCAAGTCGAAGTTTGGCATTCTACTTCCGGCCAAATTAACGTTTGGTATTCCGAAGCCGGGTTAAGCACCGGTGGTTGAAGCGCGGCATAAGCCTGAAGCGTTTCTTGTACCGTGGCCGTAGTGGCGTTAGACATCGAATAATTTGTTACCGCAGAAGTAGGCGAGGTTTTACCTGATCCATTCGGTTTACCGATTTTACTATTAACCATGGTACTGCTAGAGGAGTTGATAGTTTTACTAGGCGAAGTTTGAGCCAAACAATTTTGTATGGTGGTGACTAGGAGGTTTTGCACTGGACCTGTTTGTGCAAAACGTACTTCACTTTTAGAGGGATGCACATTGACATCGACGATACTAGGGTCAAGGTGTAAATATAAGACATAAGTGGGATGGCGCGAGAGATGTAGGACATCACGATAAGCCTGTTTAATCGCCTGACTGACCAATTTATCTCGTACCATGCGCCCATTGACAAAGAAAAACTGCATATCGGGTTGACTACGGGACAGCGTAGGTTGCGTAATCCAACCCGTTAACCGTAAATCGCCACGTTGTTCATCCAGTGACAAAATATGGTCGGTCACCTCTGGACCACAAAGCATGGCCACCCGTTGCAATTGCTCGGTTTCAGTAGTAGCAGGTTTGAGCACCATTAAAGTTCGGTGATTATGGGTGAGTTTAAATCCAACTTCAAAGCAACTTAATGCCAGACGTTTGACGGTTTCATAGAGATGACTAAATTCGGTTTTTTCGGTGCGGAGGAATTTGCGTCGGGCCGGCGTGTTATAAAACAGGTCGCGAATTTCTACCGTGGTGCCGATGGGATGTGCTATCGGCTCTAATTCCATAGACAACTCTTGACCGCTGGTTTGAATGGTATAACCTGAAGCGGCTTCATAAAAACGAGAGCTGAGGGATAATCGTGACACCGAAGCCATACTGGCCAGTGCTTCTCCACGAAAACCTAAAGTGGTAAGGTGTTCCAAGTCTTCCAGACGACTAATTTTGTTAGTGGCATGACGATTTAAGGCCAGTGTTAATTCCTGATGACGAATACCGTGACCATTGTCACGTACTCGAATGAGGCTAATGCCACCTTGTTCAATCTCAATTTCAATCTGGTTGGCCCCGGCATCCAGGCCATTTTCCAGCAATTCTTTAACGACGGAAGCAGGCCGGGCGACAACTTCACCGGCCGCAATTTGATTGGCCACATGCGCCGGTAGTAGGCAAATCGGAGGAATGTGATGAGTGGTCATAGAATCATCTCAAGTTTAAAAAGTAAGTTCAGATTTGACAACTTTCAACAAGTTATCAAATCTTGAGGGTCTCGACTAAACTCCCCTCCTTCTCAATCAAGGAGCGGTTGGGGGTGATTTGGTACTGGTAGTACCCCTAACATTAGAATTGTTTTTAGGGTCAAAACAAAAAGAAATTAGTTTACCTGCAATTTCAGGTAATGGCAAGATATAATCGATACCCCCTAATTTCACTGCTTCTCCCGGCATTCCCCAAACTACGCTGGTAGATTCATCTTGTGCTATCGTAATCGCACCCGCCTCGTGCATTTCTTTAATCCCCCCCGCCCCATCATCTCCCATACCGGTGAGAATGACCCCAATCGCATTAGGTCCCACGTTTTGCGCGACCGAGCGAAATAACACATCTACTGAGGGACGGTGGCGGTTAACTGGATTGCCTTCATGTAAGCGACAAATATAACGGGCACCGTCTCGTGCTACTAACAAATGATGACTGCCTGGTGCAATATAAACATAACCTGGGAGGATAACTTTACCATCCACGGCTTCGCTAACATTCATCGCTGATAATTGATCCATCCGTAACGCAAAGGAACGACTAAAAGTAGCCGGAATATGTTGACTGATGACAATGCCAGGCGAATCCGGCGGCATCTCGATCAAAAGTTTTTTAATTGCCTCGGTGCCCCCGGTGGAAGCACCAATGGCAATAATTTTATCCGTCGTTTTAAAATGATGTTTAGTTTTAGCAGGAGAATGACTAATGATAATGTCCGCACTGTATTTGGGTGCCACCTTAAGTACTTTCGGTTTAAGTGTAGTTGGCTCCGATTGCAGACGAGCCTTCGCGGCCCCTCTAATTTTACCAATAATTTCTTGTGAATAGGTTTCAAAAGTTTGGGCAAGATCCAATTGAGGTTTGGAAATAAAATCCACGGCCCCGTATTCTAACGCTTGCAAAGTAATCTCCGCCCCGTGCTGGGTCAATGCGGAAATCATCACCACGGGCATCGGTCGTAAGCGCATTAAATTGTTCAAAAAAGCTATTCCATCCATGCGTGGCATTTCTATATCTAAAGTAAGGACATCAGGGTTGAAACGTTTAATTTTTTCTCTTGCAATGTAGGGGTCAGCAGCCGTGCCGACAACCTCAATATCGTCCACTGAATTGAGAATTTTAGTTAACATTTGCCGAATTAACGCGGAATCGTCGATAATCAGCACTTTAATTTTTGACACGCTCCATTCTCCTCATTTAGTATTCGCCACGGACTCCAAACTTAAATTTGGACGAATGAGTTGAGATTTGGTTAAGATTTAACAATGACTTAAAAGTTGACTGTGCTCTCGATTCACCATTCATTCCATGGTTCAAAATAAATCAATATCACCTTCGATCGGTTGTTTTTCTAAGTTACGCCGATAAGTATTTTCACGCTCTAACACCGTTTGTTCCATGGCCCGTAATTTTTTCACGCGAACTCGACCGGTGGTTGGATAAAATAGAATTTTCCGGGGGTAAATGTCGCCTAAATCTTCGGCCAATAGATTAAGACTTTCGGTTTTGACATAATTTTTAACAAAATCAATATTTTGCTGTCCAATGTTGCCCATATTAGCCATAATCCGTCCTCCTCCAAACAGTTTTACTTCTAAATTGTCGCGGGTGCCACCGTGTTTTAAAATATCATTAATCAAATGTTCCATCGCATAACTACCGTAGCGAGTAGCGGCATTGACTTGGGTACGTTCCCAGGAGGAGCCACCGCTCATCACTACCTGGGCCGGTAGCATAAAATGATTCATTCCTCCAATGCCAATTACGCTATCTCGAATGCAAGCCGAGACACAGGAACCAACGACCGTGACCAAAATTTCGTCGTGGCTGGAGACATAGTATTCACCTGGCAAAATTTTGGCAACATAGCTGTTATTGTGGTGGTCCCAATAACGTTTAATATGCTCATATCCCGGCAACGCCAGTGGTGGCAAAAGTGGTATCATAGCAATAAAATGTATTTGGTAGAATTTTTCTAAGTCTTAACCAAGTGGGAGCATCTAAAATTGTCAAGTCTCCACGAGGAGTGTTAATCACCTTTCACATAAACGGTTTGTTGTAATAGGCGAAATCGGGTACTTAGTTGAAACAAGTTTTCCGAGTGTCCTATTAATAAGTGGCCTCCTTCTTCTAATAAATTAGCGAAGCGATCAAATAAAATTTTTTGCGTGGCTTTATCGAAGTAAATGACCACGTTGCGGCAAAAAATAATATCAAAAGGGCCTTTCATGGGCCATGGCTCTATTAAATTAAGTCGTTTAAAAGTAATTAAAGACTGCAATTCAGGTACCACTTGTACCAGTCCCGTTTGCTGTTTAGTCCCTTTTTTGAACCAGCGAAACAAACGCTCTGAAGATATTGTGGTCATTTTATCGACTTCATAAACGCCTTCCATGGCTTTGGCTAATACTGAAGAATCTAAATCCGTGGCTAAAATTTTAACATCCCAATCGGATGGTATAGTTTCTTTAATAACAATAGCAATCGAATACGCTTCCTCACCACTGGCACAACCCGCAGACCAAATCCGAATCCGTCGAGTAGCGGTTTTTTTGGTCATTAAATAGGGTAGTAATGTCTCGCTTAATAGTTTAAAATGGTGAGGCTCTCGAAAAAAAGAGGTAAGATTAGTCGTTACCGCATTGATAAAATGAACCAATTCTTCACCATTATCTGATTGTAACAATTGATAATAACTGGAGAAACTATCTAAATTTAGCACCCGTAACCGCCGAGAAAGACGACTGTAAAGCATTTCTTGTTTATGATCTGATAAGCTAATACCAGTGTGTTGATTGACAAGTTCCCGTAATAAATCAAAATCGCGCTTGGAAAAATTAAATTCTCTCATAATAATAGGTTACAAATGACAGTGAATAATATTAACTAACATGTTTTTACTATTGTTTATTGATTTTGCTATGATTCTTAACTTTGCTATGATTTATTATGATTTTGCCATAAACAAAATAACTAAGCTACAATAGTGAACTAATTAACTACCACTCACTATTTGCTTTTAATAAAATATTAAAATAATATGGATATTACTCAAGAATTTCCTATCATTAATCAGTTGATTTATTTAAATCACGCCGCCGTTTCCCCCTGGCCACGTCGAACCGCGGAAATAATACGGCAATTTGCCCTAGAAAGTTTAACTTACGGCGGAAAACATTATGTGCGTTGGGAGCAACAAGAGCAAATATTGCGAGAACAATTGCGACAATTATTGAATGCTCCTGCGGTGACAGACATTGCTTTATTAAAAAATACCTCTGAAGCCTTATCCGTAGTCGCTTATGGATTGCCTTGGCAACCGGGCGATAATGTCGTTATTACAGACCACGAATTTCCCTCTAATCGAATAGTTTGGGAATCCTTACGAACTAAAGGGGTGAATACGCGAACCGCCAAACTACAAGTTGGTTATACTGAAGTCGAAAACTCCAAGATTCCGGACCCGGAAGCCGAAATTATTGCCCAAGTGGACGAAAAAACTCGTTTAATTTCGGTCAGTTCAGTACAATATGCCAGCGGTTTACGGTTAGACCTGGCTAGAATAGGACTGTTTTGTCGAAATAATGACATTTTATTCTGTGTCGATGCGATTCAAAGTTTAGGGGCAATACCCTGTGATGTCCAAGCCAATCATATCGACTTCCTCATGGCCGATAGCCACAAATGGCTATTGGGACCTGAGGGATTAGCAGTATTTTACTGCCGTGCCGAGCAACGTGAGCAATTACAATTAAACCAATTTGGCTGGCACATGGTAGAACAACCACTTAATTTTGAAGAAAAACATTGGAAAATAGCCAAAAGTGCTCGGCGTTTTGAATGTGGTAGCCCTAATATGCTAGGTATTCATGCACTCAGTGCCAGCCTATCATTATTGTTAGAAGTGGGGATAAATAATATAGCCACCCAATTGCTGGATAATACGCATTACTTGCTAACTGAATTACCAAAATTATCGGATATTGAAATTCTTTCCGCGCAAAGAGATAATAGCTACGCTGGAATTGTCACTTTCCGAAGACGCCAGGGAAATACTGGAGAATTATTTAAGCGCCTGCAGCAACAAGGAATTATCTGTGCCCAACGGTGGGGAGGAATTCGTCTCTCACCACACTTTTATAATTCTAAACTGCAATTACAACAAGTTATTGAATTTATCGAAACCCAGATTTGACAACTTTTTGAAAGTTGTCAAATCTAAAACTCATGCCAGATTTGACAACTTTTTGAAAGTTGTCAAATCTAAAACTCATACCCAGATTTG
>DZAL01000053.1:19645-31212 GCA_022729575.1 Thiomargarita sp.
TTGACAACTTTTTGAAAGTTGTCAAATCTAAAACTCATACCCAGATTTGACAACTTTTTGAAAGTTGTCAAATCTAAAACTCATACCCAGATTTGACAACTGGTTGAAAGTTGTCAAATCTAAAACTTCATAAATAAATTATAATGGCAAAAGCTAACTAAGGAAACATACATGACCTCTCATACCATTTTAGTTGTTGACGACAGCCGAGTCTCTCGAATGCTCATTCGGGCCATCATCGCCCACGCCGATCCTCAAGCTGTTGTCATTGAAGCCAGCAATGGAGAAGAAGCTTTGACCAAAACGCAAAACACGCCGATCACAATTGCCACATTGGATTTGAATATGCCAGGCATGGATGGACTGGTCTTGGCGAAACAGCTCATTGAACGGTTTCCTAACGCCAAAATTGGACTGCTCACCGCCAATATACAAGAAATGGTGCGCCAAAAAGCCGAAGCCTTGGGTATCAATTTTATTTCTAAACCCATCACCGAAGAAAAAATTCTGAGTTTCATTTATGGGTGAACACATCCAATTAACCGAATTACAATGTGATGCCATTACCGAATTATTGAACATTGGGATGGGATTAGCAGCGCGATCCTTAAGTGAAATGGTTCGAGAAGAAATCAAACTCACGGTCCCCAGAGTCGAGTTGCTCACCAGAAAAAGTGCAGTCAACCATCTCAATGGCAATCCACAACGACGCATTGCTGCCGTTAAACAGCATTTTGAAGGGTCTTTCTGGGGAGATGCGCTACTACTTTTTCCTCAAGAGAAAAGTTTAGAATTAGTCCGAGTCTTGATGAAAGATGAGGAAATACCACTGGAAATGCTCACTGAATTAGAACAAGACGCGCTAACCGAAGTAGGTAACATCATACTTAATTCATGTTTAGGTAGTTTAGGGAATATTTTAACCGAAGAACTTACCAGTGAATTACCCATTTTTGTTTCTGGCACCGCGACTGAGGTACTAGATGGCTGTGTGGTTCAAGAAGATCACGAAATGATTATGTTTTTACGAATGGACTTTGCGTTGCAACAAAAAGACATCAGTGGATATGTCGCATTTATTTTGGAAATTCCTGCCATTGAGCAATTTAAACAAAGTATTGATAATTATCTTAGGGAAAATTTAACCATGATCCCTTGACCAGGGTGACCTAACTATGAGTGATAATTTACCAGATAATGGGATATCAAGGATGTTAGCCCAAACCGCGATTGAAACCTCTCAAATAGGAATTATCGTCTTAAATCCAGAGGGTCGTATTGTCTTATGGAACCGCTGGATGGCTAACCATGCCCGAATCCAGGCCGAAACCGTGTTAGGATTACGATTAGAAAAAGTGTTCCCCAACATTGTTCAAACTCGACTGCTCCAAACTGTACAAATGGCTTTAACACAAGGATTATCTTCGGTGTTGTCACAAAGTTTACATGGGGTCATATTTCCACTCTATTCGTCCCAACAATTGGGTCACCCCAATCTCGATAATTGTCAGGGAGTCGATCATCGCCCCCATGACGAGAACGAACCATTACCACTGCAACTACAACAATCAATCACGATTAATCCTCTGAATTTGCCAACCGAGCCACGCTACTGTCTCATTCAAGTCACGGACATGACTGACGTAGTAAAACGAGAGCAATTGCTACGCAGTCAAGCTCGTCAAGTACAAACCTTAGCGAATGAATACCATACCAATGAACTCTATTTACAAGCCATTTTAGATAATGCCTTAGATGCGATCATTACCACCAATGAAGCAGGAGAGATTGAAATTTTTAACCATGCCGCTGAACAGATTTTTGGTTATTCAGCGATAGAAATTCAAGGGCAAAACCTCACTCAGTTAATCCCAGAGCTAGCGAACCAATTGCCACTGACTAAGATGGCTAATAGTTTCCCCAATGGTCGGCCCCCAACCGGTCAAAATAAAATCGTTGGTAGCGTGCGAGAAGTTATTGGACAATGTAAAGACCGTAAAGCACAGGGTATCAGCGTACCACTAGAATTATCTGCCAGTGGAGTGCAATTTGGTGAGGAACGCTTATTTATTTACATCATGCACGATATTAGGCAACGTAAAGCCACCCTGGCCGAATTACGAAAAGCCAAAGAAACTGCGGAAGCTGCCAACCACGCTAAAAGTGAATTTTTAGCCACCATGAGTCACGAAATTCGAACCCCCATGAGTGGCATTATTGGAATGATTGACTTATTACGTCAAACTCCGCTGGATGCCAAACAAGCCCACTATGTGGAAACGGTCAGAAACTCTAGTGAAGCCTTATTACATTTATTAAATGACATTTTGGACTTTTCTAAAATTGAAGTAGGAAAACTTAGTTTAGACGTTATAGAATTTGATTTGGTCGCACTATTAGAAGAACTTATTAATCTATTTGCCGTCTCGGCCCAACGTCAAGGACTTACGCTTGTCTGTGAGTTACCTCCCCTGCTAACCACCAAATTGCGCGGCGACCCTGGCCGATTACGCCAAGTCTTGGCCAATTTATTAGGTAATGCTATTAAGTTTACTGAATGCGGCGAAGTCATGTTACGAGTATCAGTGTTGAAGCATTTACCTCCAACCATTCACGGTGTCGAAAAAAATTTGCCACCGTCAACGCCTTCCGTAAATTTACACTTTGCCATTATTGACAGCGGAATTGGTATCAGCGAAACCGTCAAACAACGGTTATTCCAACCATTTTCCCAAGCCGACAGCTCCACCACCCGCCGCTACGGTGGCAGTGGTTTAGGACTGGCTATTTCACGCCGACTGATTCATTTAATGGGAGGAGAAATTTACTTAAAGAGTACACTGAGCAAAGGTAGCACCTTTTGGTTTGAACTATCCTTTCCCCAAACCATGACCCCTGGTGTCCTCAAATGGTATCTGGAATCACTAACCAAACAACCTCCTTTAAAAATATTAATTGCCAGTCCTCAATCCACCTGTACCCAGATTCTTTCAAAGCAAACCCAAGCCTGGGGAATCTACTCTGAATTGGTGACCACCTTAGAGGAAGTGGTGGAAAAATTGTCCCACCATCAGCCTGGGCCAACTAACCCTGATTACGATATAATCATGGTTGATGAAACCCTGCTCGTTAACTTAGTGACACTACCACACTCACTCCTGACCCCAACTCGTTGTCAATGGATATTACTCACCTCATTAGAGCAACCTCCGCAAGAAAAATTCCCCCTCTATTACCATCGTTGGTTGAATAAACCCGTGTTACCCTCCAAATTGTTGGAATGTTTATTCACCCTAACGGCGAATCGTGAGCAACACTGGCCCGACCACCTTCACCCCGCAATAGATTTTTCCAAACCACTGCCTAATCTCTCCCCAATACCATCGACCGTGAGTTCTAATACCCCAAATTCCCCGTGGACCAACAAACATATTTTGGTAGCCGAAGACAATCTGGTTAATCAGGAAGTAGCTAAAGCGATGTTGGTTCAACTAGGTTGTCAAGTCACCATCGCCGAAAATGGCGAACAAACTTTACAAGCGTTACAGCAACAACAGTACGATTTAATTTTCATGGATTGTCACATGCCAAATATCGACGGCTTTGAGGCCACGCGGCGAATTCGTACCCAAGAGCAATTAACACCATTAGCGCATCATATTCCAATTATTGCCTTAACCGCCAGTGTCATGCCTGACAACCGTGACCGCTGTTTAATCGCCGGCATGGATGATTACCTAACCAAACCAGTGAAGAGTGACGACTTAAAACAAGTGTTAACCCGTTATTTAACAGCCGCCAGCACTAAGATTAATAATCCACCAACCACTCAACACGTTAACCTACCCAAGGTTGATAACAGTGCCAAAGTTCAAAACGCTCGTCCAGTTAAAGTTTTAACCACCGACTTAGACCAATTACCGGTACTCAATTTGGACCTACTCGCACAAATGCGACGAGACCTGCGCGGCCGCGGAATTAACTGGTTAATCGACGTATTTTTGCGAGAACTACCCAATTATTTAGAAGAATTGCAACAAGCCGTCACCAACAGTGACGGGGAAAGTTTATATTTGAAAGCGCATAAATTCAAAGGCGGTTGCAAAAATTTAGGCGCGATTCGAATGGTTGCCTGGTGTGAACGATTAGAATCCTTGGGACACGCCCAAGATATGCAGACCGCAGCGCAAATTTTAGCCAATGAATTAGTGAAAGAGCAAACGCTCTTAACACAGGCTTTAGAACAAGAAAAACTCGAGATTGAAAGCAGATTTGACAACTTTTCGAAAGTTGTCAAATCTTAAACCTCGAAGCAGATTTGACAACTTTTCGAAAGTTGTCAAATCGAAAGCAGATTTGACAACTTTTTGAAAGTTGTCAAATCGAAAGCAGATTTGACAACTTTTCGAAAGTTGTCAAATCTTAAACCTCGAAGCAGATTTGACCACTTTTTGAAAGTTGTCAAATCGAAAGCAGATTTGACAACTTTTCGAAAGTTGTCAAATCTTAAACCTCGAAAGCAGATTTGACAACTTTTCGAAAGTTGTCAAATCTAAACAGGAATAAATAAAATGACACCATTTAACGAATCGAACCCATTCACCCATTCCGATGATAACATCATTACCAACGAGTTTACACTAGAACCGGTTGACAACCACCGGCTGGCTAACTTATGTGGTCAATTTAATGAACACTTACGTCAATTAGAACGTCAATTTAGTGTAGTCATTAATCACCGTGGTCACCAATTTATGATCGCCGGCGGGACGATGGCAGTGCACAATGTCACAGCGATTATCAATCAATTATATATCGCTACTCGTCACGAAATTCTAAATCCCGCACAAGTACATTTATTCTCACAAAGCGTTAGAGCCGAAGAGAATAACTTACTAGAAATCACTGCCGGCGACCATATCGAAGGTGCGGAAGTCCTCATTCGAACTCGCCGCGTCCTAGTCAAAGGACGAGGCCCCAATCAACGACAATATTTAAACAATATGGTACGACATGATATTAATTTTGGAATAGGACCCGCAGGTACCGGTAAAACTTATTTAGCCGTCGCTTGTGCAATAGAAGCGTTAGAACGTGAGCAGGTAAGACGATTAGTCCTAGTACGACCTGCGGTCGAAGCTGGCGAGAAATTAGGTTTTTTGCCAGGAGATTTGGCGCAAAAAATTGACCCCTACTTACGTCCACTCTATGACGCGCTATACGAAATGTTAGGTTTTGAACGGGTAGCCAAATTAATCGAACGTAACGTCATTGAAATTGCCCCACTGGCTTACATGCGCGGTCGCACCTTGAACGAGGCCTTTATTATACTGGATGAAGCCCAAAATACCACCGTTGACCAGATGAAAATGTTTCTCACCCGTATTGGATTTGGCTCCACTGCGGTGATTACTGGCGATATTACTCAGATCGACTTACCGCGAGACCGTCCCTCCGGCTTACGTCAGGTAATTAACATTCTCAAAGCCGTGGAAGGCATTAGTTTTACCTTTTTTACCGCCAAAGATGTAATCAGACATCCCATTGTAGCCCGCATCATTTATGCTTACGAACGTTTTGAATCAAAAACCGAGAGCAATAATTAACATGGGAATAATCGTCGCCGTCCAATATGCCTGTGAATCACCAGCGGTATTACCCACGGCCACCCTATTTACCCGCTGGGTTAAGACCACCCTACAACATCCTTCCCTACCACTTCCCTCCCTTGGGAAAGTCGAGGGATTGAATAATTTGCCAAATGACGTGGTGGACTCCCGGAGGCGAAGTAAATCTAAGTCCAAAGTTAAACCACGACCACGCTGGGAAGTAACTATACGTATTGTTGGCGAAGCCGAAGGCCGACAACTGAATCAAACTTGGCGACAACGGGATTACCCCACCAATGTCTTATCATTTCCCTTCGACTCGCCTCCTGGCCCGGACCTACCGCAACTGGGAGACCTAGTGATTTGTGCGCCGGTCGTCCTCCGCGAAGCGTTGGCCCAACAAAAAACGCCAGAAAGCCATTGGGCCCATCTAGTCATCCATGGCACCTTACACTTACTGGGCCATGACCATCAGGAAACTGCCCAAGCCGAACTCATGGAAAATTTGGAAATTAGTATTTTAACCCAATTAGGCTATCCAACTCCTTACGAATAGCGACTCAATTTTTGAGTTTGGAGTCCGGAATTTATTCCGTTGGCCGCGGCAATCATTTCGTTGACTAACGGAATCAATTCCGGACCCCAACGACATTATTGATTTTGGAGTCCGGAATTGATTCCGTTGGCCGCGGCAACCATTTCGGATTCTAACGGAATAAATTCCGTACTCCAACGACAACGAGAAAATAATAGAAAATTATGTTTGCCACTGCACCTACAGCTTGGTTTAATCGTTTTAAACAAGTTTTATCAATGCCACCACAAGATAAACAAGACCTCTTAGCCCTATTACGTGAGGCTCAACAACGAGACCTACTATCAGCGGATTCATTAATGATGGTCGAAGGCGCGTTGCAAGTATCCGATATGCACGTCCGTGATGTCATGGTACCCAGAGCACAAATGGTCTGTTTAGAATTATATGCGCCCATAGATAATTTAGTGAAAACGATTGTCGACTCCGGTCATTCCAGGTTTCCGGTAATAGGAGACAGCCGGGATGATATTCTAGGGATTTTTTTAGCCAAAGATTTATTAGGATACCATGATGTCACCAAAGGACGATTTAAATCTTTCAACATGCGTGATGCCATGCGACCTGCGGTGTTTATTCCAGAAAGTAAGCGGTTAAATGTATTATTACGAGAATTTCGATCTAGTCGTAATCACATCGCCATTGTAGTCGACGAATACAGCGGCGTTTCTGGCTTGGTCACCATTGAAGATGTCATCGAACAAATCGTTGGCGACATCGATGATGAGCACGATATTGACGACAAAATTTTCATTCGGTCAATTCATAATGGTCGTTACATTGTACGCGCTCTAACTCCGATCGAAGAATTTAACGAATATTTCAAAGCTAATTTGAGTGATGAAGAATTTGACACCGTTGGCGGAATCATCATGCAAGCCTTTGGACATCTACCAAAACGAGGTGAATACGTAGAACTAAACGGTTTTTATTTCGAAGTAGCCAGAGCCACTGGCCGACGAATCCATTTATTGCGCGTCAAACCAATCGCCTTAACTCCAGAACAGATTCCAGAATAGAGTTGACAACTTTTTAACAGTTGCCAACTCTCAAACACTGGGTAATCCTAAAAGGTGGGTGAAACTGCCTTCCTAAGCCGTCGAGGCTTAGGAAAGCTAATCCCTCTCAAAAAGATTTGGGTAGTCCCTACCAGCCAATGGAGGTACTAGCCACCAGGGGCGAAGATTCCTAAACCTGGTAGTGCTAAGTTTCCTAAACCTTTGAGGTTTAGGAAACTTTGAACTTTGGTAACTCCTTGAAGGTTAAGACCCCCATTAATTTGGCGAGATTACCAAAAAAACCTTGAAGGTATCTAAGAGCCTGTTCAAAATCTTTGGTAGTCCCTACCAACTAATGGAGGTATTAAAATCCAGGTACTAACTTTCCTAAACCTTACCAGTTTTAGGTTTCTTAAACCTCACCGGTTGAGGAAACCTCGGCGATTCTAAGTTTCCTAAACCTCAAAGGTTTAGGAAACTTTGAACTTTGATTAACTCATTGAAGGTTAACACCCAAGCGATAACACCCCTTCGCGGGAGGTTAACTAACAAGTCAGGGTCGCAATGTTTAACTGCTAGACACATAACCACTGGACCAATTAAAGTCCAGAATAAGCCCGGAGAAATATCAGATGAATTGGCAAACGGTCCGAGAACATTATCCGCAACAATGGCTTCTAATTGAAGCCATCAAAGCCCATTCCGAAGGTGGAAAACGAATCTTGGAACAGCTTTCGGTGATCCAGCCGTTTTCGGATTCTATCTCTGCCATGAAGGAATACCAAACCTTGAAAAAAGAAGCACCGGCGCGAGAACTGTTTGTCTTACATACCAGTCGCCCGGAACTGGAGATTACCGAACGCCAGTGGCTGGGGATCCGGGGGGGCTAAATGGAGATACGCTTACAGCATGGTTTGTTATGGGTATCCGCTTCGTTACGATATTTGGGAAAACAACTTCGATGCCAACAGGTCTTGCTGGATACTGGTTCAGTCGGCACAGTATTTTCGATTGACCGAGTGGTTACCATTGGTATGCAACCAGAACCGGGGGATGCCATACGTGAACTCAGAGGTGTGGGTGGGACCGAATTTGTGTTTGTCAAAAGAATTGACCAACTGATATTAGGCGACTTTGGAATATCCGATGTTGAAATCGAGATCGGCACCATGGATTATGGAATGGAAATAGATGGAATTATCGGTCTGGATTGTTTGCTAAAAGTGAAGGCTAAAATTGATTTAGAACGATTGGAAATCTATTAATTCAGTAGCTGTAGGTTGAAGTGAGCGGCGCGAACTCCACAACCAGCCACGGCTCTGCGGCGATGGTGTTGGAGTTCGCGCCGCTCACTCCAACCTACGCGGGCTTTTTTGCTAAATTAGCAAATTTTTTACCAAAATGGCAAAAAATTTCCTAAGTTAGCAATCAATTTCATCCCCACCATTTTAACTAACTCTCTATAAAACAACAAGTTATCTAAAGTAGTCGAGTTGCATAAAAATCGCTGTACAAGTTAGCGAAGGCCATTTGTTCAAGTCCAGAGAGTTTAAAAGCCCGCGTAGTTACCCTAGAATTATTAGGCTTCGCTATGCGAACTCCAACCTACGCGGGCTGGAACCAGATGTCGCAGAATTATTCCCGACGGCCCAGGCCGTCAACGAGGCGCTACGATTTCTAATCCGCACCAGCCAACTAAAAAATCTGTTTAGCGGGCGTAGGCTGTCTAAGCGATAACAACATGAATGATTGCGCAATGATTCTTAAGTTGCGCTCCTGACCTAAACAGGAAAATGGGCATCCTTCTTGCCCCACATTTACGGGAACCCCAGGTGAAGTTTGACATTCCAAATGCCAAACGCTAAACTTGAACCTCTTCACCTTAATTCAGAAGCTTTAATTGATGATGAAATCTTCCGCCGATTTACTCCTCTTTAACAAACGTACACAATTAATTCTAGTGGCCGAAGTTTACAGTCTGCTGGGAAAGACCGCTGAATGGGCGGCCCAACTGCGTCGAAATTTGCTAGAGAATGATGAAGACCTGCCGGTCGGCCAGTTTTTCCTGTTAGCTCTGCCAGACCATTTTTACCTCTGGAAAGATTGTCCATCGGTGCCTGACCATCTCCAACCGACTTATGAGATAGACCCGACCTTTTTGTTTGAATCCTATTATGAAGGAGCGCCAGCGGGTCTCCTCATTAGTCGGGAAAGCATCGAAATCATCTTAACGACTTGGTTAACTGAGTTAGCTAGGCAGAAACAGTTGCCCGCCGAATTACGGCAAAGTCAACCGTGGTTACAAGACTCCGGTTTCTTTGAAGCGATTCGGGAGGGACAGGTGATTTTGCCAGAACGAGAATGACGATGAAAATAAATCTTTACGTGGAATCCAATTTCGTGCTCGAACTGGCTTTAATGCAGGAAGAATCGGCCAGTTATGAAAACTTATTGTCTCTCTGCCAGGCGGGTCCGGCCGTCTTATTAATCCCCGCGGTTTCACTGGTGGAACCTTATGAGACGGTAGTACGGCGTGGTAAAGACCGAAAAGCAGTGTCTCAAAAAGTCACGTATGAACTCTCACAATTGGCACGTTCTAAACCCTATCAGGTAGAAGTAGCTTCTTTACAAGGAATTTCTAGGCTCCTCAACCGTAGCGGTGCTGAAGAACAGCAACGACTTTACGACACTCGGCGACGACTCTTACAAATAGCTGAAATTATCCCACTCAGTGGCGAAGTGTTAGCGGCCGCGGCAGTGGCACAACTGAAATTGAATCTATCACCACCAGATGCCATAGTCTATACGTCGGTAATTCATCATTTAAGTTTGAATCAGGCCGCGAAAAAGTGTTTCCTAAATAGAAACTCACACGATTTCTCCAACCCGGAGATTGTGGACACCCTGAACACATCTGGTTGCAAAATGCTGTTCAGTTTTGAGAAGAGGTACAATTATATTCGTAGCTTACTTTAACTAACTGGTTTCCAAATCTGAAGATTTGGACTCCAGTACGGTCCAAATCTGAAGATTTGGACCTCTTTTGAAAGGAGACTAATTATGAAACTGACACCACTAACCCCGATTTTTTACTCTTAACCCTTCCCACCTTGGGAAGTGCTGCCAATAATATTAGCCCCACCGATAAATGGGCTTGGAGTACCAACGCCGGCTGGGTTAATTTCTCCCCTGCCAATGGGGGAGTCACCGTCGCCACGGACCACTTGGAAGGTTACGCTTGGGCGGAAAATTTTGGCTGGCTAAAACTGGGCAGTTATACCGGCGGCGGCAACCATACTTATGGCAATACCTCTGCCACGGATTATGGTGTCAATATAGACGCTGCGGGCAATTGTTCGGGCTATGCCTGGAGTAGCAATGTCGGTTGGATTAACTTTAAGCCTACTAATGGCGGCGTGACCGTGAACCCGACCACGGGGCGATTTGATGGGTATGCTTGGTCGGAAAATGTGGGCTGGATTCATTTCCACAATGCTAGTCCGGCTTATACCGTGCAATATATTCCAACGTCTACTGGAACTTCTAATGGCACCTCCAGCACTCCTCCTCTCCCTGACTACTTGGGACTCTTTCTCCAAATTGATGGCACAGGACATGGGAAAGTAACAACCGATACGGGCTTATCTGGTCAATCCAGTGATTGTCAAGTGGATATTAAATCGGGCGACCTCAAGTGCAATCCACAAGCCCGCACTCAACTGGAGAAGACCGCTTCTTACGTCACACTCACCCCACAAGCGGACTCGGACTCGGTATTTAGTAGTTGGGGAGGTAATGAAGATTGTATCAATGGCCAAGTATTTATGAATGGTGGCAAATTGTGCATTGCCTATTTCCATCGCATTTATGACCTGACCGTGACGTTGCAAGGTCAAGGTCAAGTCACGAGTTTGGATAATGACCAGCCAGCGGTGATAGATTGCGGGTTAACATGCCAGGCGGCCTTTAGCAGCAGAATGCGACGGTCTCTGCAAGCGACGCCGGCTACGGGGATGACCTTTGGCGGTTGGGGAGGAGATTGCGAAGGGACTCAAAATCCACGGCCCGTGACAGTGACGAAAGACTTGACCGGTCAAGCACGCTTCCTGTCAGAGGTGGTGCCAGCGGTGAGTACGACGGTGCCAGAAGTGCCGGCCACTCCGCCAACGATTACACCAGAGACCGTGGTTCCTACGGTGCCGGCTGAAGCCTCTACTCCAGTGGTGCCGGCGGCAACGGCGGAAGTTTCTACTCCAGTGGTGCCGTCAATACCGGCTGAAGCCTCTACTCCAGTGGTGCCGGCGGCAACGGCGGAAGTTTCTACTCCAGTGGTGCCGTCAATCCCGGCTGGAGCCTCTACTCCGG
>DZAL01000054.1:0-8795 GCA_022729575.1 Thiomargarita sp.
CCTGCTGGCTGGCCAAACTCATTATGGGACAACTGGATAAGGATATTACTATATGACAACTTTCGCCAAGTGGTCAAATCTTTCTATTATACTCAAGGTTTCCGTTGCCGAAACTGTTTTCATCAATTTATTGGTTAGTTCAGATAAACCGGTGAGATCGCTGGTGTTAATAGTCTGTTTGATTTCTAAGAAGGCTTGAGGATGGACACTGAAAGCACGCAAACCTAGTCCCAGTAATAAACGAACATAACGGCTATCACTGGCCATCTCACCACATAAACTGATAGGTTTATTAGCATGATTAGCGCCTTCCACACTCATTTTAATTAAACGCAATACCGCAGGATGTAGTGGGTCATACAAGTAGTTAACTGTTCCATCTACGCGGTCTAAAGCTAACGTGTATTGAATTAAGTCATTAGTTCCAATGGAGAGAAAGTCCACTTGTGGTGCAAATAAATCGGTACAAACCGCGATTGCTGGCACTTCTACCATAATTCCGATGGGTAAATTAGGATTAAACGGTAACGAGCGTTGTGTAAGCTCCTCTTGTATTTCGGCGATTAATTTTCGTACTTGTAAGATTTCTTGTAATCCTGAGACCATGGGAATCAATAGGCGAACTTGACCGTGGGCCGACGCTCGTAAAATAGCTCG
Organism: Thiomargarita sp.; assembly: GCA_022729575.1. GTDB lineage: Bacteria > Pseudomonadota > Gammaproteobacteria > Beggiatoales > Beggiatoaceae > JAABRD01. Next base: position 658 of record DZAL01000054.1, read on the forward strand.
GAGTTGCGGTTTAAATAGTTTTAATTCTTTTAAACATAATCGTATGGCTCGTAAACTTAAAGCCGGATTAGTTGCCAGCGGACCTTCATGTCGTTTGCCAATTGGTTTATCGGCACCTAAATCGAAGGTTCGAATGGTGACAGGTCCACCTTTGATGGCTTTAATAACTCGTAAGTAGGCATCTAAATGTTCTTCTTCCGTTGGCGGTTGGTCCCGATTCATAAATAAAAATTCGGTGCGATATAATCCAATGCCTTCTCCCCCAACTCGATTGACCACTTCCATATCTTCTGGAAACTCAATATTTACCTGTAAGGTAATTGGAGTACCATCCAAGGTTACTACCGGACTGGACTTCAGTTTACCCAGCGCCGCTGTTTGACGTTTTTGTTCTCGTTGTCGTGACCGATAATAATGTGAAATTTCTTCACTGGGGGCCACCACCACGACTCCTAGACTACCATCAATTACCAACTGATCATGGGGCTGAATATAAGAGCAGGCACGAGGTAAACTGACAATAGCCGGAATGCCTAAACTACGTGCTAAAATGGCCGTGTGTGAGGTGGCGCCACCATATTCCGTGACAAAGGCTAGAATGCCGTAGTGTTGCATGAGCACCGTATCGGCTGGGCTTAAATCTTCGGCGACGACAATCGCATTAACAAAGTGTTCACTGGCCATCTCAACTGGCGTGTCGGTGTGGCCGCGTAAAATTCGTTGGACCCTGGCGACCACTTGTTGGACATCGGTTTTGCGGGCACTTAAGTAGGGGTCTTCCATTTCGGCAAAAACCTGTACTACGCTGTCACATTGTTTTTGTAGAGCCCATTCCGCGTTGCATTGAAATTTTCTAATTAATTCAATTGGTGCCGTGCTTAACATGCTGTCTTCTAGCATCATGATATGCGCTTCAATAAACGCGGCAATATCAACAGTTCGCAGTTTGGGGGTGTGATCACGAATTTTCTGTAATTGTTTACGAGCGAGGTCTAATGCTTGTTGAAAACGTTTAATTTCTAAGTCAATATGTGGTTTAGGGACACAATATTCAATGATTTCTATTTGCTCGTGTTCCAGTATATAAACTTTACCAATGGCGATGCCCTTAGACACGCCGATACCATGTAGAGTTAAACTCATGCCGACTTCTCCCTTTCTTGTAGTGGGTGGCCAGATTTGACAATGGTTTTAAGATTTGACAACGGTTTAAAGTGGTCAGTTCTAATCTAACCTTTCATACCTCTCCTACTAATTTGTTCACATCTAATACTCCCTGACAACCACCGGACAAGGCGATGTTGACTAGAGTATCTAAATCAGTGGCAGGATAATTCATTAATTTCACTAACATGGGTAAATTAACCCCCCCTACTACCCGTACCCGATGGTTAGAAATCAGACTACAGGCAATGTTACAAGGAGTCGCACCGAATAAATCGATTAACACTAATACGCCTTGTCCTTGATTAAGACTTTCACAAAGCCGGTCAGCATGATAGCAAAATTCTACAGGGTCATCTTCATGACGTATCGGTAACACTTTCACCAGCAAAGGCAAGTTTGGTCCCAGCATTTCTTGCAAGCTATATAACAAACTGGTGCCAATATCATCATGGGTAATTAGCAGGATACCTACTCTCATGGTAATTCTCGATGTCGCACTAACACCCCTTCATGTTGCTGACTAAAATAGCCTAGCAATTGCTCGGCCAGATAAACTGAGCGATGTTGTCCACCGGTACAACCAATCGCTACGGTAAGATAACTACGATTGTCAGCAATAAATTGAGGAAGCCAGGCCTCTAAAAATTGGATAATAGCGGTTTGCATTTGCTGTACTTGAGGTTGGAGTTGTAGAAAATTTATCACCGCGGCATCATGTCCGGTCAAATTTCTCAATGCCGGTTCCCAATAAGGATTGGGTAAACAGCGTACATCAAACACAAAATCAGCGTCGCCAGGCAGTCCATATTTAAACCCAAATGATTGAAATAACAAAGATAAATGAGGATTAGAATGTAATTTAATTTGCAACTGAATCTGGTCCCGCAATTGATGCACTGGCGTGGTGCTAGTATCCATTCGAATATCAGCTCGTTGGGCCAACGGTTCCAGCAACTGGCGCTCTTGTTGAATCGCTTCCCGTAGCGAAATTTTTGAGGAGCTTAATGGATGTTTGCGACGAGTTTCACTGAAACGCTTAATTAATACTCCCTCCGAGGCTTCCAAAAACAAGATATGGTAGGGCCGATTGGTTGCGCTGAGAGTTTGCAATAAAGCAGGCAAATCGTGCAAAGCCGTGGTGCGGACATCTACACCCACTGCCACCCCTTCATGGGGAATCTCTAATTTAGTGGTTTGTTCGGCAAAGATCGGTAATAAGTTCACTGGTAAATTGTCCACGCAATAAAATCCCATATCTTCCAGACTATGCAACGCAATGGTTTTACCAGCACCGGATAACCCACTGACTATTATCAGTTTCATCTATCTATTTCAATCCTTATGGTATGGTTAACACTGACCAAGTTTCCTCCTAATATTTATGGCGGCCAGCAGGGATAACACCCCTTCGAGGGGTGTTATCCCTCAGACTTCAAAGCCACTGCCATTAAGTTAAGCCGCATTGGAGTCCAAACCTTCAGATTTGGACCAGATTAGTTAAGGTGAGACGGCGTTGCCAAAGCTGAAGCTTTGGACTCCAACGCCGTAACCTTAGCTTAACTTAATGGCATTGCACCCCTAGCCTCTCTTTGGTGGCCCCTTACACTAATTGCTACATAAGTCCCAATTATATCGAAAATATCGGACTCATAAATTTTAGAGATTGCTTACTTATGGCAATCCATATTATAATGATTATACGTTATTTCTATGGAATTGCTAATATTTTTTTATTAAGCGGTTTTTACTGATTTACATATATTTATCAAATACTTGTCTTTTGTTATTTGGGTTTTGATACGTCATCAAAATCAAACGGAAAAGTTTTGACATCGATATTATTTCAAGTATATTTGAAATGAAATTCACTTTTCAATAATCTAAATCGTTAACCGTCTATCACTTATTCAATTAATCAAGAAACTCAACTATTTGAAAATAGACAATTTCTTTTAAAATATTAAACCTTTAGGATACTTAGATGACTACCGTCAAAATTTTTGATCGCAAGACGCTAAACCCTCAATATATCACTGATGAGGCTGGTAATAAAAGCGGCATTATTTTGCCTCTGTTCAAATTCGATGAATTAATGAATAATTTAACCGCGCTGGTTAAATTACTCGAAAGCCGGGAAACCACCACCACGGCACCAGTGGAAAAAACTGTGTCTAATAACATTCCGAATAATACCTCGGACAATAGCGTGGAGGCGGTTTTGGCCAAACAAAGAATCACTTTGCTTACCCAACATTATGATTTTCTTTCTAAAATACTGGCTACCGTACAACAATATTCCGACCTGAAAACCGAATTAGAACGCAAGATCCATCAGCAAAAATTACTGACTTTAGTGGAGACCGAAACCCAAGTTTTACGGCAACAAATTACTGATTTCAAGAAAAAGACTAAGCCTGCTGAAGTTTATAACGTGCCAGAATTGGCTAAAAATATTGTCCCTAATACGGTTTTATTCAATGAGTTAAAAACTAAAATTTTGCTCGAAGCAGTCAACGACCAAAAGTGGCCAATTCTGCTGGAAGGTTTGAGCGGCGTTGGGAAATCGACGTTGGTAGCCAGTCTAGCGTGGGATGAAGAAATTCGGCAAGCCTTTCCTGATGGCATTTTTTGGATTGGTTTAGGCAAAGAGCCACCTGTGTTAGAAGACCAAATTTGGCTGATCCAAACCCTCGAAGATTCCTCTATTAATTTCGTCGAAGTCGAAGCGGCTAATGAATACCTGCGTCAATCCTGTGCTTCTCGGTCCGCGCTAATTATCTTAGATGACGTGTGGGAAGTGCAGGATTTGTTAGCTTTCAACTTGGCCAGTGAACATAGTCAATTATTCATTGTCACCAAAGATAGTAAATTATTGAATATTACACAATATTTTATTCCAAATGTGCAAGGTTATGTACTCAAACCATTCACCGAAAAACAGGCGATTGAGTTTTTCCTTCGTTATATAGACAAGAAAGAGATAACCGCCACTACTGCGCCAGTGAAATTAAATGAATTAGTACGTCTCAGTGAATATTTGCCAGCTTCACTTAAGTTACTGGCGGCGTTACTGCGAACTCAACCCGCCTCTATTTGGCAGTCAGTCTTGGAACGAATGCGTAGTGATGATTACGATTTTCCTCCTGCCTATCCGCGGGCACTCATGCAGGCGTTACATTTTAACGTTGAAGCCTTAGGGGAGCAAGCGGATTATTATTTATCACTGGCCGTATTTTTTGATTATACCCGGATTCCCCAGGCCACCGTGATTATGTTGTGGCGTTACCTTTACCAATTGATGGATGACCAAGCCAATAACTTTATCAAAGAGCTGGTGGATAAAGGTTTATTAGATGTCAAAGGCAAACCCACGCAACGTTACATCAGTTTACAATCACTTCAACATGATTATTTGGTGGCCGAAGCGGAGGTGGAAAAATTGCATAATCACTTGCTGGCCGCCTATCGCCGCCAATGTGGGCAACATGGTTGGTTAAGCGGTCCCAATGACGGTTATTTTTTCCAATATTTAGCGATGCACTTGGTGAAGTCCGGGCGCAAAAATGAACTTAAGTTATTACTGTTAGATTTTGATTGGATGCAGAAAAAACTGCAAGTGGGAACCGTGCAAAGTTTTCTCCATGATTATGAATTACTGGAAGACCGTGATGTAACGGTAATTAAAACGACGTTGTATGATGCGGCGATAATTTTATTGGACAATAAATCGGAATTGGCCGTGCAACTGCTTGACCGTTTATGGGGTGAGAAGTCATTACAAAATAATAAAGATATTCAAGCCCTGTTAAATCAAGCTAAAGAAACCTTGCCAAATTGGGTCTGGCAACCACACTTTGAGGCGGAAGCTAAAAAATGAAATTTTGGTAGTCCCGCCAAATTAATGGAGGTCTTAACCTTCACTCCGTTGGAGTAGAGGATTTAGTCGCAATGCCATTAAGTTAAGCCTGCCAAAAAAACCTTGAAGGTCTAAAACCAGACCTTCAAGGTTAAAACCTGACCGCGGGGATTCCTTAACTTAATGGCAGTGAGGCTAAAGCCTCTACTCCAGTACCGGCTAAAGCCTCACTGCCATTAAGTTAAGCCGCGTTGGAGTCCAAACCTTCAGATTTGGACGAGATTGGCTAAGGTAAGACGGCGTTGCCAAAGCTGAAGATTTGGACTCCAACGCCGTAACTTTAGCTTAACTTAATAGCATTGCGGCTAAAGCCTCTACTCCAACCGGCTAAAGTTCTACTCCAATTCACGTACTAGAATAGATGTTGCACACAAGGTAAGTCTAGTCTTTTAGTAGTCACAAAAGTGATTGACAATTTTAAAAAATTAACCTATCATTACTATTTATTGTTTAAGGTAATATTGTTTCATTAACTAGATTGACCTTTAAGGAGAGAAAATTTGTGATAAATTCAAAATTGTGGTTAAAATTGGGTTGTTTATCGTTGGCCATGAGTGCCACACCATGGTTAGCTCAAGCGGCTTGTACCTCTGAGATTAAATCACTTAGTGGTATGCAAACCATTGGTAACACCCTAGATTACAAAGTAAAAGTCGAAACCAACGGCAAACTGGCCAAAGCCACTTTTGCTTGTGATGTAGAAAATAATGGCTGGATTTCTAATTCTACCATTAAAGCCGGTGTCACTTTACGCGGTGGCACTCTAACGGGTTATATTGTCAATGAAGGCACTATTTCTGATATAGTATTTGTCGGTATTTCACTTCAGGGAGGTATATTAGCGGGGACGATTACCAACCATAGTAAAGTGGGCGGTGCGCTCAAAGATGTCCAGTTAGCCGCTAATGCCAAAATTACCGGTGGCACTTTGCAAGGTAATATTCAAGGTGACAAAACTGCACCAGCCTTACTAGAAAACCTCAAAATTAAAGCCGGTAGTAAATTATCTGGGGTTATCTTAGGAAATAAAGTACAAAAGGGCAAAAATGTTACCATCGAGGAAGCTAGTAGCGGCGATACTACCACGCCTACCACGCCTACCACGCCTACCACGCCTACCAGCGCACTGAAAATAGGTGGTCTCTTCTCACTCTCTGGGTCATTGTCAGAATATGGGACCACGGAACAAAATGCCGCTTTATTAGCCGCTAAAGACTTGACTGCCGCCGGCTATCCGGTAGAAATAATGTCTGCCGACGATACTGGTGATGCTACTACCGGAGTCACGATGGCCACCAATTTAATTATGACCGATAAAGTCAGTGCTTTGATTGGCGCAGCCGCCAGCAGTGTTACCATGGCGGTAGCCGAGCAAGTCACAATTCCCAATCAAGTCTTACAAATTTCCTATGCCTCCACTTCACCGGCAATTACTAATTTAGCGGCAGATAATGGTCAAGATTGGTTATTCCGGACCAGTAGCTCTGACACGTTGCAAGGCAGTGCCTTAGCCACCTTAGCTTTTGATACTGGCTATACAAAAGTGTCCGTTTTCTACATTGACGACGCTTATGGACAAGGACTGAATAAAGTCTTTACCGAAAATTTCCAAAACTTAGGTGGCAGTGTCGTCGCCGCGGTCCCCATTAATGCCGAAGTAGCGAAAACTTACCAAACGGAATTAACTCAAGCCGCGGTTGATGGCTCCGAAGCGCTCATCGCCATCACTTTCCCCACCCAAGCCGAAGTTTACATCCCGGAAGCGGCGAAAGGTAAATTCTTTGATAAATTTTTATTCGCCGAAGCCCTTAAATCAGAAACCCTGCTTAAAAAAGCTGGCGCCAAAGTTTTAGAAGGAATGTGTGGTACCGCCGCCGGCAATCCTCCGTCGCGGTCATTGGATAATCTCAACAGTAGCTATCAAACGGAATACAAAAAATCGCCGGCACCAGGGGCCCTTACGAGCAACGCCTACGATGCCGTAATCGTCACTGCTTTGGCCGCTTATGCCGCTCAAGTCGCCGGTAAAGAAGTCAATTCTCAAACGATTCGAGACTATTTACGCGAAGTGGCTACTCCCCCAGGGACCGCAGTAGGTACCGGTATAGACGGCTTGAAACAAGCACTGGCCTTGTTAAAAGCGGGCACCCCAGTGGATTACATAGGCGCCTCTGGGTCAGTGGATTTTGATAGCAATGGTGATGTGGTGGGTGCCATGGAGATTTGGTGCTATGAAAAAGGGCAAATTGTGACTAAAGAAATCCAACAACCCGAAATGCCAGACGATTCCGCGGTAATGGGAGAAGCAGCAGTCGCTTTCGAGGCCACTGATCTTAATACTCAAGAAACTGCACTGGGAAATTTAGTAGCTGATATCTTACTGGCGACGGCCCAAACCGGTGATAACGCCACTCAAGCCGCATTATTAAACAGTGGTAGCCTCAAAGACGGCCTGGAATTAGGCCCCGTGACCGAAAATAAAATTTCGGCATTAGCCCCGCCCTTTGGCAACATGATGGTAATAGTCGATGTTACCGGTCTGCAATTGCTAGAAACCCTCGAACATGCGTTAACTCAAGGAAATGGCGATTATCCTAGTGCCTTCCCATTAGTCGCCGGCATGGAAGTAACTTATTGCGCCAGCAGTAAAAAATGCAACAATCCGCTACAGAAAAAGGGAATCGTTACCAACATCGATATTGGCGGTCAAATGGTTGACCTGAAACAAACCTATCGTTTAGCGACCAATGATTATCTCACCTGGGGCGGCGATGCGTTTACCATATTACAAGACGCTTGCAGTAAGGGTAACTATTGCCAAAACACCGGCCACCTTCTCACGGATTTAGTGAAGGATTACTTCAAAAATAATTCTCCAGTTTCCAAAGCCGTGGATGGGCGATTAAAAGTAGCAGAGTAGATTTGAATTTAGATTTGGGTTTAGATTTGACAACTTTCAAAAAGTTGTCAAATCTTGAGTTTTAGATTTGACAACTTTCGAAAAGTTGTCAAATCTTGATTTGACAACTTTCAAAAAGTTGTCAAATCTTGAGTT
>DZAL01000054.1:8895-31073 GCA_022729575.1 Thiomargarita sp.
AAAAGTTGTCAAATCTTGATTTGACAACTTTCAAAAAGTTGTCAAATCTTGAGTTTTAGATTTGACAACTTTCGAAAAGTTGTCAAATCTTGATTTGACAACTTTCAAAAAGTTGTCAAATCTTGAGTTGTCAAATCTTGAAATCCTCCACCACATAAAATCCCACCATCGCATTCAGCAACGCCATTTTAGAAAACCGAGTTAACTCCTCTACCCGTATCGGAGCAGGATAAATTTGATGCGCCTGCAACAATCGCTCTCTAGTGGTCCCAGTTAACAGCGGCCGTGCCGGCGTAAGCCAACGGTCCTGATACCAAAAAGCGACATTAGCAATAGCGGTATCGGTAACTAGCCCCTGTTTCACAATTAAAATATCATCCGCTTGACCTTTCAACTGCACGAGATGATTCAACGAATCCCGCTGAAGATATTTAAATTCATAATCAAGATCATCCGCCACCACTACTTTGAACGTGCTAAAAGTCCTCGCTTCATAGCGAATATATTCAACAGATTCAATCGTTTCTGAATAAATCACCCGGCACCGATAAACTCCTGATAAAGGTGGCGTTTGAATAACCCGGTTCAACGCTATCTCCTCTGTAGAATTAAATAGGATTCTCCTAGAGTAATTGAATCGCTGCTGATGAAATTCTAAAAATTGCGGTACCCCATTGATTATCTTAATAGTTTCAAATAATTTTTGCATAAGCTCTCGTTTTTAAAAGCGTAAATTCAGTTTTCTTCTACTCAAACCGTCTTCATAAAAGGCTTAATCAAGTTTTCAATTTCAAGATCTTTAAACTCATCTGCTAACCAGATTATCTTAGTAGTTAATCCTCTTAAAGACGGATTGGTTTCTGCTAATTTAGTTGCATAATTTTTGATACCCATAATGTCCCCCAGACTGACTAATTCATAAAGAATATTGGCTTGTTCGAAATCCAATTCACCCTCTTCTCCCATTGGCAAAGACGGATCTAAATTTGTTTGGCTCGCCGGTGCGGATTCATAAATCCAAGTCAACTGCAAAAATTTTTGTAATTGCTCAAACAACATATCGACGCGAAACGGTTTAGGAATAAACGCATTACACCCCATCGCATAACTTTGAGCTTGATGATGTTCAAACACGCTGGCTGAAAAAGCGATAATCGGGGTTTCTTTAAATGCCGGCTGGCTTCGCAAACGTCGCACTAACTCAAAACCGTCCATGATCGGCATCACTAAATCAGTTAATATCAACTCTGGCTGGGTTTGAATCGCTTCCTCTAACCCCTCTTGACCATTGTTGGCTTCAATCACCTGAAACCCAAGTGGTGTCAGTAGATTAACCACAATTGAACGATTTTCCGATTTATCATCAACGACCAAAATTTTTCGTGGTGGTCCCTCAATACCAATAATCATCGCTGAAACTTCTTGGTGGGTTTGACTAATTAAATGGGAGACCTCCGGTAAATCGACGGCAAACCAGAAGACACTGCCTTCCCCTAAAACACTTTCTACTTGTATTTGACCTCCCATCATTTCGACAATTCTTTGAGTAATCGACAATCCCAAACCCGTGCCCTCAGCGCGATAAGTACCGTCGCCAGATTGTTGAAAAGGTTGAAAAATTCGTGCTAAATCGGTTGCCGCGATACCAATCCCAGTATCTTCTATTTGAAAACGAATTTTCTCATTATGATAGCCCACTTTCAGAGTCACACTGCCTTGAGGAGTAAATTTAACGGAATTGCCTAATAAATTAATTAACACTTGTCTTAACCGCTTTTCATCGGCACGAATACCCGTCGGTAAATGAGACAAGGCTTCATAGTGAAAAGTAATGCCTTTCTGCGCAGTACGCATTTTGAATAGGTCAACCACCCCTTGCAATAAATCGTCAAGCCGAATCTCGGTCGGCAACAATTCCACACGACCCGCTTCAATTTTCGCCAAATCCAGGACATCATTAATTAAGGTCAGTAAATATTCACCGCTACGATGAATCACCCCAATGCCATCCAGTTGTTTAGACGTTAAGCTCTTATCCCGACTGAGAATTTGGGTATAACCTAAAATCCCATTCAGAGGAGTCCGCAACTCATGGCTCATGTTAGCTAAAAAGGTACTTTTCGCCTGATTGGCCAAGTCGGCTTGTCGTTTAGCCAGCACGGCGGTTTCTTTAGCTTGCTCCAATAACTGATTTTGGTGCCATAAATTTTCACTATGCGCTTGTAACTCCTCATTAGCCGCTGCTAACTCCTCGGTTTGGATGGCGACTTCTTCCTCTAAACGTTGATTATAGGTTTTCAGTAATTCCTCCTGTTGTTCCAACGCCTGCATATTTTCTAACAACCTCTGAGCCATTTGGTTGAAAGTGAGCGCTAATTCTCCAATCTCATCTTTGGAATTTACGGAGACCGTGGTTTGAAATTCACCTCGACCTAATTTTAGGGTAGCTTCTTTGAGTTGCAAGACCGGCTTGACGAGGCGACGTGCCATCAGAGTAGTGACTGCTAATGCCAATAATATCAAAGTAGCACCTATGAGGAAGGCTTGATTACGTAGTCGTGTCACGGCTGCTAACGCCTCTTTAGCCGGGTAATGCACCACTAAAGTCCATTGGTTCCCTTTAAAGTCTAAAAAACCTTGTTCTGTGGCCAGTTGGTAAAAAGTCTCTTGACCAAAGTGCGCCACAATCTGTTCGGGAGTCACTGCCGACAACACGGATTTACCAATCAACTGAGGTTCACTGGTGGAATAAAGCATCTTCCCCGTCGTATCAAACAGGCTGACTTCAAGGCGTTGAGTCTCATCTTGTAACCCTCCTAGCACATAATATAAATTCTCCACGGGCATTCGCGCTACGACTGCACCTAATAAAATCCCCTGGTCAGTTTGTACGGGCACCGCAAAGTAAACGATATTCTTTTGCAGTTCCGCGTCAACATGAATATCCTCACCGATGCTGGCCCCCTCGCGTTCAAACACGGTGGTAGTCCACAAACTAGCCTCGGCAATTTGTCCCAGAGACAGCCCGGCGGTATCGGCAATCCTAATGCCACGAGCATCGTAAAAGGATAGAGAATAGTAGGCTTTGTAATAATGGCGATGAGCCAGTAACCATTGTGTGAGTTGCGCTGGAGTAGGCGTGACAGCACGGCCAATAATATTGGCGATAAGTTGCAGATCGGCGCGACGTTCAAACAACATGCGGTCTAGTTTATCCATAGTATGCACCGCTTGCCCGCGTAATCGGGCCTGAATTTCTTGTTCCAGTGCATGGCCACTGGTGTAAGAGAGGAGTAGGTACAGCGGAATGGTTACGCCTAAAACCGAACCTAAGCTGAGAAATAATAGTTTGGTGGTAAAGTTCATGGGGAGTTCTTTTGTCTGAATCAGAATTTTCAAAATTTTAGAATTAACTGAATGAATTAATTAGCTATTTTCTCGTTCCCACGCGCCCGCGTGGGAACGCAGTTGGCAACGCGCCAGCGTTGCGGGACAAGGACGCTGGCGCGTCCATACTGCATTCCCACGCCGGCGCGTGGGAACGAGATAATATTCTGCTGGAGTCCAAATCTTCAGATTTGGCAAGCCCAGGTCCAAAGTGATTTTCTCGTTCCCACGCGCCCGCGTGGTAATGCAGTGGGCAAGATTTTTTCTCGTTTCTCGTTCCCACGCGCCGGCGTGGGAATGCAGTGGGCAACGCGCCAGCGTTGCGGGCAAAGAGACGCGGGCGCGTGGGAACGAGAAATTGGGGGCTATGGGTTATCATCAAGCCACTACGGTTGTTTCCCGGCCGCCGCCACAAATTGATCATCAATTACAGCGTTCAAATCCGGAATTTTGACTAACACGCCTTTTTGGTAAAAGAAGTCGATAATTTCCTTACCACCTTCAAATAGGGGACCGCCTTTCTTAAGCATTTCTTGATTTTCCGGTAAGGTCAAAACGTGTAACCGCTGAATAGAGGTTTCCAATTCTTCTTTAGAGATACCAGCGTATTTAGCGAAATCTTCAAGATACTTAACTAACTCGTGTTCTCACCGATGTGGTTTTGGTGGTAAGGGAGGACGCGGAACGAGAACCCAACGCCTCTAGTGGGGAGACAATAATATAAGCCTCTTTGATTTCTATCGCCAGAATATCCACATCCAACAACACTTTTGGGTTACCCTGCTGCTTGAGGATTTTTTGCAAGAGTTTCACAAATTCATCATTTTCTTTTAACAGAATAACTGCCGACAGTTTCAGCATCTCTTTTTTGAGGACCGAGCGAGTTTTCTCAATCACTTCTCTTAACACTTCCATCGTTTCGGGCAGATGTTTGGAAGCAACGACCATATCCCATTGATTATGAGGAGAATTATATTTTTCAACCAACGCCAGCAATTTCAGCGGGCCATTCTCTTGAGTGAGGATTTCGGCGACTGCCGAGAATTTTCGCAAAAAACGGTTTTCTATCATATCACTCGCTGTTCAAGTTTTTATAGTAAGATTCCTCTAAATATGGTATAGCCTCTGGAACGCAATAAGGATTATTGCGCCTGGCCGCTGGAATTATAGCGAACCGTGGCGCAAGAATCACTCCAGCGGCCAGGTGCAAGAATCTTTCTTGCACTCCAGAGACTAGGTGCAAGAATCCTGACGGTACTCCAAAGACTAGGTGCAAGAATCCTTCTTGCACTCCAGAGGCCAGGGGCAAGAATCACTCCAGAGGTTAGAAGGAATCTTACTATAAAAACTCTGAACATCGAGTATCACATACCTACTTTTTTAAAGTTAAGCGGACTGAGTGGCCAGGTTTCCTAAACCTTGAAGGTTTAGGAAACCTAGTCATCGGTCTAGCCACCGCCAAAGTTTCCTAAACCTGCGAGGTTTAAGAAACCTAGTCATCGCCCAGGTTTTCTGTTATGGTTGCTTCCCTATCGCCGCCACAAATTGACCATCAATCACGGTGTTCAAATCCGGAATCTTGACTAACACACCCTTTTGGTAAAAGAAGTCGATAATTTCCTTACCGCCTTCAAATAGAGGACCGCCTGTCTTGAATACTTCTTGATTTTCCGCTAGTGTAAAAACATGTACTCTCTTGAAAGTGGTTTCCAGTTCAGCTTTCAAAATGTTAGTATGTTTAGCGACAATCTCCAACCCTTCTTCTGGTGAACGTGTTAACCAATCCATCGCCTCTACCAAGGCGTTGATCAGTCCTTGCACTTCCTGGCGACGAGTTTTTACGACCTCCGCATTAACCGCCAAACCATCTATCATCAGATGACGAATATCGCCGGCTTTGCCTATCATCTTGTACCCTTTCGCCAGGGCTTGCGTTGCTGCCAGCCCGTAGATATGCCCGGCCTGAATTTCACCGTACTCTAACGCCTCTAACACTTTAAAGGGGTCGTTAATATTAGCAATCTGAAATTCACCTTCGTTTACCCCATTCATCTTTAAAAGTTTTAATACCAGTAAATGGGAAAACGTGTTAAATCCATCAATGGATACTTTTTTGCCTTTCAGTTCACTTAAACTATTCAAATAAGGCGAACTTACAATAATGTCGCCCGTGTCTGAATAATCCGTGGCATAAACTAAACGGCTAGGCACTCCCTCAGCATCCAGCATGAGGGTATCAGAAAACATGATAAAAGTGGCATCCGCTTTGCCTTCCTTATAGGGTTTCAAACTTTCCACATACCCTGGCGCAGGTATTAAGGTCACTTGCACTCCGTACTTAGCAAATAGGCCCTTGTCTTGGGCGATGAAAGCTGCACCAAAAGTTGGCCAGACTGACTGAATGGCAATTCTCAGGGGCGGCGATGGGGGCGGGGGCGAGGAACAACTCACCAAGAACACCAGTAACACCTCTAACCACATCAACCTGCACTTTCTAATTTTCATGGTTTATCTCCTATGGTTTGAATAAATTGACCATCAATCACGGTGTTCAAATCCGGAATTTTGACTAACACGCCTTTTTGGTAAAAGAAGTCGATAATTTCCTTACCGCCTTCAAATAGAGGACCGCCTTTCTTAAGCATTTCCTGATTCTCCGGTAACGCCAAAACGTGTAACCGCTTAATAGAGGTTTCCAATTCTTCTTTAGAGATACCAGCGTATTTAGCGATAATCCCGAATCCTTCTGAGGGAAAACTTTTCAACCAATCTGCCGCTTCTACCAAGGCCTTGATCACACTTTGCACTTCTTTACGGCGAGTATTAACTACTTTGGCGTTAACCGCCAACCCACCCATCATCAGATGACGAATATCACCTGCCTTCCCCAGCATTTTGTAACCTTTAGCCAGGGCCTCAGAGACTGCCGGTCCATAAACATGTCCAGCCGAGATGTTGCTAGATTGAAGCTGTTCTAATACTTTAGAAGAGTCTAAGTTGCTTCCTTCAAATTCACCTTCCCTCACTCCAGCTTTTTCTAAAAGTTTTAGCACAAACAGATGAGAGAAACTATTGAATCCTTCAAAGGCAATTTTTTTGCCTTTCAGGTCACTTAAACTATTTAAAGTAGGCTGGCCTACAAGGATGTCACCGGTTTCTGAATATTCCGTGATATAGACTGCACGAGTAGATACTCCTTCAGCCTCAAACATGATGGCATCGGCAAACACCATGAAAGCCGCATCCGCTTGGCCTTCCTTGTAAGGCTTCAGACTTTCCATATACCCTGGTACTGGTATTAGGGTCACTTGCACCCCATATTTAGCAAATAGCCCCTGGTCTTGGGCGATAAAAGCAATTCCGTAGCTTGGCCAGTCCGACTGAATGCTAATTCTCAGGGGCGGCAGAGGAGAGGAACAACTCACCAACATCGCCAATAACAGTCCTAATAACAACAATCTACGCTTTATCATTTTCATGGTTTATCTCCTATAGTTTTAATCAATTGACCATAATAAACTTTTTTGCGGTCTTCCGCAAAGGCTTGATTTCGCCAGAGGTCATAAGAGTTGATTAAACCGACTAACACTGAAGTATCGATAGCTACTTTCACTCTCATACCTCCTCATAAAGTGCTTCCGTGTCAGCCAACGCCTCACCTTCATAGCCTTCTGGGAGGAGGTTCATCCATACATCCAAACTTGACACTGGCATTGCTACACTGGGATAACGATAAGGCTTCTCTGCCGTCAATGCTACCTCATTCATAACTATTCCAGAATTGGTAATTTTTTGGTCGTCAGATCCTGGAAAGGTCGTTGCCGATGGCGTTGCCGTTTGATTAGCAACCGCTATGTCAGACCTTTGGAGATAGGATTGCACCCATCCGACAAACAGTTGTTGTAGCCTTTGTGGAGACAGCCCACGTTGTTCTACTTGCTGGGCTAATATTTCTGGTAATTCAATGGTTAACGTTGACATAAGTGAGTTTCCTAGGTGAATGGTTAATTTGCCAGAGGTTGGAATACCGAATATACATCCCAGGCCAGGAGTTCGACGCGAAGCTTTGAAAAAGCAAAGCTACGCTTTGGACTCCTGGGATGTGCCACCTCTTCCGGTTAAAGCCTCACTGCCATTGCCGTTAATCCGGCCAAAGAAACCTTGAAGGTCTAAAACCAGACCTTCAAGGTTAAAACCTGACCGGGGGATTCCTTAACTTAATGGCAGTGCGGCTAAAGCCTCTAGTCCGTGAACTTTTCTTCTCTATAAATTTCTCAGAATTTCTCTATTATAGTAATATCCTTATCTAGTTGTCCCATAATAAGTTTGGCCAAACCGCAGGGATAACACCCCTTCGAGGGGTGTTATCCCTCAGAAGTACAACAGTAGGTGAATATTACTATACCTGGTTGATGAATATTCACCACCACGACTTCCTTTAACAAGGCTTCCAACAGTTGTTGCCGTCTGGTCTCCCAACCACGTTTTCGGGCCAACGCATACATTTCTCCCACCGTCACAAATGAGATGAGTGGCCGGTTAGGACGGTTGAATAAGTCATAATCCACCACCAGGCGTTGTCCTACGACATCGCCACGAAGGAGATGTACTAGAATATTAGTATCTAACAAAATCAAAGCATCGGTAGGAATCATCATGATAATTGTTCCAACAGTTCATCAATTTCCGCATCGGTTTCTTCCCCAGGCCACTTGCCAAAAATCGCATTGATACCCGTGGTGGCGGTTTGGGTGACCTGATAGTGGTTGGTGTCCACTGGTTGCAAAATGACATCGACAGTCTTTCCAGAGAAGTATTCTGGCAGTGTGAGAGTCAAGGTTTTCGAAGTGATTTCATGTATTTCATGCCAAGTTTCCATAAGGTCCTCCTTAAAAAAGTGGGTAGTCCCTTCAAGTTAATGGAGGTCTTAACCTTCAATGAGTTACCAAGGTTTAAAGTTTCCTAAACCTCAAAGGTTTAGGAAACTTAGCACTTGCCAGAAGAGACGTTGGAGTAGAGGCTTTGGCCGCAATGCCATTAAGTTAAGCTAAAGTTACGGCGTTGGAGTCCAAAGCTTCAGCTTTGGCAACGCCGTCTTACCTTGACCAATCTCGTCCAAATCTGAAGGTTTGGACTCCAACGCGGCTTAACTTAATGGCAGTGCGGCTAAAGCCTCAATGCCATTAAGTTAAGCTAAAGTTACGGCGTTGGAGTCCAAATCTTCAGATTTGGCAACGCCGTCTTACCTTAGCCAATCTCGTCCAAATCTGAAGGTTTGGACTCCAACGCGGCTTAACTTAATGGCATTGAGGCTTTAGCCGGCCAAAGAAACCTTGAAGGTCTAAAACCAGACCTTCAAGGTTAAAACCTGACCGCGGGATTCCTTAACTTAATGGCAGTGCGGCTAAAGCCTCTACTCCAACGTTTCTAAGGTTCAAAGTTTCCTAAACCTCATAGGTTTAGGAAACTTAGCACCTGCCAGGTTAGGAATCTTAGCACCCGGCGGTTAATACCTCCATTGGTTGGCAGGGACTACCCGCTTTGGACTCTACCTGACTAGATTTGACAACTTTTTTAAAGTTGTCAAATCTTTTCCCTGCTCACCGTTGCCCACCGAATTTCATCATATCATCACCTAAACGATAGGCCAACAAAAGGACCTTGGCCCACCCTACCTGGCTGACAACCCCACTCAAGCGTATAAATGCTTATCTTCTTTAGCACAATTTTTATTTTAATTCAAGTGCTTTAATTATTCAGTTGAATTTGTTAAAATGGTTCTAATCCATCTAGCTTACTCTGTATTATTATTGATAATGTCCTGTTTCTAATAACAAAATCATAAAGAAAAATCATCACCTAATGAATGGAATAGATTGGGGTATTCTTACCATATTGGTAGTTGCCGGCGGCTTGAGTTTTATTAATGGCCTAGTCAAAGAATTATTTTCAATCGTCGCCTGGCTGATTTCTTTAGCTATTGCCATTAATTTTCTTGACGAATTAGCAAAAGTGTTAATCACCGTGATTCCGTTTGCCGACCTACGTATAGGGGTAGCTTTGATTATATTATTTTTTGCCACTTTTTTTGTGATTTTATGGATTAACTACTTGATTATAAATTCCCTTGGGCCGTTGCAAGTCAGCCTGACTGAGCGAATATTAGGGATTTGGTTTGGACTAGCACGAGGTTGTGTAATAATAATATTGGCCATTATGTTATCCGGACTGACCCATCTACCCACCCTAGTGGAGTGGCAGGAATCCGTTTTCATTCACTCATTTTTTAAACCTATAGTATTGATACTACGCAATCAATTACCTATCGATCTGGCTAGACAATTCAATTTTGACTCTGCACTCAAGTAGTAGCAGTTGTCACTTTAACTGTGGAAATATCTCTATGTGTGGAATTATCGGAATCTTTGGTAGAAGCAGTGTAAATCAAGCGCTTTATGATGGTTTAACGGGATTACAACATCGTGGACAAGATGCCGCTGGAATCGCCACTTATGATGATGGACGACTCTATTTATGGAAAAACCGCGGATTAGTGAGAGATATTTTTCATACCCGGCACATACGATATTTGCAAGGTAATCTGGGTATTGGTCATGTCCGTTATCCCACGGCTGGCTGTGAATCCAGTGACGAATCGCAGCCGTTTTATGTCAACTCACCTTATGGTATTGCCTTAGCGCATAATGGTAATTTGACCAATGCTGAGTACCTCAAAACCGATTTATTTCGTGAGGACTTGCGTCATCTCAATACCGATTCCGATTCCGAAGTGTTACTCAATGTGTTTGCCCATGAATTGCAGCAAATCAGAAAATATCGAATCACCCCAGAAGAGATATTTACCGCAGTCAAAGGAGTCCATCGTCGTTGTCGCGGCGGTTATGCGGTAATCTCGATAATTATTGGTTATGGTCTCGTCGCCTTTCGTGACCCCTTTGCGATTCGTCCCTTGGCCTACGGTAAACGCGAAACCGCCGATGGTATCGAGTATGTCATTGCCTCTGAAAGTGTAGCTATCAATGTCTTAGGTTTTGAATTGGTCAGAGATATTGCCCCAGGTGAAGCTATTTTTATTGACCTTGAAGGTAATCTACACACCCAACAATGTGCGGAGAATCCTAAATATTCGCCGTGTATTTTTGAAATTGTCTATATGGCCCGGCCGGATTCTATTATCGATGGTATTTCGGTCTATAAAGCTCGAATGCGAATGGGTAAATCACTGGCCAAAAAAATTCTACGGATTTATCCCAATCACGACATCAATGTAGTGATTCCCATTCCTGATACTAGCCGTACTGCGGCCTTACAACTGGCTAACGAATTGAAGGTCAAATACCGTGAGGGCTTTGTCAAAAATCGTTATATCCCCCGCACTTTTATTATGCCTGGCCAAAGTTTGCGGCGCAAATCAGTACGACAAAAATTGAATGCCATTGACCTAGAATTTAGAAACAAAAATGTGTTGCTGGTAGATGATTCTATTGTGCGCGGCACCACTTCCCAACAAATTATCCAACTCGCTCGCGACGCGGGGGCCCGCAAAGTCTATTTTGCTTCGGCTTCACCACCAATTCGTTATCCGAATGTCTATGGCATTGACATGCCCTCGGTCGAGGAGCTAATTGCCAACAATCGCACCATCGACGAAATTACCAAAGCCATCGGCTGTGATTGGTTGGTCTATCAAGATTTAGAAGATTTGATTGCCTGTGCGCGAAAGGGCAACCGCAATATCAAAGAATTTGATACCTCATGCTTTACCGGTTCTTATGTCACCGGCGATGTTGACCAAGACTATCTCAATCGGGTGGCTTGTCAACGTAATGATGCCGCTAAAGAAGAGCAACGCGAACATCAGTCCAAAACCGAAATTACCGATTTATTTTCGGTGGCGGCCTAAACCTCCTTCACCCACCGCCCCCAGGGAGACAATGCCATTAAGAGGAGTCCAAAACACGTTTTGGACCACCGCCACCCCAAACGTGTGTTGTGACTTCGACTGTCAAATGGGTGATTCCTTAACTCAATGGTATTGCTCCCAGGAAGAGGGACCGAGGGTAAGGACCTCAATCTACCTGAAATCATACTCTATAAATCAATCTATGAAAAATTGGCAAGAATTTGGTCTTAACACCCGTGCCGTCCGAGCCGGGCAAGTACGTACCGCTGAAGGTGAGCATAGTGAAGCGATGTTTCTCACTTCTAGTTTTGTCTTCCAAGATGCGGCCCAAGCGGCGGCACGGTTTGCTCAAACCGAAGAAGGTAATATCTACTCACGCTTTACTAATCCTACCGTCCGCAATTTTGAAGAGCGTTTGGCGGCGTTAGAAGGAGGAGAGCGAGGTATTGCCACCGCTTCCGGCATGGGCGCGATTTTAAGTACCTGCTTAGGTTTGCTCAAAGCCGGCGATCATATCGTCGCTTCCAAAAGTATCTTTGGCACCACGGTCAGTTTATTTAATAGTATTCTGGCCAAATTTGGCGTACCAACGACCTTTGTCACCCTCACCGATTTGAATGACTGGCAACAAGCCATTAAACCGAATACTAAACTATTATTTTTAGAAACTCCTTCTAATCCATTAACTGAAATCGCTGATATTCGAGCACTCGCTGATTTGGCGCACCAGCATAATTGTTTATTGGTCGTGGATAACTGCTTCTGCACACCCATTTTACAACAACCACTGGCTCTGGGTGCCGATCTCGTGATTCATTCCGCGACCAAATATTTAGATGGCCAAGGACGTTGTTTAGGCGGGGCCGTGATTGGCTCTGAAGCATTAATCAAAGAAGTCTATAACATCATTCGCTCCGGCGGCCCCACCCTCAGCGCATTTAACGCCTGGGTCTTTCTAAAAGGTTTGGAAACACTCAACATTCGAATGAAAGCCCATTGTGAAAATGCACTGGCTTTGGCACAATGGTTAACTCAGCAATCCATGGTCGAAACCATTTATTACCCTGGTCTGCCTTCTCATCCACAACATGAGTTAGCCAAACAACAGCAAACGGGTTTTGGCGGCATCGTCTCTTTTGAAGTCCATGGCGGCAAAGCGGCCGCTTGGCGATTGATTGATGCTACGCGCCTGATTTCGATAACCGCTAATTTGGGAGATACCAAAACTACCATTACTCATCCTGCCAGCACCACCCATGGTCGCTTAACCGAGGAGCAACGACAAGCCGCTAACATCAAAGATGGTTTAATTCGAATTTCGGTAGGCTTGGAAGATTTAGCCGACATTCAGGCGGATTTGTTAAGAGGAATGAAGTAATATAATAAGTTTGACACGCCATTTTATTGATTCTATTATGTTATTATGAACTTTTACCGTTGGGACCACCACGATTTAATTTTATCCGTACATATTCAACCGCGGTCCAGTCATCCTGGCATTGTTGGCGTGTATGGTGACAAATTGAAAATTAAACTGACTGCACCACCGATAGAAGGACAAGCGAATGAAGAATTGAGCAGATTATTAGCGAAATTATTCGGAGTAGCTAAATCGAAAGTATTGTTATTAAAAGGTGCCAGCAGTAAAGAAAAACTGTTTCGTATTCAGTCACCTAAATACTGGCCGGAGTTTATCGCACCACCTTAAGCAATTACTCGAAGAAATTACAATCTTAATTTGTGTGAATTTTTGGTAATGAGAATAGGTAGTGATCCAGCTCTCAAACCTGACAGGTCTCAAAGACCTGTCAGGTTTAAACTACTGCCTGGCACCTGACTACCGAGCGGTCAGGACTGGCAGTCCTCAAAGGACTGCCAGTCCTAAGTTCTCACCCAGATTTCAGGACTACCCGAATTTTAGGTACTCGGTAATAAATCAGTTGAACCATTGAGCACACTGAAGACGCTGAAAAGAGATTAATAATAACTCACCTTACGCACAACCACCCCCAACCCCTCCTTGGTAAGGAGGGGAGTATCCTGGCGTGCCGGTAGTGTGTACTTCCCTCCTTACCAAGGAGGGGTTGGGGGTGGTTGAGTTAACCGTGCGTAAGGTGAATAATAACTACAAACGACGATAAATCTCTTCGATTTTTTGCGCTATATCCACTGCACTACCAGAAGGTTTCATAAATTCTACTCCTACTTCAAAATGGTCATCCGCTTTCTTACACCAGACTACTCGTCCAAAGATTTTCAGTACCTCCTTAGAAAAATTATAAGGCGGATGAAAACTAATGCCCACCGCGGTACCTTTCTTCCACGGTTGCTCTGACTCAAAGGATAATCCCCCCAGGCTGACATTAGTCAACGATTGTAAATTCATAGTCACTTCATCAGCCAAAGTCACCGTGATTGGAATAGTCGCCGGATGTCTTAAATAACGTCGATGTTCGGCACCAGATTTTTTCATAATTGTTCAACCTCATGTGAACTAGATAAATTAACCACCCCCAAACCCCTCCTTGGTAAGGCGGGGAGTTTAGCCGAGTCAAGACTAACCACCTTCAACCCCTCCTTACTCAAGAAGTAGCCTGGAGGTGATTTCAATAGGACCATCAAGAATTATATCTCACCTTACGCACCATCACCCCTAACCCCTCCTTGCTAAGGTGGTGCTTACTCCCCTCCTTACCAAGGAGGGGTTGGGGGTGGTTGAGTTAACCGTGCGTAAGGTGAGTTATACTATATCATCCGTTAAAATTTATAACTCCTTGTAATAAAGGACCTTTAAAGGACATTGCTATGAAATATATTAAAGTCGGTGCCGCCACCCTCAACCAAACACCGCTCGACTGGAAAGGCAACCAA
Source organism: Thiomargarita sp. (assembly GCA_022729575.1). Taxonomy (GTDB): domain Bacteria; phylum Pseudomonadota; class Gammaproteobacteria; order Beggiatoales; family Beggiatoaceae; genus JAABRD01. Next base: position 23,078 of record DZAL01000054.1, read on the forward strand.
AACCACATTATTGCTGCCATTGAAGCCGCCCAAGCCGAGCAAATAAGTATTTTATGTTTACCTGAATTATGTATCAGTGGCTACGGTTGTGAAGATGCGTTTTTATCACCAAGCACTTTAATTCAATCGCAACGGGTATTCCAGGCTATTGTACCCCACACCAAAAATATTATCGTCGCCATCGGACTCCCATTAGCTTATCAAAATCGAGTATACAACGTCGTCTCTTTATTAGTCAACGGTCAAATTTGCGGCTTTGTCGCTAAACGCTTTTTAGCCGGCGACGGCATTCATTATGAACCCCGTTGGTTTCAAGCCTGGCCCGTGGGAATCTTTACCGAAATAGAAATTCAAAATCAACGTTACCCCATTGGCGATATTTATTTTAACTGCGGAGGAGTACGCATTGGCTTTGAAATCTGCGAAGAAGCCTGGGTTGCCAATCGACCTGGCATTAAATTAGCCGAAACCGGCGTTGATATTATTCTCAACCCCAGCGCCAGTCATTTCGCCTTTGGCAAACATCTGGTCCGCGAACGTTTTATCCTCGAAGGCTCCCGCGCCTTTAGCGTCGGTTATGTCTATACCAGTTTGGTCGGCAATGAAGCCGGCCGCGCCATTTATGACGGTGATAGCTTAATTGCCAGCGGCGGTCATCTCTTAGCCGCCAGTAAACGCTTTAGCTTTGCGCATTACCAAGTCATTAGTGCCGCCGTAGATGTGGACTTAACTCGAATGGCACAAGCCAGAACCGGTGAATGCGTACCTAACTTGGATACTCATATTTACGTACCTTTTGACTATCCCCTCCTCTCTCCTCCAAAAACTACCACCGCCAGTTTGCAACTGTGGGAATATCAAGCGACCATTAAAGAGGAAGAATTTACCAGAGCCGTTGCTCTTGGACTCTTTGATTACCTACGCAAAACTCGCGCCCAAGGCTTTGTCGTTTCACTCAGCGGCGGGGCCGATTCTGCCACCATTGCTTGTTTAGTACACCTGATGGTAAAATTAGGCGTGGCCGAATTGGGCCTGGCTGGTTTTTGCGCCAAATTAAATTACATTCCAGGTTTACCTACCACCACCATCACCGATATCGTCAAACGATTACTGACTTGCGTTTATCAAGCCACTGAAAACTCAAGTAAAATTACCGAAAATGCCGCATCGACCCTGGCCCAAAACTTAGGTGCAGATTACTTAAAATTAAATATTAATAAACTGGTCAACGGCTATGTCGACCTCGTCTCCGCCGCCATTCAGCAAAAATTGACTTGGGAACAACATGACGTGGCTTTGCAAAATATTCAAGCCCGCGCCCGCTCTCCCAGTGTCTGGTTAATTGCCAACCTACGTCAAGCCCTATTACTCGCCACCAGTAATCGTTCAGAAGCCGCGGTCGGTTATGCCACCATGGATGGCGACACCAGCGGCGGATTAAGTCCACTGGCCGGCATTGACAAAGATTTTATTCGACAATGGCTCCGTTGGTTGGAACAACAAGGACCCACCCAATTGCAACCGTTTCCATTTTTATCCCTAATCACTCAACAAGCACCAACGGCAGAATTACGTCCATTGACCATGCAACAAACCGATGAAGCCGATTTAATGCCATATCACTTGTTGAATATCATAGAAAAAGCCTTAGTCCGTGACCGTCAAACGCCGGCGGAAATTTTTTGTTTACTCAAAGCTAAATTTAGCGAGTATAATGATCAACAAATATTCACCTGGGTTGAACGATTCTTCACCTTGTGGACTCGTCATCAATGGAAACGAGAACGCTATGCCCCGGGTTTTCATTTAGATGATGAAAGTCTGGACCCCAAAACTTGGTGTCGATTCCCCATCCTCTCCGGTGGATTTGTCGAAGAATTAGCAGAAATGCAAAAACTGGTTAACCTCAATTAACCACCAGCACTATCATTAACAACTCATTGGTAATTAACACCATGTTTCGACGTACCAAAATTATTGCTACCTTAGGGCCTGCCACTGACGACCCTGAAATGTTACATAAAACTATCAAAGCCGGCGTTGACCTCGTGCGCCTAAATTTTTCGCATCAAAGTGCCGAAGTGCATCAGAAAAGATTAGACGAGATTAAACGCACTTGCACCAATGACTACGGTCGCCCAGTCGGAGTGATTGGCGACTTGCAAGGACCGAAAATTCGAATTGAAGCCTTTAGCACCGGCTCGGTGACTTTAGAAAAAGGTCAAGCGTTTACCCTAGATGCCGCTTGTCCGCCAACCGCCGGCAATGTACAACAAGTTGGTATTACCTACAAAGAATTACCCAGAGATGTGCGTAGAGGAGACACCTTGCTACTCGATGACGGTTGCCTTAGAATAGAAGTTAAGCACGTCGTCGGCACCAAAATTCATTGCAAAGTGGCCGTCGGTGGTCAATTGTCAAACTACAAAGGCATCAACCGCTTAGGCGGTGGACTCTCGGCCCGCGCCCTGACCCATAAAGACCGCAACGATATTGCCGTCGCCGCCGCCATGCAAGTAGATTATTTAGCCGTCTCCTTTCCACGTAATGCCGATGACATTCATGAAGCCAGAGAATTATTTCGCGCCGCCGGTGGACAAGGCGGAATTATCGCTAAAATCGAACGCGCGGAAGCTCTAGTTAACCATGAAGAAATCATTCGCGCGGCAGATGCCATCATGGTAGCGCGGGGAGATTTAGGCGTAGAAATTGGCGACGCGGCTCTTCCACCGGCCCAGAAATTATTAATCAACAAGGCCCGTGAGTTAAATAAAATTTCCATCACCGCGACCCAAATGATGGAATCTATGCGCGAACATCCGATACCTACTCGGGCCGAAGTCTCCGACGTGGCTAATGCCGTATTTGATGGTAGCGATGCAGTGATGTTATCCGCGGAAACGGCGGCCGGTAAATATCCAGAAGAAACCGTGATTGCCATGGATCGAGTGTGTCGTGAAGCCGAGAAGCAAACTCAAATCCGAACTTCGACGCATCGAATGGGGAGCCAATTTGGTCGCATTGACGAAGCGATTGCCATGGCCACGATGTACACCGCTAACCATCTGCTGAAAATTAAAGCTATTGCGGCATTAACTGAATCCGGTTCCACCGCTTTATGGATGTCACGGATTCATTCGAGCATCCCGATTTTTGCCTTATCTCGACATGTCTCTACTTGCCGTCGAGTCACCTTGTATCGCGGAGTTTATCCAGTGAAAATGGAAGATTTAGCTATCGTAGATACGTTAGAAGCTAATCAACTCGTGATTGATGTCTTGGTGAAACGCGGTGCCGTCGGAAAAGGAGATTTAGTCATCATTACTAAAGGCGATTTAAAAGGTCTGCCTGGCGGGACGAATTTAATGAAAATCGTGTGTGTGGGAGATAATGGAAAGATAGTGTAATCGGTACTGATTCTCCATACCTCCCCAGGAGTCCAAAACCGGAGTCCAAAACCTGTTTTGGACTCCAAATTTATCTCACTATAGGAGACAACTCTAATCATGTCTGAAATTTCCCCTGGTCACCTCTTAACCATCAATGGTCCCATTGTCACCGTCCATCTCCCTGGCGTTCATAACGGTGAACAAGTGCGCGTAGGACATCTGAACTTAATGGGAGAAGTCATCCGTTTGGACCAGGCTCAAGCCACCGTTCAAGTCTATGAATCCACCGAATCTTTACGTCCGGGTGAGCCCGTGCAAGCACTAGGACATTCTTTGTCGGTGGAACTAGGGCCAGGCTTGATGGGACAAATTTTTGATGGCGTGCAACGACCACTCACTAAAATTTTTGCGGCCAGCGGCGATTATATTGCCCGTGGCCTAAATATTCCCTCGTTGGACCGACAACAAGTATGGAATTTTACTTCGAATAATCGTTTACCGTTAGGCACCCCAGTGACCCCCGGCATGTTACTCGGTAAAGTTCAAGAAACTCTCGCTATTAGTCATCCTATCTTAGTCCCCCCGGACTGTCAGGGCGAATTGGTAGAACTAGCTCATGCGGGGGAATATACCGTAGAACATCTGATTGCTAAAGTGAAAACTGACCAAGAGGAGATTCGCAGTATTCAAATGCTACAACGGTGGCCAGTACGAATCCCGCGCCCTTATCTAAAACGAGACCATGCGGTTATCCCATTGCTCACGGGCCAACGCATTTTGGACACCTTTTTTCCGTTATTAAAAGGCGGTAAAGCCGCCGTCCCCGGTCCCTTTGGTGCCGGCAAGACCATGTTGCAACATCAAATTGCCCGCTGGTCCAATGCGGATATTGTGATTTATGTTGGCTGTGGTGAACGTGGCAATGAATTAGTTGACATTTTAGAAACCTTCCCCCATCTAACTGACCCCCATACTGGTCGCTCTCTAATGGAACGTACTTTATTAATTGCAAACACGTCAAATATGCCCGTAGTGGCCCGCGAAGCCTCGATTTATGTTGGCGTGACCATAGCGGAATACTATCGAGATTTAGGTTATGATGTGGTCATGGTAGCCGATTCCACCAGTCGTTGGGCCGAAGCCTTGCGCGAAGTGGGTGGACGGTTAGGACAGATGCCCGTAGAAGAAGGTTATCCCGCCTATCTATCTTCTCGGTTGGCCGCCTTTTATGAGCGAGCAGGACGAGTGACCACCTTGAATGGCACCACCGCTTCGGTCACGCTGATTGGTGCGGTCTCTCCACCGGGGGGAGATTTTTCGGAACCGGTGACCAGTCATACCAAGGAGATTGTGCAAACGTTTTGGGCTTTATCCAAAGAATTGGCTGATGCGCGGCATTACCCGTCGATTGATTGGAATGAAAGTTTTTCTGGCTATGTTACCCTAGCGCAACCCTGGTGGGCGCAACACATTGATTCGCACTGGTTAGAGTATCGTAATGAATCTTTGAAATTATTGGCCCAGGCCGATGAATTGGCTCGTATTGTCAATCTGGTGGGCCCCGAAGCCTTGTCCCCCACTCAGCGTTGGGTGTTAACTGGCGCGGCGTTGATTCGAGAAGGATTGTTACAACAAAATGCGGGAGATGAGGTGGATAGTTTTTGTTCGCCGCAAAAGCAAATGTTGTTATTAAGTTTGATGTTACAGATTTATCATCAAGGCGTGAAATTACTGGACTTAGGGATCCCGGTGCAACAGTTATCAGATTTACCCATTTTGGCCCAGGCCCGTCGTCTCAAATCCAAATATAGCAGTGCCGAAGTAGAGCAGTTAGGACATTTTGAGCCTGAAATCAGAGCCGCGTTTGATAAGATTTTGCTGGAATATGGTTACGAAGGAGGTCAAGAAACGGCTAAAGGGGTTTGAAACTTTTTTCCCCGGCAGGGATAACACCCCTTCGAGAGGTGTTATCCCTTGAGGTGTTGTTCTTAATGGTTGGTACAGGGTCTCAGATTTGACAACTTTTTGAAAGTTGTCAAATCTAGTTGCCCACCACTTCCACGGTCGCGGTAACAGGTGGGCAAACCAAAGGACGTTTACCCACCCTACCTGACTAAGGTTCACGCGGAGCGTGGGAACGAGGTAATATCGAGCAGATGACTTTAGATTCGGCGAAACGCGGTTTGAAGATTCGTTTAACCGGCTGGGCTACTGGCCCCGTGATAACTTATCCCCAAGGTTTTTCTAAGCAGCGGAAAGACCATCGCTTGACTGTTGCCGAAACCCTGGGCAAGGGAATAAATTTATGGGCGTGCTGTTGAATTTGTTGATTTATTTGATTCCTATCATCATTGGTTTAGTGGCGATTGGGAAAGTGGAGATTGTGCCTCGACCGAAGCAACGGACTACGGAAGTGGTGAGATTGAATAGTGACCATCGAGGAAGTACACAGGAATAAAAACGAGGCTATTTTTGGAATGCGAAATGTCATTTGGCAGAGAGAGAGTTAGTGGTAATTTATAAGAGAATGGTCATGACATTTGGGTGATTAGGACTGGCAGTCTTTCAAGGACTGCCAATCCTAACTTCCCCCCAAGATTTCAGGATTGCCTATAGGAGAAACCGATGCAAACCATGACTCCCCTGGAAGTTCGGCAACATTGGGAACAATTGAGACGATTAGTGATTGATAACCATGAACCGGTACGTATTGAAATGTCCCCGACCGACCGTGCGATTTTACTGGCGGAAACTGACTATCAACATTTGATAGATATTTTACATTGGTTCAAGGACTCTGATTCGGTCGTAGCGGAATCTTCGCTACTGTTTGAACATTTGGAAATTTACCGTCTGGTGAAATCGCGGGAACATACGGAAACCGACCAGTATCTTGACCATCAGGAGATGTTAACTCGTTTTGGAGTCACTGAAAATGACTTATGCGATTAAAGCACTAGAGAAGAAGTATTTCTCTATCACCATCAAAACCACGATTGGTCCAGGTGTTAATACGGGCAACAAACACGGTGTCAAATAAGTATTAAATAAAATGGACTTCATGGTTATATGTGATTAAATAAATAAAGAATAGAATAAAAAATATAAAATGAGTTGACAAATGAAAAATTCGTTGTATTATGCTGGCTTCGTTTAGTTTGGTTGGAAACAAGCGCAAGCAACTTGTATACAATTACAGTAAGTGTTAATAAGCAGGAAATTTTTTTAAAAATGCTTGACAAATTAAAACACTCGTATATAATTCTCGCTTAACTTGAATTTCAACAATGGTCGTGACTTAAATCTGAATCTGAAACAGACTTAATAATAGGTGGGCCACTTCATTGGTTATGAACCAAATAAATTCAGAAATGATTTTAAGAGATCGAAATAATTTTATAGAGATCACTTGACAAGCAAGAAAATCTGTGTATAATCTCGCCTCTCTAGTCAATATTGAATTATCAATACATTATTTGAAGTAAATAAGTCTTTTGTTTAAGACTTTTGTTTTTAAAGTTATCTTTATCTATAAAATAAACAACAGTACAGGTTATTTTACTTGCTTGATGGTTATTTTACTTGAGAGGGCACAGTATTCACCCTACCTTTTGAAGTAAGGTCAAGTGAATTTTAATTTAAGTTATTTAAGTTATTATAAATTAAAAACTTGATGAAGTAAAAACACTTTTTAAAGTGTATGTCTGTCTTAAAGAATCTAAAGAGATGAGTTATTATTTTGTAAATAAGCCTTGACAAGTTGAAAAGATTAGGTATAAAATGATAGTCTAAACATTCTCAAGGGAATTTCTATTTAAATAGGAATGATTATTGAAAATAGCCTTAAAGTAAATTATAGACTTAAATAAGATGTTGGTTTTAAAAAGTTTTGAATATTTTCAATAAAAGACTTGACAAGTTAAATAAGTCGATATAGAATGGCACTTCTTCAATACTTAACAGTGAAGAGCGAGAATTGAAGATTGAAGATTGAAGATTTTTGAAAAAAGACTTGACAATCGGAAAATCAACCATATATAATGGTCACTTGCTTAACAATGAAGAATTGACGGAAAGTTGAGTCAAGTAGTTGAAATGAGTGAGATTGGTCGGTCGGTCGGTTGGTAGGAAGGCATAATCATAATAATTAATCTGTTTTGTAATTATGTGTAAAAATTTGGGGTAAAATCACCCATTTTAAGTTTTTAGCCTTAACCGAAAAAAGAATATCACGAAATTGTTTCAAAGTCTTGACAAGTAGTAAAACAAGATGTTATTCTTATCTTAAGTAGAGTTTAAGATTCTTAAATTCTTTATCCCTTTAAAGATAAGGAAAGTTAAGTTTTTGTAGTATTGGTGATGATTGATCTTCCTGCTAGAATTTAATTCAGAACGGAGGAATGCTCTTTAACAAGATAAGTCAAGTAATTTGTGTGGGTACTTGCGTTGAAAGTGAAACCAGTTAAAAGTTTTACCAACGTGACACCATGCAAAAGTAATACAATACATTTGAGTAAGTGCTTGCGTTGATTCGAATATTCAAAATATAAATTGAAGAGTTTGATCATGGCTCAGATTGAACGCTGGCGGCATGCCTAATACATGCA
>DZAL01000243.1 GCA_022729575.1 Thiomargarita sp.
TCATTATATACAATTTGTCAATTATGGGTAGTTTATTTTTTTCTAGTTCCCTTATTTGTCTGGATGAGATTGATAGTGTGCTAACTCTACCCTTCTCCACCGATGAATTTTTCGCGGGCATTCGGGAATGTTTCAATGCCCGCACTCAAGACCCGCAATTGCAACGCTTGACCTTTTGTTTAATTGGGGTCGCCACGCCTTCGGAGTTAATTCAAGATGCCCGTATCACGCCCTTTAATATTGGCCGACGGATTGATTTAACCGACTTTACCGAACCGGAAATGGTCTCCTTACTGCCAGGGTTGCAACGGGACGCGAAGCTAGGGCGGAAATTGTTGCAACGGATTTGGTATTGGACTAACGGGCAGCCGTATTTGACGCAAAAGTTATGTGAAGCCGTCGCTAACGATAAGTCGGTGACTCGAACAGCAGGCGTGGATAGAGTGTGTGAGGAGTTGTTTTTTACCAGTCGAGTGCGGGAGAGTGAACATAATTTGCAACATGTGCGCACGATGTTATTACCTAGAGACAGTGACCATGCGGAGATTTTGGAGTTGTATCGACAAGTGTGGCAACAGAAACGAATTAAGGATGATGATACGAATCCGATTATTAATGTGTTGCGTTTGGCAGGCGTGGTGCGGGTGTGGGAAAATTATTTATGGGTGCGGAATCGGATTTATTTTCGGGTGTTTGATAAGGTCTGGATTGAGGCCAATTTACCGGATGCGGAGAAGCGTCGGCAACGGGCGGCGTATCGTCGTGGGTTGACTCGTGCCAGTGCCAGTGCAGTAGCAACTGTGGTTATGATAGCGTTTGGAGGAGGCATCTATTATTATTGGGATAGTTATGTGCGAGAAGTAGATACTTACTGCAACACTTATGCTAAACGCTTTGGCATTATGCAATGTGTGGGAGAATTAACCGCCAACCAAGGACAATCGGTGTCATATAAATTCATTCGGAAAGGTCGTAAAAACCCAGCATGGAAAGTGCTAGTGGTCGATGGTTTGAAAGATAAATCCATGAATTATTCCGAAGTGAAAACACCAACCACGGACTTTATTGGAAAATTTCCTCTTAAGAGATTCAGTTTTTGTCATAACGTAGGGACTCTCTTCAAATCCGCAAAAGTGAGTTGGGAAGTTTCTCCTGCTCAAGAATGCGAACATCAATGGAAATTTGTACTAGATGCAAGAGGTAAAATTGTCAAGGAAAATGCCTTTAATCGAGAAGGAAACTTGGTATGGGAATTGGTCTATTCACCGTTTTCGGAAGGACAACTTGCAAAAGCGAACTATAATATAGGCGAGTATGGATATTCACATCCACTATCTAAATCAGCCGCCGAGTTTGTCGAGTTCAGTTATTCGGAACGTGGGGACGAAACGACAGTTCGCTACTTTGACCGTGCGCACCAGCCACAACTTGGGTTAGATGGCACATTTATCGTTCGGAAAAAAGTTGATAACTTAGGACTAACGGTTGAAGAAGCATACTTTAACATGGATGATAAACCTATGTTAAACAAGAACGGCTACCAAAAAGTAATTGCCCAGTACGATGCGCAGGGTAATGTGATTGAAGGAGCATACTTTGGAATCAATGGGTGGCCGATTCTTCACAAAGAGGGCTGGCACAACTGGATCGCTCAGTACGATGCGTTGGGTAATCGAATTGAAGAGGCATTCTTTGGAACAAAAGGGCAACCGATTCTCCTCAAAGAAGGCTGGCACAAATGGATTGCTAGGTACGATGCGCGTGGTAATCCGATTGAAACAGCGTTCTTTGGCACTGATGGGCGACCAATTCTTGATAAGAATGGTGTTCACAAATGGACATCACAATACGATATGTTAGGCAATCCAACTGAGATAGCGTTGTTTGGTACCGATGGCCAACCGATTCTTCACAAAGATGGTGTCCACAAATGGACATCCCAGTACGATGAACAGGGCAATCAAATTGAGCGGGTGTTCTTTGGTACCGATGGGAAACCGATTCTCCACAAAGACGGCTTGCACAAATGGACTACTCAGTACGATGTGCGAGGTAAGAGAATGGAGATGGTTGCCTTTGACACTGATGGACAACCAATTCTTGTCAAAAATGGCTACCACAAACAAACAGTCCAGTATGGTGTGCGGGCCAACGAAGTTGAGTGGGCGTTCTTTGGCACTGACGGGCAGCCGATTCTCCACAAAGATGGCTACCATAAATTGACTCGTCAATATGATGAGCGGGGTAAGGAGACTGAAAATGCCTTCTTTGGCACCGATGGGCAACCGATTCTCCTCAAAGAGGGCATCCACAAATGGACCTCCCGGTTTGATGCGCGGGGCAATGAAATCGTGAGAGCGTACTTTGGTGCCGACGGAAAACCGATTCTCCACAAAGACGGCTACCACAAATGGACTTCCCAGTTTGATGCGCGGGGCAATAAAACTGAGCAAGCGTACTTTGGCATTGACGGAAAACCGATTCTCCACAAAGACGGCAACCACAAATGGACTTCCCAGTTTGATGCGCGTGGTAATGTCATTGAATGGGCTTGCTTTGGCCTAGATGGACAACCAATACTTCATAAAGATGGTTATCACAAGTCCACCAAGAAGTATGATGCGCGTGGTAATGTCATTGAATGGGCCGGCTTTGGCCTAGATGGACAACCAATTCTCCTCAAAGATGGCTATCACAAAGTGACTTCTCAGTTTGATGCACGGGGCAAAGAAATTGAAAGAGAATTCTTTGGTACCGACGGAAAACCGATTCTCCACAAAGATGGCTACCATAAATTGACTCGTCAATATGATGAGCGGGGTAAGGAGACTGAAAATGCCTTCTTTGGCACCGATGGGCAACCGATTCTCCTCAAAGAGGGTTGGCACAAATGGACCGCTCAGTACGATATGTGGAGTAATGTAATTGAGAGAGCCCTCTTTGGCATCGACGGGCAGCCGATTCTCTTCAAAGAGGGCTGGCACAAATGGACTTCCCAGTTTGATGCGCGTGGTAATGTCATTGAATGGGCTTGCTTTGGCCTAGATGGACAACCAATACTTCATAAAGATGGTTATCACAAGTCCACCAAGAAGTATGATGCGCGTGGTAATGTCATTGAATGGGCCGGCTTTGGCATAGATGGCAAACCAGTTCTTGATAAGAGCGATGGTATCCACAAACTCATCAAGAAGTATGATGACCATAACAATGTCGCAGAAAAGGCATACTTTGACGCTTTGGGAAATCCCACTACTACCACAGACGGCTTCCATAAACTAACCACCAAGTATGACGATAAGGGCAATCAAATTGAAGTCGCCCATTTTGATGTGACAGGACGACCTCTTACCGTCGAAGTGGTGGTAAAACTGGTTACACCAGATAGTCAAGCCGAGAAACTGGGTCTTCAAGCCGGTGACCGCTTCACCCATTACGATGGCAAACCCGTCCTCAATCAGACCAGTTTCACGAACCGCCGCAATGCCGAATCTTCAGATGGCCCTGCGAAGGAACTTAAAATCTTGCGTGATGGCAAAGAACTAACTGTTATGGTCTTGCCAGGCAACCTTGGGGTGGAATTGGAAAACCGGGTGAAGTCTGAATAGTCAGAATCAGAATTTGCAGAATTTAAGAATTAACAGAATGAAATTAATGACCTCCATTCTGAAAATTCTGAAAATTCTGAAAATTCTGATTCAGACCAACCAGAAACCGCCGCCCACCTTGGCGAAGTCCTCTGGACGATGGGTAAGAAAGAAGAAGCGAAACCAGTCTGGGAGAAAGCGTTGCAACAATTCCCAGAGGATGAGAAATTACAGGCGGTGGTCAAACGATTCCAGGGTGAATAGAGATATGGGAGTAGAGGCTTTAGCCGGTAATATGCCAATCCTCACCGGCTGAAGCCTCTACTCCAATATTAGCACCTTCTGCTAGAGTAGAGGCTTGAGCCGGTGTTGATTTGCCCACCTCAAACGAAATGGTGGGCAACGATAAATCTGTTGCCCACCCTACTTGACTACCACAATTCAAAAGGCTTACCATGTATAACACTGTCGTCAAAGTATCCTACTCTCGGAAGTGGCAATCCCAACACCGCAAAAAAGAGAAATTACCGTGATTTTAGAATGAATGCTGGAGAACTAATATGTTGATTACTGCCAATGTTTCTGATGAGTTGGCTATGCAATTGCGTCCTTTTGAAAAACAATTGCCTCGTTTGTTAGACTATGGTTTACGTGAATTCAATGCCACTACCCAAGTGGGTTTTCGGGGCATGAACGAAGTTTTAGAACTGTTCGCTAAGTTGCCTACACCAGAGGAGATTCTGGCTTTACGCCCGTCAGAAACTTTGCAAACTCAAGTTCAACGATTACTGAAAAAGTCTCGTACTGAAGGTTTGACTTCTGAAGAGGAACAACAGTGGCAGCAGTATGAATATTTAGAACACTTGGTGCGTCTAGCCAAGACCCATGCCATTTTGAAACTGAATCGTTCATGAGTACCACTTACATTCCCGCAGAATTACGACGACTGGTTTACGAACGGGCGCGTGGACGCTGTGAATATTGTCTGATTCCTGAAACCGTCGTCTTAGTCTCCCACCAAGTTGACCATATTATTGCTGAAAAACACGGTGGACTGACCGAGGCGGATAATTTGGCACTGTCTGGTGCCGTATGCAATAAACATAAGGGAATCGATTTGGCTTCCATTGACCCAGACACTGGCCAAATCGTAGCACTTTATCACCCACGTCGTGATAAATGGTCTGAACATTTTCGGCTGACAGGGGCAAAGTTGATGCCTCTCACGCCGATAGGACCTGTTACGGTAAAGTTACTCCAACTGAATCGGGCCGAACGTGTCGAAGAACGTCAATTGCTAATAGCGGCTAAACTTTTGCCAGTTTATTAATTGAGGAGGGAAAATTATGCACCAGAAACACAGTTATATTGCTAATGATGGTGGTGAAATTGAAGATTCGATTTTGAAGATTAAAATGCCTTTGGCGAAAATTTTTGGGAAAAAAGCCAAAGCCAAATTGCAAGGTGAACAGAAATTATCCTAAGCCAGGGTAATCAAAGTAAGGTGGGCAAGATTTGCCGGGGAACTCATTCATCGCCGGCAATTATATCCCGGCCAGTTCAAATCTGACTTGATGGACTTACAACGGGTTAGAAATAATGCGGACTCTCGTGAGTCGCCCGTGTCAAGCAAAGTCGCTTGGCACCAGTGCCAAAAAGCCCAAGAATTGGTCGAAACCATGGTGAAGGAGTTACTCAAATGAGAAACCTTAAGCAACCAGAATTAAGTCACCATCTCTTCCACCAACTCCAACAACCATTCCCGGCAATTGAATTAGTGGAGATTCTGGAGAGTCCTATCTATTCCAATAACTTTTGGGTCAGGCTAGGCACAAAGCCAACCACACTCAAATAATCATCAACATTACCCTGATGGGTATAGTGGGTGACACCATTTATTTTTACCTCCGGTAAACCAATTGTTAATCAATACCTAAGTACAGGACAATCTATGATAACAGATTGTCGCTCCGATACTTTTTTCTTACCAAACGTTAATAATGTTTAATAACTGCCATTCATAAACCAGAGTGAGGTGTATCTACCAAAGCATACAACTATCGTTAATATGCCCTTAAATCAGTAGCAAGTGTAGGGTGCATAAACGTAGTGCCAGCATTTCCGATTAAAATACTGAGAAATAAACCCGCCACCCCGGGTACAATACCATCTATTAAAATGTTATTTAACCATTGACTAATCCAGCGATTTCAAGCGGAGAACGATGAAGTTGCAAATTGAGAAATACACAAAGAGTATGTGACTCGACTATCAAGTTTTTTGTAATTCATTGAAAATATTACGTTATATTTATCACTAAAAGAGTAAGTGTTTTCCCTTTCAACGGGGATTGACGGGGGATAAATTTCAATAACACTTTGAATTTATAGAGTTCTCTCTCAACCTCCCGTCCCCCAGCTAGGAGTGAGGAACCCCCAACGATTTGAACATCGAGTAAAAAAACTTGATAGTCGAGTTAAATGAGGTAGAAATTAGTCCTCAAGGTTTAGATAAATGGTTCCCGGAAGAGGTGCCACATTTCTCCAACCAGTCTTAGAGGAAGCGGTCAACACGGTCGTACTTGCTCCACCGCCCGCACTAATTCAGTGGTTAAATCGTTTCACCGCCGTGTGGTTGCTGGATACCACGGTACTTCGGTTACCCGATGAATTGGAAGAAGTTTGGTCTGGCACGGGAGGACGGACGACCACCAATCTACAGTCTTCTTTGAAAGTAGAAGTCGGTTTTGATTTAACACGGAGTCAATTGAAAGGACCTGTTTTGTTACCTGGTCGACGCGCTGTTTTAGCTGGTCAATTACCAGCGGAGTCTTTCGCCACAGGTAGTTTAAGAATTGCCGACTTGGGTTATTTTTCCTTAGTAGAATTGGCCAAGCTAGACCAAGAAGGCAATTTTTGGTGGAGTCGTCTGCGGAACGATACGTTGACTTCTTACTCTTGATGGAAAATCTCGGTCACTAGAAGAGCTGGCGGTCACGGGCACCAAAGCCAACCACCGGCGCTTGGAACTAGAAGTATTATTAGGTGAGCAACGGTTGCCAGCACGCTGAGAAATTATTTATTGCCCTCCCCACTCACCATACCCAATCGATAATTATAGACCCCAAAGAAGATTCTTCTAGGGTCAGGGGTCGATAACTGTTTAGCCGTGGTGGAAAACTTGATTTTATGTCGGCCAGGGGGAACCACTAATTGTTTTTGATAAGCATATTGGTTAGTCTGGTTGGTCAAGGTGTCAGTGAGAATATCACTGTCAATTTTGATAGCCGTCGTGGTATCCCCCGGCGTGACCAACTGAGCGGAGAAGATGACCGTCGCCGATTGTGAGGAACGATTGTGGAGGTATAAATACCCTTCGGAATCACACCAGTGCCAATAATCAGTGGCATTGCGCTCTTCAACAGAAAATCCTTCCCCCCAGTCCATACTCCACTGCATGGGTAACCAAACATCAGCCGTTTGTTGCTGCCATTCTTCCACCGAGAGACTATTTTTCAGTTTTAGAGTATATTTGGCTAGGTCCCAAAAAACATAGCGTTGGTCTTGGCTTTCAAGCGGCGTGGTCTCTAAAATCGTCTTCAACTGGGTGACCAATGTTACCCCATTATCGGCATAGCCAAACCGGTCTAGCCACAGGCCACCGAAGCCGGCGAAGACAATCGTTTTCACAAATTCATCTGCCGGTTTGGACGCGACTTGTTGTTGCCAACGGTCACCTTCTGCTCCTTCCATTGCACCATAACTCCAACGTAAATGAGTAGAATGCAAATACCCTTTAAGATGTTCATAATCGCTCATTCTATTAACTGAAGAACCAATACTTCCAGACACATAATGGCTATAAGGTAACTGAAATATCATAGTGCCTTTTGGCAAACTTATTTCTATGCTTTTAACAAACCACTTGTCTTGGAGGTATTGGGTTTTATGAACATTAGGAGTCCCTGGAATGGGCGTTTGGTCAAGGAGACCCATCCAGAGAATAATTCCCATGGATAGGTAGAATATCACTTGTTCAAATCGAGTGGCAATCAATTTTTCACGCCATTTTTCCAATAAAAATGCAATCGCCAATAAGGAGAAAAACGCTATGAAAATGCTGATTCTATTGTAACCACGAATTTGGAAGTGAGTCAAATAGGTAAGTAGCGAGGCAAATCCTCCTATCGTGGCCAACAGCACCGCGGACAGATTTAAGATGCTGAGATGTTCAATCGTTTCTGATACAACCAAACGTCGGTAGAACAAAATCCAGCCCAGTAAAAACAGAAAGCCTATACCTCCGATTATCCCTAAATTAGCCGTATTTTCGCTCATTATGGGGGCCGTGGCATTGTAGTGACTGGTAAATTGGGCCAATTGAGGGCTCCTGTGGTAGTAAGCCGGTAACAATAAGTGAGTGATCTTTAAACCGTAGATTTCTGCCTCACTATCAGAACGTTGAACTATGTTATGACCGTGCGTGGCTTGGTAAGCCAAGTTAGGCGCCACATTAGCTAACACGCCTGAAGTAATGACTCCAATGAATATCAGTGCATTGAGTAGATTGTATCCTCTACGCAAAGCTAGCGAGGAAAGACCGGCGATGACGAGAAAGAAACAGGTGAAAAATGCGTAGTAAATACCGATGGAGGAGACTAACAAGCAAATGAGTGTGGCAGCCCAAAATTTCGGGCTTCTAAAGTTAACACTCACTTTTCCTTTTGATTCATCGTAGCCAAGGAGTAAATCTTTTTGCGAGAACACCCACAATATCACCATAGTAGCCAATGGAATCATGAAATAGTTGGCTAAAAAAAGGTGTCCCGCATTTCTCATGAAGTGATAGGGAAAAAAGGCGAACAAGAGACTGCCTAACATCGCCGGTCCGAAAGAAATCCGGAAATGTCTGAAAACGAATAAGGAAGTAATGGCACTCAAAAAATAACCTAGCAGTATAAATAGATTCGTGACCACCGCATAATCTGAGGAGAAGAAGGCAAGAAATTTTATGAGTAGAAAATTAATCGCTTCTACCAGGGGATAATCATACATGTGGTGTACAGTGGGCATACCAATATATGGATTTTCAAAAAACCATCCATTGTCAATAACACCTTTGAAGAACATCCCAGCAAATACACCATCACCAGAATATATGAATGGTATGCTAATGTCTGTTTCCCACAGACGAGTGGTTAGTGATAAAATCACTAGACATGAAATTAATAGTGCTAAATATAGTAATATCCGCTTATACATGTATGATTAAAATAATATTTGTAGTAGAT
>DZAL01000244.1 GCA_022729575.1 Thiomargarita sp.
TTCCGTCTTGCCGTTAGAGTACGTAACGGAATAAATTCCGGACTCCAAAACCAAACTGGCCGTTGGAGTCCGTAACGGAATAAATTCCGGACCCCAAAACCAAACTTGCTGTTGGAGTCCGGAATTTATTCCGTCTTGCCGTTAGAGTACGTAACGGAATAAATTCCGGACTCCAAAACCAAAATCGATTAAGACTTAACCAATGAACACTGAATTTTTACAATTAGGCTCTCATCGCTTAACGGTCAATACTCAACCGTTTGAATTAACCTGGGTGCTAGACCACGGTAAAGCCGCACTATCTCTGACCGGCACCGACTATACAGAAGTCTTAACGGAAGTCACTTGGGATACCTCTCCCGAGTCCGAATTACCTCTCACCGCCATTGAATCCCCAACGGTGTATCGTGGCGAATATTTAGCGGCCCTGGTTTGGCCAATGTTACCCGCCGGAGTTCTGGCTCCGCCGGAGTTTACTACCAACAGCCCACTTTGGCCAATTATTACTTTGATGCCTCTCACCTTAAGAAAAGTCTGGCGACATCTATCCAAACTGATTTCCTACCTCCCCATACCTCGCACCTCTGACACTAATCAAGGAGTATCAAGCGTGGCTTTGCCATCGCCAATCCCTAATGCCAGTAACCTCCTTGAGCAAGTACATCACTACCTGGCTACCCATCCCGCCGAAACCGGTTATGAATATGGGATCCATGATATTGATGCGGTCACGATTTTGGAAAAATTATGGTACTTCGAAGCTCACGCCAGCCGCTTGCGATTTGGCCCATTACCTCGTGCCGTCGCGCAACTATTTTGGGTCTTCAGTGCCGACCCCGCCGCCCGCAAACTCTGGGAAAATACCATTCGCGGGTTATCTCAACTCTCCTCTCTAGTCGGTACCGCGGGTACCACTTGCCTACAACAATTGGGCACGGGTTTACAACAAGCCATTCATTGTTTGGTGGCGGAACCCTCGTTGATTCCTCTGCAACATCTATCCACCATAGATAAAACTTGGGTGGCCCAACGCGCCGGTGAATATTTACTGGAAGAACTTCAAGACGCGCCATTAACCTTCACCATGAGTACCGCCGCTAAACAATTAGTCGATGGCTTTTGGCAAGATTTGGAGGAACGTGATAAGCGATTGGAGTTTGAAGCCGAGTTAAAAACTTTAACCGCCGCCTGGTCTAGTCAATGGTTATTGATCCACACGGCCTTGACCAATTATGTCAATAATGCCATGCCGTTTGACTCCACCATCAATTACTATTTACCAGAAGCCATCGTGATTATTTTGACCACATCAGGTTGGTTACATCAACTCAATTCAACTAATTTACAAGTAAATCTCAGTGTCTTAGGACAACATCCAAGAATTAAAAATCACATACTGAGTTTACAATTAGATGAATTTAGTGAGCGTTTGCAATACTTAATCACCGTCACTGTGCCCACTCAAAAGTCGGCACGAGATTTACGGACCCAATTACTGGAGGCGGCCCAGCAACGCTTACAGTTAACCCAATATCAACCAACTCCCTCTCCTAGTTGGGTGACTCATCGCTGGTTAACCCAGGTACTGTTTAATCGGCTCGGTGATAATTTAGCCCAACAATTAGAGCAAGGTAATCATGGCGCGTTGTTGTTACTCGCTCCCAGCGGTTTTGGTAAAACTTCATTGGTGGAATTTCTAGCCTTTCGTCTAGGAGTACTGTTGGTTCGAATCGATGGTACCGCACTGAGCACTACCGTGACCAGTTTGGATCCCGCCGCCGCACCTCATGCGTTAGCACGTCTGGAATTGGAAAAACTCAATTTCGCCTTGACTCTCGGGAATAATGTGATATTATTATTAGACAACTGTCACTATTGTCCAACCGAGTGGTGGCAACTCTTAATTCCCTTAGTGGCACCGTCACGGCGGATTCAGGGGGTGTGGCAAGGACAAACCCGTCATTATGACCTCCGCGGCAAACGCTTTGCATTAATTCTCGCTGGCACTCATACCGTAGCTTTCCCACCTTCGCTGATTAATCGACTGGATATTTGTCTTATGGCCCTGGTGGTGCCGGAACATGAGGAATGGTTTCGCCTAAGTTATGTAGAAACAGCCATCCCCAGGCAACCCTTACTCGCTCCTTTGATTGGACGAGAGAATGACTTGGATGAGTTACTACGGTTAGTCCGGGCCAAGGACCTGTCTCCCGAAGCCTTAGCAACGGTGACGGCCAAGTATCCGGCGGAAGAATTATCTGATATTATCAATTTATTGAAACAATTATGGCAAGTCCAAACTATCGTCTTTAAAATTCATCAACATTACTTAACCTCGTTAATTCAAACTGACCGGTGGCGCACTCAACCTCCTTTTCAGTTATTAGGTAACTATCAGACGATGAATAAATTAGCCGACAAGCTGACGGCAACGATGACTGAAGTTGAAGTGGAGCAATTAGTGATGGAGCATTATTTTGAACAGGCCCACGCTTTACCTAGTGGTAACGAGGAAAATTGGTTACAATGTTTGGCTCTCATGGATAAATTATCACCGGCCCAAGCCACGAGATGGCAGTTAATCCAACATGCTTTCACCGCTACCGTCATTTCAGACGACCCGACATTGGACCCAGTGAGTCGCTTAGTTAAGCAGTTACAAGGATTAGGTGAACAATTACAATATATTCAGACGACCTTAGCGCATCCTGAAGCCTCCTCACCGTTACCTAAATTAGTGGAGGCGTTAGCGAATAGTCAATTAGCGGTGACGGTGGTTAATCAATTACCAACAAATTTAGAAGAAAGTTTACGCATTTTGCTGGACATGGTGGATAAAACGTTATTGCCCATTGTGCAAGATTATGAACGCAAATCTAAGCTAGACCTCATTATTTTTGAACGCATCAAGGAGATGTCAGAGATACTGAAAGATTTACCAAAGGATAGCAGTGGCAAGGTGCAAAAAACTTATAAGCCACTGAGTTTTAAAGATTAGAACAGGATTTCCACCACCAGGAGTCCAAAACACGTTTTGGACTCCTTTCAAATTTTCTTAATTATGAACTTAAATTATTAAATGCCTAATTCTCTATTTGAAACCCAACTTTCTACACTGCCACTGCTTCATCGTGGCAAAGTTCGTGATATTTATGCGATAGATAACGACCATTTATTAATTATTGCGACCGACCGCATCTCGGCGTTTGATGTAGTATTACCAACGCCGATTCCGCATAAAGGTAAAATCCTGACCAATCTATCGAACTTTTGGTTTGAATTTTCCCGGCAACTCATTCCTAATCATCTCGCGACCCTCCCTCTGAGCGCAATATTATCGCCATCAGAGGCTCTATTACTGGTCGGACGAGCCGTGATTGTGCAAACCTTAACTCCGTTATTAATCGAAGCTATCGTCCGCGGCTATTTAGCAGGGTCTGGTTGGAAGGATTATCAACGCACCGGCGCGATCAGTGGCATTGCGTTGCCGGCCGGGCTACGTTTAGCGGACCAATTACCGACCCCGATATATACGCCTTCTAGTAAAGCCGGTAAAGGGGAGCATGATGAAAACATTGATTTTGCCCAAACGGTAACATTATTGGGAAGAGAGTTGGCGACCCAGGTGCAACAGGTGAGTCTTGAATTGTATATTCGAGCCCGCAATTATGCGGCCACCAGAGGTATTATCATTGCTGATACTAAATTCGAATTTGGCATCGACCAGGCCGGTCGGTTAATCTTAATTGACGAAGTATTAACACCAGATTCGTCTCGCTTTTGGCCGATTGACCAATATCAAGTGGGTATCAGTCCACCGAGTTTTGATAAACAATTTGTGCGAGATTATTTAGAAACTTTAGATTGGAACAAACAACCCCCTGGGCCAGTCTTACCAGTAGAGATTGTAGAAAAAACTGCGGCCAAATATCGAGAGGCCCAGGTGCGATTATGTTAATGACATTTCCCCCTCGTTGCCGTTGGAGTCCGGAATTTATTCCGTTCTTCTCGTTCCTACGCGCCAGCGTGGGAATGCCGTGAGCAACGCGCCAGCGTTGCGGGAAAGGGACGCTGGCGCGTCCCGACGGCATTCCCACGCTGGCGCGTGGGAACGAGAAAAAAGATGGTACGTGGGACGCACCCTACTTTTATGGCATTGAGTTAGTTAAGCGATTAGCCAGTTGCGCAAATTCCGCCAAAGTCAACGTTTCCGCACGGACTTGCGGATCAATTCCGCTCTCTTTTATCGCCACCATATCAAGCAATCCTTTCAACGCATTGCGTAAAGTTTTACGTCGTTGCGAAAACGCCGCGGTAACCACTTGGGCCAAATGTTGAGGATTTTTGACCTGCACTGGTGGTGTCAGATAAGGGATTAATTGCACCACGCTAGATTCTACCTTTGGTGGAGGAGAAAAGGCCCTGGGGCCAACTTCAAATAAGTTCTGCATCTGACAATGATATTGCAACATCACCGATAACCGTCCATATTCCGCAGTGGCTGGTTTAGCCACCATTCGTGCCACCACCTCCTTTTGCAACATGAAAATCAGGTCTTGGATGAATGGCGCGTACCTGAGCAAACGAAATAACAGCGGTGTCGAAATATTATAAGGTAAGTTACCTACTATTCTCAAACGTGGCCGAGAATCTTGAACCAACGAGCCATAATCGAAAGTTAACGCATCGGCTTGATAAATTTGTAATAGTGGATACCGTGGTTTTTGCAACTCCAGTAACTGGACCAACTCGCGGTCAATTTCGATCACTGATAATCGACAACCTTGTTGTAACAGTGGTAAAGTCAAGGCCCCGCGACCAGGGCCAATTTCTACTAAAATTTGGTCCGGTTGTGGGGCAATAATGCGAATAATGGCTTGAATTACTTGAGGGTCATGTAAAAAATGTTGACCAAAGCGTTTACGAGGAGGAGATAGATTCATCGCAGTATTATTTTATGATTACCCTGTGGTAAAATGTGGTGGTCCAGTTGGACTATTTGAATTATCGATTTTTTCGCATTTGACTTCGGTCACTCGTGCTAACGGTGGCCCTTTATGCAACCAGATCATCAATTTTTCAATGGCACTGGCTTCGCCACACGCCATCACTTCTACCCGACCATCGTCTAAATTTCGGGCCCAACCGGTTATTTCTAATCGCACTGCTTCTTGACGAGTATAATGACGAAAAGCCACGCCTTGCACTCGGCCACTAATGAAACAGTGCATACATAGTTTACTCATAACTTTCTGATTCCAGGTGACCCTCACCCCCCGGCCCCTCTCCCAGAGGGAGAGGGGAGTAAACCTCGATTTACGCCAGACTCCCCTCTCCCTCTGGGAGAGGGACCGGGGGTGAGGGCCGGGTAGTTACTTACCCGCGATTCTTAACCATCATTACTTTCACAATCATCCCACCCAACTCATCTGGTACTTCCAAGACCTTTTGTAACTCCTCTAACAGAAGTTTCTCGTTATCGGCTAATACTCCGTCCGCCAAGGTAATATCCACCGCGCAAGCAAACGCACTTTCGCGAAGTGGTGGCGGTAAACTGCTTTTAGCAATCGCGACTAAACCGCTCACGCCTTCCTTTTCCAACACCTTGACCAACTTCTTGAGCATCTCTGACAGTTGTTTTTCTTTGACCTGTCTGAAGACCTTCATTTGTAGCAAATAAGCGAAGATACTTCTGACTTCATCTTCCACAATTTCGCCGTCGGCGGCAGAAGAGGCTAAAGCTACGGCTAAAAAGGCTTCTTGCTCGTTGAAAGAATCAGTAGAGGCAGGTGCTTTGCTGCTTGAAAAAAAACCCATGATGATTTCTCCTTTATGTTCAATGGATAAAACACGAGAGTCTATTAACCTGGTCGTTTATAGACTCAATTTTTCATTATAGCATCTTAATCTTAATTTACCTAATTAATTTAATTAGCTTAATTTATTATCTCGTTCCCACGCTGGCGCGTGGTAACGAAAAATTAGCTTAATTTATTACATTTATCTCATTGAAGGTTCTCTGTTGACGGCTTATTGAAATTGAGCATTCTGATTATTATTACGGTTTATTAATTTTAAGCCATTCGCAAACGATTAGCAATTCTAGCGAATAATCCAGTTTTATCGGCATTTTTAGCAGAGGAGGCCGTTGGGAGGTTAGCAGGGTTAATGACAATCAAGCCAGCGGTCCAGGCGGCATTATAAAATCCAACAATAGTATTCCATGATAACTGAATCTTTTGTTGTAATTGTTTCAGGCTCATTGCTCTGGTTGCCATTACGGAAGCTAATTTCATGTGTTCCGGTTCAAATTCTAAACGCGACAAATTTGGCCAAGCCTTTAACTGTACTGGAACATCAGCCGAGTGAGTGGGAATCAACTGACCATTAGACCCATACAAAGCCGCACTCCATAACACATGACTTAGTGGGAGAATTAATTGACCTCTGGCTAACACCTCAAAATCGGCACCTGACAATTTGGTACTTCGTAACTGGCCAGGATGTTGAATAATTTTACGCAAAGTTTGACGCGACGCCGAAGTCGCAATAATTTCTTTGGCAGTATCTACAAACAAGGGAGAATGAGGAGAACAAAAAATTTGAAGTACCTGCTTTTCTTGTTTAGCTTGCCACAAAATAAAAAATAACGTGTTATTAATATCTGTTTGCACAAATGACACCGGTTTCTCCGAAACCTTATTTTTATCAACAGTCGTGGCACTTTGAATTTTTGGAATCCGTTGCAAATAAATATCATGCAACACATCTCTAAGTGTCTGTACGCGAATAGGTTTTTTCAATATAGCATTACGTTGATCATTGATTATTTCACTAGCCAATAATAACATAAGCTGTTGCCGTGGGTAATCAAATTGATTATAAAAATCAAGACCCTCAGAGTTATCCATATTAACTATAAGGATAGTGCCGCTGGTATCATCTGGCTCTAACACATTTAGCAAAATTTCATTTTTCTTTAACAAAGCCACGGCTACCCCAAGAATTGAGGCATCAGTATTACTTAATCCAACTGGTGAAACAGTGATAACAGGTTGTTCTGACATGTTTTTTCCACAATAAAGGTATTAGTGTATGAATTGGAGTAGAGGCTTTAGCCGGTATTCCACGACGTTTAATTTAGTGCCAGCCGCCACCGGCTAAAGCCTCAATGCCATTAAGTTAAGCTAAAGTTACGGCGTTGGAGTCCAAATCTTCAGATTTGGCAACGCCGTCTTACCTTAGCCAATCTCGTCCAAATCTAAAGGTTTGGACTCCAACGCGGCTTAACTTAATGGCATTGCGGCTAAAGCCTCTACTCCAACCGGCCGGCTAAAGCAATAAAGGTATTGGAGTAGAGGCTTTAGCCGGTATTCCACACCGGCTAAAGCCTCAATGCCATTAAGTTAAGCTAAAGTTACGGCGTTGGAGTCCAAATCTTCAGATTTGGCAACGCCGTCTTACCTTAGCCAATCTCGTCCAAATCTAAAGGTTTGGACTCCAACGCGGCTTAACTTAATGGCATTGCGGCTAAAGCCTCTACTCCAACGTTTTTAATGGCGGTTTCAGCGGTTTCCCACATTAAAACAGGTGTTGCACACCAGGTATTGTTCAGACTTATTCATAACTTGCTTAATTTGTAGGCTGGAGTACAATAATGCAGAATTTGTGCCTAATGAATGATTATTGATAATTACGTCCAGCGGTTATTATATAAACCAAAGAAATGCTTTGTGATACTAAATCGAGAATTTTTAACTGATTATGAATAATCATAACATTTCTTAATAAGAAAGAAAAGTAAATCTCTTGGTTATAAACTCACCTTACGCAGGTTAATTCGCCCTACCCCTCTTTCTCTCCTCTTTGACCGCAGAAGGGTAGGGGGTGATACCGCTCGGACTACCCCTGTTTTCACTAACAATAACTATCTTAATACCATGAAACACACCAACCCAAGCATTCCCATTCGTTTAGGGGTCAATATTGACTATGTTGCTACTATTAGACAAGCCCGCGGGACTCGTTATCCGGAGCCTATTCAAGCAGCAATAATAGCTGAACAAGCGGGCGCGGATTTAATTACTTTGCATTTACGAGAGGACCGTCGTCACATTCAAGAACGAGATGTCTTCATGCTCAAGGACATTCTGCTGACTCGGCTGAATTTAGAAATGGCAGTGACCGAAGAAATGATCACCTTGGCCGAGCGGCTCCGTCCACACGACATTTGTCTGGTCCCGGAACGACGTGAAGAATTAACGACGGAAGGAGGATTAGAGGTCAGTGGACAATTGACCAAAATTCAAGCCGCTTGTCAACGCTTAACCGCGGCCGGTAGTCGCGTTTCTCTCTTTATTGATGCCGAGCCAGCTCAAATTGATGCCGCCATTCAAGTCGGGGCGCCAGTGGTC
The DNA here is from genome assembly GCA_022729575.1 of Thiomargarita sp. Lineage (GTDB taxonomy): Bacteria > Pseudomonadota > Gammaproteobacteria > Beggiatoales > Beggiatoaceae > JAABRD01. The sequence continues at coordinate 8,415 of DZAL01000244.1, forward strand.
GAAATTCATACTGGTCACTTTGCCGATGCTCGAGATAATAAAACTCGTTACCAAGAATATGAACGTCTCCGGGCCGCTGTAGCTTACGCTAAACTGGCCGGTTTACAAGTCAATGCCGGGCATGGTTTAAATTATCAAAACGTCGTCGACATTGCAGTGATTCCAGATATTCAAGAACTAAATATTGGTCATGCTATCGTGGCCCGCGCCATTTTTACCGGCTTGGCCGAAGCAGTACGAGAAATGAAACGACTAATGCTAGAAGCCAGATATTTGGATTTATAATCACTCACTTTACGCACTACCACCCCCAACCCCTCCTTGGTAAGGAGGGGAGTGAATTACCCCCAACTCCTCCTTGGTAAGGAGGGGAGTGAACCACCCCCAACCCCTCCTTGGTAAGGAGGG
>DZAL01000378.1 GCA_022729575.1 Thiomargarita sp.
ACGTACTTGTCGTCGTAAATCGGCGGGAATATAAGTTGACATCAGGACTCCTCAGCTAACTCTGTTAAGGTGGGTAGCGAATAACCACGCCATTTTAACAAGACATAGGCATAGGCTTTGCGAAGCATCAGCAAGTGAGTTTCCCGATACCACTCTTCCATTTGGGTTTGTTCCGAAGTATTCAAGGTGTCTTGGCCGTGTTTTTCCCGCAACTGACGATATTGGTCCTGTTGTGGAAGAGGCATCGTGCTACGCGCCGTTTGCCAGAGTTGGTCATCGGTTAAGCGTTCCATTTCTCTCCACAGATGACGTTGGTCATTCGATAACTCTTCAGGTAATTTAGGGAGAGTGGTCTGAAGGGTTTGTAACACCACGTTTTCAAGTGGACGTTGTATCACCGTCGACCACCTCTGTAAGCGTTGGTATAAGGGTTCTGGCATCGTGATGACGACGGTTTGATGGTTCATGGAGACCTCTTCTTAGTTTGGTAGTTTGAAAGTTAGGCAATTTAATTTGAAAGAACCAAATATGGTGTCATAAACGCCTCTCCGTTTTCGCCAACTCAAATTCTTCTGCCGTGACAAGTTGTTCATAGATTGAAGTAGGCAGATTTTCTATAGTAATCGCAGGCATAATTCAATTCTCCAGAAGATGGTTTCATTCCATGGCAGGAAGATTTTAAACTCAGTAGAACTCTAATCAGAAGAATCCTCCTCTTTCTCCCCCTCCGGCACCGGCACCACTATACGAATATTAATTTCAAAGATTTTTTGATTATTATAATTGTTACAACGTCGTTGATTGACCGTAATCAACCCTTCCAAAGCCTCTAGTGGCAAAGTGATTCCTTGTAGAAATTTTCTTAAAGGGAAATCGGGCTGCTTTTTATAGCCCGCTTCTTCCAGATATTTTGAAATATTTTGCCAATTTCGGATTTTCTTACCCACCGAAGACAGTTCTTTGACATACGAATAAATGGTGGCACTTAACGCATTTTCCACACTACGAAGTTCCTTCTTCAATTTGTCAGCGATTTCCGCAGGACTGTGACCACATAACAAGCCTCGCAAATGCAACCTTTCCACGGGTGTCAAGTATTGGCCTTTGGTGCTGGCCAAATCACGGTATAAACGTTCCAAGTCCCATTGTTGTTCGGCTTGTTTGAATTGTTCCCGTTTAGGGGATTGTTGGAGGGGGGTGGTCATAAATGTAACATTATCTATGCTTGAAATAAGTGATAAAGTAGTGATGAAAATAGTGATTACTATCCGTAGATTTTGATTATTTTATTATTTAATATTATCAGTAGCAACCTGAACTTAGGTTTAAAATCCTGGGTTAATCTTTATGATGTCTATATTTTCAATGGGTTGCTATTGTAATCTTGATATATGTACTGATAAAAATCAGTGATTATATCAGACTATCAGAGTGACTTTAACAAGTCTATTAGGTATTGTCAAACTTTTTTTAAGAGGGAATTTTTTATGTACAAGAAATTGTTAATATCGGTTGCCATAGTGTCGTCTTTGGGTTTGGTTAATCCGGCTTTTGCAGATAGCAACCTGGACACGACTATTAAGGTCGCGGGTTCGGTTGAACGTGTTGCTAATGTGATTGAAATGGTTTCTGATAACAAAGATGTCAAGAAAGCCGCCGGCACAGTTGGTACAGTAGCCGGTACTGTTAAAGATGCAACAGAAGTTGGCGCAGTGGTTGGTACAGGTGCCGCTGTAGCAGGTGCCTCTGGATCAAGTATTATGAGTACCATGGCCGCTTACGGTGGTGGTTCAGTAGTGGGGGCACCTGTAGCCGCTGGTGTAGCAGGATTTGCTGCTGCGGATTTGATGAACAAACATCTCTACAGTAATTGCCAAGACCAAAAGGCTTGTGATGCGGCCCAAACCGGCACTCGTGTGGGTGCAGCGGTAGGGACTACCGCGGCGGTAGGAACGGTAATCACTGTGGGTGCAGGACCTGCGGGATTAGCTGCAATTGGAGGTGCTGTCGGTGGTGGTATGGCAGTGGGTGCAGTAGCAGTGGTTGCGGCCCCGGTGGTGTTAGCGGCGGCGGTTGGGGGAGCGGTTTATTGGATGTTCAGTGATTAGT
>DZAL01000245.1 GCA_022729575.1 Thiomargarita sp.
ATTGCGGGGCCGACGGAGGCTTAAGATGGACAATTTATTTATTGTAATACCCTTAGTCAAAACCCTTTTATATCAACAACATATTTTACCAGAAAAAGCGCGTGAAGATGCGCTTCATATCGCTATAGCCATCACTGGTGGCATGGATTATTTACTGACTTGGAATTGCAAGCATATTGCTAATGCTGAGAACCAACAAGTGATTACCAACCTTAGCCATCAGGCTGGCTATAATATGCCAATCCTTTGTACCCCAGAACTTTTGATGGGAGGTTAACTATGTGGAAAGACCCGATTATTGAAGAACTACAGCAACAGCGAGATGAATATGCCAAGCAGTTCAATTATGATTTGACGGCTATGTTTGAAGATTTGAAAGCTAAAGAAAGATTGAATACCACCCACACAATTGTTTCCTGGCCCGTGTCAAGAAGACCAGTGACGGTATTACCACCCGCGGCGGAAGTGTCGAAGTGATAAAATTTCTCGTTTCTAGGTTCCGCGTAGGTTTGATGAAATAAGTTAGGTTGATATGGTGATAAATCTTTGGGGTAGTAAGGCACTGTGGGTGGTAGTCTTATCAGCACTGCCAATCCTTTGAGGACTGGCAGTCCTAAAACACCATCCACCGTGCTTCACTACCCCTTTGGTAAGATGACCAGGCTAAACCTGACAGGTCTAACAGACCTGTCAGGTTTGAATTTACTTCATAAATAGACTTTAACAATCTTGCTTAACAATTATTCCCATCACTTATATGCAACAATTTTGAAATTGTTACGGTCTCCTTAGATAAAGAAAAAATTTAATATGAACTGTAGAATCTGCAACGGCAATTTAGTCCATAAATGGACGCTGAAAATTTTGCTGGACCGCTATGATGCGGACTATTATGAATGCGAACATTGTCATACTCTCCAAATCCCTAACCCCACTTGGTTGGAAGAGGCTTATCGTTTGGAAAATGATATTACCTTATCTAAAAATCCTGACAGTGGACGGTTTAAACGCAATTTTTCCGTCTATAACTATCTCATGGCCCTAAAAGGTGTGGAACTCCTTCCTGTTTCTCCCAAAATTTTAGACTTTGGGGGAGGATATGGATTACTAACTGAGATGTTGCTGGATAGTGGGTATGATGCCTGGCAAACAGATAGTTACTTTACCAAACCGTTATTTGCACCCCACCGATATGTTGCTGAGATGACCTCTCTTGAAGAGGCTTCCTTTGATGTCATCTTGGCGATTGAAGTATTTGAACACCTCCCTGATCCATTAATCTTGGGTGAGCAGCTACAACGGTTATTGAAACCAACAGGCACCTTAATCATTTCTACGGGGATTTATCATCATGAGAGTCATACCCGTGACTGGTGGTATTTGGCTAGAGAAGGAGGACAACATATCACGTTGTGGACCAAACTAGCACTGGAATATTATGCTAACCAGTTCCAATTCCACAGTGTCGATTACTTTCCAGAAGAGGAGGGGTTTCTCATTGTTTTTTCTGGTCTTGCACAAGAGGAATTACAGGCAAAGTTAGCACAGGCTAAGGTACGGTTGAAAACTTTGGAACATCTTTTGGAGATTACGGAAAAAATGGAAGTTTCTGAATCTACTCATAGAATAAAAGACCATTTGGCTGACATACATAGACGTTTGCTATCACCAGGTGATTACCAACAATATGGTCAGTCCGCGACTGAAATATTGGAACTCATCAAACGCTATGGTTGTGGTGCCGAAATACAATCTTTTGTAACAACGGAATTATCACCCCATTCCGACCTTTGTCTCATCACCCCAGCCGTAGCCATGCCGACTACGGTAGATGACTATGTGGATTTCTTGGAGAAAATTAAAAAGAAACATATTCCTGAACAGATCAAAACCGCCTTAACCAACATCGGCCGGCACCATCTTCGTTTGAGCCAAGAAGAACATGCAATAGCCGCTAATGCTATTCTCACCCAGGTGGTGGACAAATACGGCTGGACTCCTCAAATACAAACCCTGGTTGAAAGAGAATTATTGCCGCAGCCAGGTTTACGCACGACCGAGCCTATGGTTACTCCTCCTCAAACTGAAACCGAATATGTGGCATTTCTCAAAGATGTCCACAGTGGTCAAATCATCCTTCAAGAAAGACCTACGAATATTCTATTGGACATATCCAACTTAGGTGCAGGATGGTATGACCCAGTCTGTCGAGTCGGTATCTATCGAGTTGTGGAAAATTTGGTCGACGGGCTGGTTAAAAGCCAGGCGGCTGACCATTTAGCGTTTTGTGCCACCGAAACCTCTTATCCTGCGTTTGAAAAGACTAAAGGCTATTTACTCGCCCATCCGCAATATACTCATATTCCCTTGTATCGCTTAAACACTCTGCCTGAAGCTGACATTATCCATTTTCCCTATTATGCCCTGCCTAGCAAGATTAATAGTGGGCAGCGGATATTGACGGTTTATGACTTAATTCCCATCAAGTATACTTACTTCACCAAAGACTTGATTGAGGAACAACAAAGGTATTTGGATAGCCTCAGACCTACCGATTGGGTAACCTGTATCTCACAAGATACTAAGAATGATTTTTGTGATTACACTGGTTTTGACACAGACAGGGTGTTTGTGACTTACTTGGCTGCCGACCCGATACTGTTCCATCCTTGCCAAGATGCGACTAAGATTGCCGAAGTGCGTCGTAAATATAGCATTCCAGAAGAGGCACCATATTTCCTCACGTTGTCTAATTTAGAGCCTCGTAAAAACATTGACCATATCATCCACTGCTTCCTCCAGTTGGTGCAGGAACAAGCATTGTCAGACCTTTGTCTCGTATTAGTGGGTCCCAGAGGACATCATATCGAACAGATTGAAACAGCGGCTTCTAAATTACGAGAACGTATTATTCTCACGGGCTTTGTTGATGATGCCGATATGGCCGCTTTATACAGTGGTGCTACGGCATTTTTATTCATGTCCATCTGCGAAGGCTTCGGTTTGCCTCCCTTGGAAGCCATGCAATGTGGTACTCCCGTGATTACTTCTAATACCACCTCCTTGCCAGAAGTGGTCGGAGAAGCGGGAATTATGCTGAATCCCACCGATGTAGATGGTCTGTGTCAAAGTATGTTAGACCTCTATAGTAACTCCACTTTGCGGGCTGAGATGAGCAGTAAATCTTTGGCACAGGCTAAAAAATTCAGTTGGAATAATTTCATAGAAGAGACACTCCGAGTTTACAAGATAGCACGGTCGTATGGGGACACTCTTCAGCCTAAACGCGCTACTCGACCAGTGCCGCGCACACCAGTACCTGTGGTAGAAATGCCCGTGACTTTGGATAAACAACGGCCACGAGTGTTATATGATGTGACTCCCTTGGGGATTGGCCAATATCAACAATATGGTAAGGCCGGCATTTTCCGGGTGGTGGAAAAACTCGCCGATGCACTGTTGGATTTACATTTACACCGGGCCATTGATTTGTCCTTTTGTGCCACGGGTTTTCCAGAAGCCTTTACTCAAGCCAGACATTATCAGATAGCTACCCCCAGATTTCAAGCGATTCCATTCTATCGGGAGCCGGGCGCATCGACTGCGGATTTGTTTCATTCCTCGTTTTATCCATTTCCTACCAAGGTTAATGGTCCCCGCTTGTTGACCGTTTATGACCTAATTGCTATTAAGTTACCGCACCTAAATCCTAATCGTGAAATACTGACTCAAATTTTCAAAGGACTGACCTCTGAGGATTGGGTGACTTGTATTTCGCAATCGGCCAAGGACGATTTATGCGAATATATACAGTTTCCAGCGGATAAAGTCTTTGTCACCTATCTGGCGGCTGAACCTGGTATTTTCTACCCCTGTACCAACACCACTCAAATAGCCAATATTCGCCAAAAATACCGGATTCCAGCGGAAGGCCATTACCTCCTTAGTCTCTCCACCCTAGAACCTCGCAAGAATATTCAACAAGTGGTTCGTAGCTTTGCCAAACTGGTTCAAGAACAAGCCATCCAAGATTTATATTTAGTGTTAGTCGGTGCTAAAGGCTGGGATGCTGAAAATATCTTTCAAGATATTTCCCAATATCGTTCTCTCAAAGGACGAATTATTATCACCGGTTACGTGGTGGATGCCGATTTAGCGGCTTTATACAGTGGTGCCTTAGCCTTCGTCTATCCCTCGTTTTATGAAGGCTTCGGGCTACCCCCACTGGAAGCTATGCAATGTGGGGTGCCGGTCATCACCTCTAACACCTCCTCTTTGCCCGAAGTAGTCGGTGAAGCGGGAATCCTGTTAGACCCTAAGGATACCGACGGTTATTGTCAAAGTATGTTTGACCTTTACCGCCAACCCACTTTGCGAGACCGTTTAGCCACGCAATCTATCGCCCAGGCCCAAAAATTCAGTTGGGAACAATTTGTTCAAGACACCTTGAAAGTTTATCAAACCGCCTTGCTGGCCACCTCCCCTCCTTACCAAGGAGGGGCTGGGGGTGGTGTATACGCACGGCTGGCCACCTCCCCTCCTTACCAAGGAGGGATTGGGGGTGGTACACACGCACGTTGGGTCTCCCGGTCGGCCATACCACGTACTTCCTTTAAGCCCCCTAAAACTCACGACCAGAAAGTCCCCCAGGTGGTCTATGATATTTCCATATTAGGCACCGGACACTACGTGCCCTTTGGCAAAGGAGGCATCTTCCGGGTCGTCGAGAAACTGGCCTCAGAATTAGCCCGGTTAGACTTTGAAAATTCGTTGGCATTGTCTTTTTGTGCCGCCGGTTATCCGGAGGCGTTTAAACAAGCCAGAGGTTATTTAGCCACCCAGCCACACTTTCAAAATCTGCCGTTGCGCAAATTGGAAAACTTATCGGAAGCCGATATTATCCACTTTCCGCATTTTGCCTTGCCTCAAACCGTGACTACGGGTCGTCGGTTTCTTACGATTCACGACCTAATTCCTATCAAGTTTCCTCAATTTTTTACTGGCACTCATACAGAAGACCAGAAACAAGCACTCAACAGTTTGCGACCTGATGATTGGGTTATCTGTGTTTCGCAAGCGACTAAAGACGATTTTTGCGAGTACACCGGGTTTAATCCAGAAAAAGTATTTGTCACTTATGAAGGCGCCGATACCAACATTTTTTATCCCTGTGAGGACGCTGACCACATTGCGCAAATTCGCCAAAAATACCGTATTCCCAACATACCCTACTTATTGACGCTGTGTACTTTAGAACCTCGTAAAAACATCGACCAAGTCATTCGCAGTTTTGCCGGTCTTCTGCAACAAGAAAAAGTGACCGATTTATGTTTAGTACTGGTAGGGGCAAAAGGCTGGAATTATGACAAGATATTCGCCGAAATTTCTAAATTACCGTTATTACAACAACGAGTTATTGTCACGGGCTTTGTCGCCGACGAAGACTTAGCAGCCCTGTACAGTGGTGCCCTAGCCTTTGTCTATCCTTCCTTTTACGAAGGGTTTGGACTTCCCCCCTTGGAAGCGATGCAATGTGGGATTCCCGTGATAACTTCTAATACCTCTTCTTTACCCGAAGTAGTTGGCGACGCAGGAATTTTACTAGCCCCCACCGATACGGAAGCGCTTTGTCAGGCGATTTGGGACTTATATCAACAACCCACATTGCGACAAGCATTGTCTGCCAAATCGTTAACCCAAGCGCGAAAATTTAGTTGGGATAAATTTACTCAAGACACTTTGGATGCTTATCAGACGGCTTTACTAACGAGAGAGGAGATTTATCCTGGCCATCGAATCAGCGTTCCATCAACTTCCAAGAAAGCTAAGATTATATACGACATTTCTGTACTGGGTTCTGGTCACCATTACGCACGCGCCAAAACGGGAATTTTTAGAGTAGTTGAACGTTTGGCTTATGGCTTGCTAGATGCTCAAGAGCAATGGGAATTGGTTTTCTCAGCGATGAGTTTTCCAGATTCATTTCAAGCAGCTAATGACTATTGGTTAAGTCATCTCTATTTCCAGAATATTCCTCTCTGCCAATCTTCTAATTTACCGTCGGCAGATATTTTTCACGCACCCTTCTGGAATTTACCAGAGGAAATAACCGACTGCCAACGTATCTTGACGGTATATGACCTGATACCTATTAAATTTCCGCATTTCTTCGCCCATCGAGAAGACAATGTTCAAAAGGAATCTTTCCGCAGACTCAGAACATCCAGCGATTGGGTCACTTGTATCTCCCACGCCACGAAAAATGATTTGTGCGAATACTCCGGCTTTCCAGCCGACCGAATATTTGTCACGCATTTGGCTGCCGACCCAGCTATCTTCTACCCTTGTCATGACTTAGCCAAACAGGCTGCTACACGTCAAAAATACGGCATTCCCGCGGACGTGCCTTATGTGTTAAGCCTCAGCACCTTAGAGCCACGTAAGAACATTGACCACCTGATTCGTAGTTTTGCCCACCTCGTCCTGCAACAAAACTTGAAGGAGTTATACCTCGTATTAGTGGGTACACAAGGCTGGCATTATGAAAAAATCTTTGCCGAAATTGAACGTGCCCCCTGGCTGAAACAACGCATTCTCCTCACCGGCTTTGTCCCCGACGAAGATTTAGCCGCTCTCTATAGCAGTGCCCTGGTCTTTGTTTATCCTTCTCTATACGAAGGTTTCGGACTCCCCCCGTTGGAAGCCATGCAATGTGGTATTCCCGTCATTACCTCCAACAACTCCTCATTACCTGAAGTGGTCGGTAACGCGGGCCTGATGCTGGAGGCCACTGACCTGAATGGTCTGTGTCAAGGCATTCTTAACCTTTATCAACAACCCGCTTTGCGAGCAGAATTGTCCCAAAAATCTTTGGCACAAGCACAGAAATTTAGCTGGGAGAGATTTATTGAAGAAACGTTAGCAGTGTATAAAATCGCTTTACAGTCAGTGTAATCTGTAGAGTGGATTAAGCGAAGCGTATCCACCACTAACGGCTAATATCAATTCCCAGAAAAGGGTAGTTATGCACAAGGTAATAGTTTAAACCTGACAGGTCTTAAAGACCTGTCAGGTTTGAGACCTTGACCACTACCTATTGCATCACTACCCAAAAAGGTAATCGGTAGTTTAACACAATTCCTTAGTGGAAGAGTAAAACGTTTATGAACCAATTTTACCAAACTCCCAGTGAGTGGTACAAAGACCATCGGCACCAGCTAAAACACTATCGTGGCCAATGGATAGCTTTTACGAAAGAAGGCATCGTCGCTCACCATCAAAAGTTTAATACTATGATGGAGCATATTGATCCCAATATTTCTGATTATGTGGTCGAAAGAATTTTTGAAAATGAATTTGTTGACCCTCCCAAGTTTTTGCCCGTCAGATTGAGAACAGTCAAAAAACACGAATGGCAACCTAAATATGAGGTGCAATTGAAATTTCAACAGACTATCACCCTAAAAATGTTGGTGGACTCTGGTGCTGATTTCAGTTTAATTCCCAAGGACCTGGGGACTAAGTTAGGTTATGTCAAATCGCCTGGGGAAACGATTAACCAGGCAGACGGTGTAGGAGGAAGCGTTGATTATTTACTGCGAGATGTGGAGATGGTAATCGATTCGCGGGTTATCACCGTACCAGTGGCGTGGCTACAAACTGAGGAGTGTGAGGAAATTCTCTTAGGTAGAGAAGTCGTGTTTGATTGTTTTGACATAGAGTTTAAACAAGCTGAGGAGACTATGGTATTTCGATTTAGAGAGCGGTCGGTAGTGACTTGACTAATTGGGTAGTGAGGCACCAGAGAATGGTTTAAACCTGACAGGTGCTTTGTGAACTGTCAGATTTGGTGACGGATTATTAATCTCGTTACCAGGCGGTACCTGGCAACGAGCCTGCGTAGGTTGGAGTGAGCGCAGTGAAAACTCCAACCATTCTCTCTTCAGCCAAGTAGGGGCCACCGGTTTTGGTTGCCCCAAATCTATCAACTTAAACCCAAACGGGCTTGGTGTCTATGAGAGTCTGCCAGGTGTTACGGTGTTTGCAACGACTCGGTGTACGATACCCAGGAGTCAAACCCTTAAGGATGACTCGGAGAGCCGCGGCCAGTTTGGCAAGACCACCAAACGAAATCGCGAGCCAAGGCACTAGGTCACGAATTACTTGGGCGCCTTAATTAAACTGCGATTGGGATGATTCCAACCTCCCAGGAGAATGACCCAGTGCGGTAAGTACTGAAGCAGAAATTTTCTCGTATATTCTTTCGCCCCTCTCCCTCTGGGAGAGGGGCCGGGGGTGAGGGAAAATACCGTAGAATTTCTGTTTCAGTACTTATCGTCAAACTTATATGGCGGGATGTTACGATTGCGCTGCTATAGCGTGGTGGCGGTGGAACGGTTGGTGTGGGAGGAGGTGAGTTAAATCAGGACTGGCCGTCCTCAGCGAATCCAGATTTGACAACTTTCGAAAAGTTGTCAAATCTAAACTCACTCAGGACCAGATTTGACAACTTTTGAAAAGTTGTCAAATCTAAACTCACTCAGGACCAGATTTGACAACTTTCGAAAAGTTGTCAAATCTAAACTCACTATTGAATTTATGGAGAACTTAATATGACCTAAAAAATGCAATCCCAACCCGATAAATCTTGACAATCATTTATTATTATAGCAATATCCGCTTATACATGTATGATTAAAATAATATTTGTAGTAGATATAAAAATG
>DZAL01000379.1 GCA_022729575.1 Thiomargarita sp.
CTATTTTCTTTCGCCCCTCTCCCTCTGGGAGAGGGGCCGGGGGTGAGGGAAAATATTTTTGCTTCCATACTTATTATTTTCAATGGAGTCCTCAATGATGATTCGCCGATTATTATTAAAGTGGGTATGGTATATTCTACTATGTCATAGCACGTTGTATGCTCAAACTACCGTGGACTTGTATCAAGCAGAAATCACGGTTAAAAATCGTAGTGAAGTGGCGCGTAATGAAGGATTTAAACGCGGGTTAACCCAAGTGTTGATTAAATTGTCTGGAGACCGTAAAGCACCTTTGCAACCGGCGATTCAACAGCAATTGACTCGGTCTGACCGTTTGGTGATGGAATATAGTTATCTTACGGATGCCGATGAGCAACAACCAGAGTTATCTATATATTTTGACCAAGAATTTACCGATGAATTATTAGCACGATTGAAATTGCCGAAATGGAGTAGCACCCGGCCGGTATTATTGGGATGGATTTTGCTCGATACCCAAGACCAACAAACCGTATTGACGGAAGAAACTTCGTCATCAGAAATTGACTTGTTGAAACAACAAGCCCAGCTACGGGGAATATCCTTACTGTTACCGTTATTAGATTTAGAAGATTTAGCCACTTTCAAAGCTAACGACGTGATTACGGGAGAATCAGGCCCGGCTTTAAGCATTGCCGAGCGTTATGGCGTGAAAACTTTGTTAGTCGGCTGGCTGTTAAAAACCTCCAGCGGTTGGCAAGCGCAGTGGTATTTATATATCAATCAAAAAGTAACGACTTTTGAGTTTTATCATCCACAACTGTCGCCAGTGTTAGAGGAAGGAATCAATCGTGCGGTTGATGAGATTGCGCAACATTTTCGAAAAACTTTACCAGTGGCTTCAACCGTTGCTCCCGCTCCGCCGGTGATAAGTGCGAAGCCTATTCCAGAAACGGCTGGGAGCGCTAAATCAGAAATCGAAACTAAGGATACCGTTAATTCAGATAATTCAGAGGAGGTTAAAGCCACCACCGTAACTGCTCACTCCAATTCAACTCAGCCGGTCGAATTTGAACTCTTGGTGATTAACGTGCCGACTTTAGGAGATTACGCTAAAGTATCTGATTATTTAGAAAATTTAGATGTGATTAAGGAATTGCAAGTATTACGGATTCAACCAGGCGAAGTTAAATTTCGCGTGACCGTTAGCGGTGGGCCAGCGGTCTTGTTGCAAGCCGTTAATTTAGGCACCATTTTAGCCCCACAGGCGGATAAATCAGATAGCCAGGAGCAAACGGTTTATCGGTTGTTGCGGCATTGAAGAATTGTAGATTTGACAACTTTAAACAAGTTGTCAAATCTTGATGATGACCATAGATTTGATAACCTTCGAACAGTGGTCAAATCTCGAACAGTGGTCAAATCTCTTCCACTTCGCGTTTAAATAAAGTGCTATTGCAATTAGGACATACAGGAATATACGCTGGTTTATGAAACGACAAAATTTTACCGCAATTATCACAGTATAACGTGCCAGGACCAGTAATTTCACCGCTATTCCACTCCGTAGCCAGACGTGCCTGCTCGGCCAAATTTTCCAACTCGGTGCGAGTATGGTCCACCATCAAACTAAACATTTCTAATAAACGTTCTTCAATTAATTCTAAATCAAAGCGCATCCAATCGGTTAACGCTTGTCCTGTGCCAACAATAAACTGGGCGGCATCTTCCACGTCCCGATGTAAATAATCACCAATTCGCTCTGCTTCTTCAAGGGTTAACTCTTCTAAACCCACCGTTTTTTCTTTAGCGGCCTCAATTCGTTCACGTAGAGTTTTAAACTGCGGATGAGGCAACACTTCTTTTACTCGCCCCAACATTTTTTGGTAAGCGGGGACTAATTTATCAGTCATAATGAAATCCTCTCTTTATTTCGGTTGACTTTAGAGTTGACAACTTTCGACCAGTTGTCAACTCTTGATTTCGAAAAGTGGTCAAATCTCTTTAATTTCTTTACTATCTAACTCACCTTACGCACAACCACCCCTAGCCCCTCCTGGCTAAGGCGGGGAATCTCCCCTGCGAGGCCGGTGGTGCTTACTCCC
>DZAL01000380.1 GCA_022729575.1 Thiomargarita sp.
GTTGGGGGTGGTCACTCGCCCCGCCTTACCAAGGAGGGGTTGGGGGTGGTCACTCCCCTCCTTACCAAGGAGGGGTTGGGGGTGGTCACTCCCCTCCTTACCAAGTTGGGGGTGGTCACTCCCCTCCTTACCAAGGAGGGGTTGGGGGTGGTTATGAGTTATTCTTTATCTTTACTGGTGACACGATTAACTTCTTCCAAAGAAGTAAAGCCATCCATGGCTTTTTTCAAGCCGGATTTGCGCAAGTCAGCAATTCCTTCTTTAGCGGCTTGGTCTGCCAGCACTAGCGCATTACTGCCTTCCATAATAAATCGTTTCATCGCTTCTGAAATCGGCATAACTTGGTAAATTCCTACCCGTCCTTTGTATCCTAGTTTATTACAGCGCTCGCAACCGATTGGATTCTTGGTATATAATTTTAGTCCAGGCAAGTGTTCCGGTTTAAATCCTTCGGCTAAGAGCGCTTTTTCTGGAATATCTTTATGCTCAATTTTACAGGTACATAATCGCCGACAGAGCCGTTGAGCCATAATCAAGTTGACGGCGGTGGCAATAGCAAAAGTGGCGATTCCCATGTCAACCATTCGAGTCAGGGTGGCGGGCGCATCATTAGTGTGCAACGTCGACATGACCATGTGGCCAGTAGTCGCGGCTTTAATGGCAATGCCGCCGGTTTCTAAATCACGAATTTCCCCCACCAAAATGATGTCCGGGTCTTGACGGAGAAACGCTTTCAGGGCTTTGGCAAAGGTCATCCCAGTGCGCTCATCTACTTGCACCTGATTGACTCCTGGGAGATTGATTTCTACAGGGTCTTCCGCGGTACTGATATTGACATCTTCGGTGTTTAAAATATTGATACCGGTGTATAGTGAGACGGTTTTACCACTGCCGGTGGGGCCGGTGACGAGCACCATTCCATAAGGATTATGCAGTGCGTTTAAATAGGAGGCTTTTTGCTCATCTTCGTACCCTAAAATTTCAATATTCAAGTTGGCGGCGGAGGAGTCCAAAATTCGCATGACTATTTTTTCACCATAGAGCGTGGGCATGGAGCTGACCCGGAAGTCAATGGAACCGCGTCCATATTTAATTTTGATGCGGCCGTCTTGGGGGACTCGCCGCTCGGATACATCTAGGCGTGCCATGACTTTGAGCCGGGCGGCTAATTTTCTAGCCAATCCCACCGGTGGAGTGGCGATGATACGTAACATGCCATCGACCCGAAAGCGCACCCGGAAAAATTTTTCATAAGGTTCAAAGTGTAAATCGGAGGCGCCCATTTTAATCGCATCATACAACATTTTATTGACAAATTTGACGACAGGGGCTTCGTCCGCTGCGTTTTTACCATCCTCCTCCTTATCACCGACGGCGTTTTCATCAACCAAGTCAAGGTCAGCCTGATCATCACCTAAATCTTTCATGCTATTGTCAAAAATTTCTAAAGCTCGTTCCAGGACTTTACTTAATTTGTCTTCTTCCACGACTACGGCTTCCGTATTCATTTTAGTATGAAATTTAATTTCGTCGAGCGCAATTAGATTCATAGGGTCTGACATGGCGACGAATAAACGTTTACCTCGTTCAAAGATGGGTAATACGCTGTACTTTTTAATCAATTTTTCATCCAACCGCTTAATTATTTCGGGGTTGAGTTCAATACTCTCAATGTCGGCCAATGATGCTCCAAATTCCTCGGCAGCAGCAAAGGCCACTTTATGACCAGGTACCCATTTTTCCTTGGAAACGACATAAGTGACAAAGGATACGCTGTCTCGGTCTTTCTTTAAAGATTGGTCAAAAGCGATTTCGGCTTGCTCAGTGGTGAGTAATCCATCTACCACTAACCGTCGGGCTAATCCGACTAGATTGGTCATTTTTACTTGTGGTACGGACATAATTTTAGGTTTCCTCTTGAATCTAAGATTTGACAACTTTCGAAAAGCCAGATTCTAAAACTCAGAACCACCCCCAACCCCTCCTTGGTAAGGAGGGGAGTACGCACTACCGGCCTCGTCAGGATACTCCCCGCCTTACCAAGGAGGGGTTGGGGGGTGGTCACTCGCCCCGCCTTACCAAG
>DZAL01000055.1:0-24476 GCA_022729575.1 Thiomargarita sp.
AACCAGTAGCATGATGAGAAGAATTTAGATGAAACGATTAACCTTTCTCAACGTAATCGGTGCTGGCTTGATACTATGCGGTACACTTACTGTGGAGGCACAAGAGGATGATACGGAACAAGCCGTCATCGATTCACTGAAACGCCTAGATTTTGCTCAATTGCCCGAAGTGGAAGTCAGTTTAGATGCCGCCTTTGATGTGTTTGATGGGCTGATTCAGGCCAAGAAGACTACTGTGGCTACTGGTATTAAGCAATCTACCAACCGTGCGCCATCCGTGACGACGGTGATTACGGCCCAAGATATTGAGGCGACGGGCGCAAGAGATTTAGATGAAGTACTGGAGACTGTGCCTGGGTTGCATGTAGCAAAAGATAGCAATCTTTATAGACCCATCTATACAATACGAGGCATGTATTCGGTTAATAATCCAGAAGTATTAGTGTTAATCAATGGGATACCTATTACTGGACTCCTTGCAGGAGATAGAGGTTATGCTTGGGGCGGTATGCCCATTAACATGATTTCGCGAATCGAGGTAATTCGTGGACCTGGGTCAGCTGTTTATGGTGCAGATGCGTTTGCGGGTGTCATCAATATTATGACGAAAACCAAAGATGATATTAAAGGAACTGAAGTTGGCACCAGAATAGGTAGTTTCAAGACTTATGAAGGATGGGTGCTATATGGTGATACTTGGCAGGGGATTGATGTAGCCGCTAGTTTGGAATATCGCACCACAGACGGACAGAAAAGTACCGTGAGTGCTGATGCACAAACTCAGTTTGACAAACTATTTGGCACGCATGCTTCACTTGCGCCGGGTCCTGTGAATATGGGGGGAGATAGTATAGAGGCGCGTATAGATGTCAAAAGGGGATACTGGCAAGCTCGTGCTGGTTATCAAGGACGGCGTAACTTAGGTACAGGCTCAGGTATCGCTCAAGCTTTAGACCCACAAGGTTATTCCTCGGCTGACCGCACTAATGCCGATTTGACTTACCATAACCCAGATATAGCTACTCATTGGGATGTTACCGCACAACTCAGCTATCTTGATATAGTGTGGCAAATTTTTGATGATAAATTATTTCCATCTGGCGCCTTTGGGGGAACTTATCCTGATGGATTTATTGGTAATCCTAGCGTTGCTGATCGTCATACACGATTAGACACTTTTGCTTTTTATTCAGGATTTCAAAAACATTTGATTCGGCTGGGAGCAGGTTATCACAATGGCAACCAGTATGAAGTTACCGAAAGAAAAAACTTTGGTATCGACCCAACCACCGGATTGCCTTTGCCACCTGGAGCTTCAGTGGTTGATGTCACTGATACACCTTACGCTTTTCAAAAAGAAGTAAAGCGTAAAAATTGGTATTTGTCTTTGCAAGATGCCTGGACGCTGGCTGATGAATGGGAACTCACCGCAGGTGTACGGTATGACGATTACTCAGATTTTGGTTCGACAACCAACCCTCGTACTGCATTAGTGTGGCAACCTCATCGCAGTTTTACCAGTAAACTGATGTACGGACGAGCATTTCGTGCGCCCTCATTTATTGAAATGTACTCTACCAACAATCCTAACCAATTAGGTAGCCTTGATGTTACGCCAGAAATTATCCATACGTGGGAACTTGCATTTGATTATCGGGCTATGGAGAATTTACACCTAGCTGCTAATCTGTTCCATTATAAGGCGACTGATAAAATTCAACTGGTGCCTGTACCTGGTGCATCGGCAATGGTATTTAAAAATGTTGGGGTACAAGAAGGACAAGGCTTAGAATTAGAAGCCCGTTGGAAAATGAGCAAACGGTCTAGTTTGCTGACTAACTATTCGTATGTGAAAGCAACTAATAAGGACAATGGTAGTGATATAGGCAATTATCCTCAACATTCTGTATACATACGCACCGACTGGTTGCTCATCCCTAATTGGTATTTAGATTTGCAAGCTAAATGGGTTGCAGATAGAAAACGTCCTTTTGGCGATCCACGTCCTGAGATTGCAGACTATACCACCGCGGATTTAACCTTGCGTTATAAAGATATTCGTGAAGGACGTGCTAATGTTGCCATTAGTGTTCGTAATCTCTTTAATACGGATGCCCGTGAACCGAGTTTAGGACCCGATTCTAGTGGCATGATTAGCATTCCCGATGATTTGCCCTTAGCCAAACGCAATTTGTTTGTGGAGTTTCGGTATCGGTTTTAGTTTTAGACCTAGCAGGTTTTCAAAACTTGCTAGGTCTTCACCTCGTTCCCACGCTCCGCGTGGGAATGCCGTGGGGACGCTCCGCGTCCCATAGTAGCCTGAGGTGCCACCACGGGCCTGTCCCGTTCTACCTATGTCACGGGTGAGTCTAAGTCTCGTGACGCAGAGCGTCACTGCGGCATTCCCACGCGGAGCGTGGGAACGAGAAGGGCTTCTTCACCGCGGCATTCCCACGCAGAGCGTGGGAACGGGGAGGCTTCTTAAAGTGAATATTTCTCAATTTGTAACAGTCCCTCTAGGCCGGCATAATTCCTTGCACTCGAATAACGCCAATGTGTGGCTTCGTCCACATAACCACGTTTGACTGGATTTTGATGAATGTAATCGATCTTCTGTTGCATCATCATCAAACTGTTAATTTGTTCTGGATGTGAACCTTCTTGCCACAGTTGGTATTGGCGGTCCGTTTTATGACGTAATTTGTAATAGTTTAGTGCGTCGAGGACATGTTTAGCGTTTTTGTCAATCAGATAATCAATGATTTGACGTGCGGTGAAAGATTTAAAGTCACCGATTTCTTTACTGAGGTCTTTGGCTTTGGCCACTAAATGCAAATGATTTTCCAGAATGACATAACCGTGAATAGTCAGGCGTTGTTGGTCTTGGAGAAACTGCCAAGAATTTAGGATCATCTTCGTGATGCTTGGACTACTAAAGATAGGTAACCAGTTCACTACAGTGCAAGTAAGGAAGTAGGGGTATTCGGTTTCATAAATGCGATAACGGCTTCTGGCCATGGGAATAGTTCCTCAATGAAGTTGAAATAAACCGCGTCGCCGACTCCAAGTCTAGTGACGCAGAGCGTCTCTACGACATTCCCACGCGGAGCGTGGGAACGAGGTGATAAGTTAAAATCCTTAAACCACTCATTGGTCCGAATTTCTTCAGGGACATACAGCCTCGTCCCTACAATTCCTGCTGATTTCATTGCCACAAATAAACCCTCTTTATAAATAATTTGGAATTAGGTATTGACAAGCCTAAAAAATTTATGTTTTAATTGAAAATTGTTGTATAATTCTGTAGAGGTTTAAAACCTTACAAAAGTGCCAGAAATAACTGGACGCAAGCAACAGAACTGTCAATAATTTTAATTGATGCACCAGTTCCTGAATTTGTCAATACGTTTTTTAGCAATGCTTGTTATGGCAGCTAAAACTCGTTAAAAGCGCACTGCTTATCAGCATTAAGCGTCAACCAGAAACCGTTAACCAGAAACTAAGTTTGCTTTCCGAAACTTAGAAGTCTAAATGTCGTGACGCGGAGCGTGGAAACGAGATGAAAAAATGACTAATACCCATAGAAAAACGCTAACCAGGTTGTTTCAAGACCCGATTCCTGCTAATATCTCGTGGTGGGAAATTGAAAATTTATTTTTGGCACTGGGTGCCATCCTAAAGGAAGGTCGTGGTTCAAGAATAAGAGTTAAATTCCCTGGTGTGCCACCAGCTATTTTTCACCGACCACATCCCAGAAATGAGGCCGACAAAGGTGCTATAAAAAGTGTAAGACGCTTATTAATAGATGCCAACATTAATCCCAAAGAACTTTAGTTGGGGTAATGAGTGGGTAAATATGGAGGGTTAAAGAAGAAGTTTTTTATATGTTAAATTATAAAGGTTATATAGGCAAAGTCGAGTTCGATGACGAGACTGATATTTTGGCTGGTGAAGTGGTCAATACGCGGGCCGTGATTACCTTTCAAGGCACGACCGTGCAAGAACTTCGAGAGGCATTTAAAGATTCAGTGGAAGATTATCTGGAATTTTGTGCAGAACTGGGAGAAGAACCTGAACAATTATATTCTGGTGAATTGATGCTAAATTTGACCCCAGAGTTATATAGTGAAATTACCCTCGCAGCTACTCTGGAAAAGAAAATCCTCAATACTTGGATTTCGGAACGGTTGGCACAGGCGGCCCAAAGTGTAGTATGGTCTTCTCTGAATGGCCGTTATAGTAAGATTCCCATCTAATTGTACTATCTGATAACCTCCAACAGATACTATCGCTGCCTTTAGCGATAGTATCGGTCGGGACCTGAAATTTACTGGAATCTGAAACTAAGTTTCGGAAGGCAAACTTAGTTTATCAACCAAGAAGAAACTAAACTATGACGACTTTAGCTGATTTACTCATAAAATATCTTAGATTTATGGAGATAAAATACGTCTTTGGTATTCCATGAGGAGCCATTGCGCCCTTGTACGATGCGCTGGCCCGGAGTGAACGACAAGGACCCGAATGGCCACGAGCTGTCGTGGCCCGACACGAGTCTGGCGCCGCTTTTATGGCGGACGGTTATGCCCGCGAAAGTGGCAAAATAGGAGTCTGTTGCGCCACCACAGGCCCTGGCACCACCAACTTAATCACTGGAGTCGCTTCGGCTTACGCCAATCACATCCCCTTACTGGTCATCACCGCTCAAACCGCCTTATCCGATTTCGGTAGAGGTTCTTTTCAAGAATCTTCACCGGATGCCCTTGATACGCATGGCATGTTTGGACAATGTACTCATTATAATAGTATCATCACCCATCCTAACCAATTTGAAAACAAATTGGTGGACGCTATTTTAGCGGCGTTGCAACATCCACAAGGACCTGCCTATTTAAGCGTGCCGATTGATGTGTTTAAATCTCCCACCGGGGGGGGGCAAATCCAATTTGCCAATTTGAAGCAGTTTTTAGCTGAACCTTCAATGATAGATGAGGTTGCCCTAAACCGTCTTTATCAGGAAGTGGTTAATGCACTAACTCAGCACCAACAAATCGTGTTGTTGGTAGGCAGAGATAGTGGCAGTGCGATTGGCGATATTGTAAAATTCGCGGAATTAATCAACGCCGCGATGATTACTACGCCAGAAGGCAAATCCTGGCTTAACCAGTATCATCCGTTGCATTACGGCGTTTTTGGCTTTGCAGGTCATAACAGTGCTCGCCAAGCGCTCGCAGGAGACTCCGTGGGCTTGATATTGGCCATTGGTACCGGTTTAGGAGAATGGTCAACCGATGGTTGGGATCCGGTCTTAATGAACGATAAACTGATTCACATTCACCATTCGCCTAGATATTTTGCCCGTTCCTATATGGCCCGATTGGATGTCTGTGGCAAACTAACCACCGTCTTTGAAATTCTGTACCATCGTCTGAAGAACCTCATAGAAACCGGTAACCTCCCCAAGGTGGCGCCCCCGGTAGAAACTACGCCAACCCCGTCAATGTTTGAGGAACAACGAATGCAGGGACAACAATGTGCCCCGCGTCATATCGAAATCGATGATCCGAAAAAATACCGACGAGGTTCAAGTCCTTCCTCCGCACTCATCAAACCTCAACGGTTGATGTGCGAATTAACTCTGCGTTTGCCACCAGAGACTCGTTTTTTCGCCGATACCGGTAACAGTTTTGCGTGGACCACTCATTATCTATTTCATCAACCGGAAGGCTGTTATCGGTTAGCTATGGGTTTAGGAAGCATGGGTTGGGCCATCGGGGCCGCGGTGGGCACCGCCTTAGCCGCACCGGGTGTCCCCGTGGTCTGTATTACGGGAGATGGTAGCTTTTTGATGAGCGGGCAAGAACTTACGGTAGCAGTGGCCGAACGGTTATCGGTGATTTTCGTTATCTTAAATGACCAGGCACTGGGAATGGTTAAATATGGACAGCAATTAACGGACGCCGAAATCATCGGTTTTGAACTGCCACCCACGGATTTTGCCATGATGGCTAAAGCGATGGGTGCTACTGCCTACGTGATTCAGATCCCCGAAGATTTCGAAACCATTGACTATCAAGCCATGTATAGTGGTAAAGGACCTACTTTATGGGATGTTCGGATTGACCCAGAAGAACCGCCGCCGATGGGGATGCGAGCGCGGACCTTGAGTAGGTAGGGAATGGTAAATTGAACAGTAGCAAATCTTAATAACTACGAAGTGTCTTATCCTTTCTAATTAACAATCCTTGCCATTCTTTTCTAAAATCTCACCTTAGTCTGCTTTCCCAAATTGCCAGTGGTATAGAAACGTAATATATAGTAAAATTCATATAAAATTGTACGTACCATCTGGAGTGCAATAAGAATTATTGCGCCTGGCGGCGCGTAGCGGCGCAATAATTCTTATTGCACTCCAGAGGGAATAGTACAGGTTCAAAGGGATTTTACTATAACAGTATAAATTAAGCCCTGTAGGGTGGGCAAACGTCCTTTTGTTGGCCCACCATTTAGACCCCTATCGTTGGAATTTGGTGGGCAACGATAAACTTGAGTGTCTAAGGTAAGTACACCACATCTCATCAGTGGCGGGGGAATTACACCCCATTTCTAACTATCTTTCGTAACCAATTAATTTGGGTTACTTCTTAAGGCACACAACAGAATCTCCTAATTCCACCTCTCCCTTTTTTCCCCTTGCTATACAATCATTGCCATTAAGTTAAGGAACTTTCAAGGACTGGCAGTCCTTCGAGGACTGCCAGTCCTGACCCTCGTGCCTCCAACAAATTCCTTAACTTAATGGCATTGTTGCTATACAACCCAGTACTCTTGTAGAAGTCTGGACGTCTAAGAGCGTGTTTTAAAAACCGGTTTGAGGCGCCAAGTAGTGATAGTTAGGTCCTGGTCAAACCTGACAGGTCTTTGGGCTCTATCAGGTTTAATGAGTGATGGTTGCTGTTATCATTACCTGGTGCATGATTAGCCACTTTCTCAAATTGGTTAAATCAGGAAAGATACTCCCCACGATCCTTCATAAAAACTCTCAGTCAATGGCTTTCGGCTTCGCTCTTCTAATTCACGAGTTTTAAAACTGTCCTCCAAAATTTCCGGTGAGGCTTGATAACCAATGGCCATCACTGATAAACACGTTATTTCTATTGGCAAGCCCATTAATTCATGGGTTTTCGCTAGTTTAAAGCCACCCATTTGATGAGCGACCAAACCTAACGCGGTGGCTTGTAAGCAAATATTTTCCGCCGCCGCCCCGCAATCGTATTGCGCCCACCGGTTGGGCTGATTATTATGCTCAAAGTTACCCTTGGCGGTAGTCAAGATTAACAACGGCGCGTGTTTGGCCCATTTTTGGTTGGCTTCATCAACCTTTGAGGTTTAGGAAACTTAGAATCGCCGAGGTTTCCCAAACCTGTGAGGTTTAAGAAACCTAAAACTGGTAAGGTTTAGGAAAGTTAGCACCTGGATTTTAATACCTCCATTAGTTGGTAGGGACTACCGTTTTGGCCAGTCATCGAGGAGCTACTTTGGAGCGGTGCCGAGAACACCCAGTGGTACTGTTGATCCAAGATACCACTTCTCTCAAATCTACTCACACCCCGGTCGCCAAAGAACTGGGTACCCTGAGTGAGCAAAAGTCGGAACCAGTTTTCCTGCCTCCGACCCTGGCCGTGACTCCTCAATGGGTCCGTTTAGGAGTGTTAGGTGGCGAGCTCTGGCAACGATTGGAAACCAGTCCTCGTGAGGAACGTCGGTTGAAAGGGATTGACGAAAAGGAGAGTCGCCGGTGGAGCGCTGGTTATCAACTGGCTGGTGAAGTGAGCAGTTTCGCGACCGAGACTCTCATAGTCAACCTGGCCGATGCGGAAGGAGACATTTGTGAGTAGTTGGCAGAAACTTTGGAACATTCTCCCCGGCTGCGTGCGGAATGGATTATCCGCGCGGCCCCAGACCGACGTTTAGCCTCCTCGGAAAGTTCCCGCCAACTCCGGGCAAAACTTGACCGTCAACCTCTCCTGGGTAAGGTTGCCGTAACCTTACCGGCCAACGGCGAACCGGCGGCACGAATCGCTATGTTACAGGTACGAACGACTCGTGCGACACTGAAAGCGCCAGCGCGAACTGGTGTTCGTTGGGGCGACCTCGAGGTGTGCGCGGTTCTCGCCAGGGAGGAGAATCCACCCCTCGGTCAGCGTCCCATCGATTGGATGCTATTAACCTCCTTGCCGGTGACCAACCTGGCAACCGCAGTGCCAATCTTGGAATGGTATAGTGGTCGGTGGGAAATTGAGGTGTGTTTCAAGGTCCTCAAAAGTGGGTGCCGGGTGGCACCATTACCATTAGAAACCGCCGACCGCCGTGACCCCGGTGTGGCACTGTATCTCATTATTGCCTGGCGAATCCTGTTTGCTACTCACTTAGGCCGCGAAGAGCCTCATCAAAGTTGCGAAATCGTCTTTGCTCGTGAAGAATGGCCAGCCACTTATCTTCTTCATGACCTTCCCGTTCCCGCGTCGCCACCCTCCTTGGGAGAGATGCTCAATCTGGTAGCGCGACTCGGCGGTTATTTAAATCGTTCCCTTGATGGTCCGCCTGGTCCTCCAGCCATTTGGAAAGGACTCCGACGAGTACGAGAGGCCGTCTGGCTCCTTCAGGTGTTGAAAAGAACTGGCATACCTCAATGATTTCGGTACTGAAACCACTGGTGTATAAGGATGACCCCCGAGCGAGGGAACAAGATGAAAAAACTTTACCTCGTTAGACTGGTTGCTGATGACGGTGCCATCCATGAATTCTGGTTCAAAGACCAAGACGCTGGTTAGTCTTGACTATCAGTTCCAGTGGCGGTAGACTTTTCTTAACACCTCTATTGGTTTAAACTACTGAAAAACGTAGAGGTCGGTGTGATTTTTTTCATTTCGCACTATTGAGAGAGGTGATTAAGTGCTTTGGCGACCGGCATCACCGTTTTACATTTGGGATAACGACTACACGCCCATACTGATTTTCCTGCCTGTTGACCCTTAGTAATGGTGGCTTTTTTTAACCCGGCCCCACATTGGGGACAAAATGATTGAGGAGAAACCGGCATGGTTTGAATTGTAGGTAAGCGCATTAAGAGGTTATGATTGAGTAGTGTACGCAAAATTTCAATGGGATAATTATCTCTTAACGGAAGTCGTATCAACGGAATTTTAGCCGCCGCCAATGCGGAGTCGATAAAACCTTGAGACATCTTCTGTTGACTGGTGTTAACCGAAATCGGTGGCTCAATTAACACCACTCCAACAATTTCTGACGTGTTGGTCTGGCAAATCACGAAATCTAAATATCTTCTGGTTACTCGCTCTAATGCAATGTGATGGGGTAGAGATTCCAGATTGGGTAAAATTTGCAACACGGATGCCAGATGCACTTTGCTTAAGATACGATAAGGTTGTGGCGAAATAGCCTGCTCCAAAGCCATGAATAAACTTTGTTCTGACGTTGACCACAACCTTTGACGAGAAGTATAAGGCAACTGACTACCAAAGGGGTCAGGGTTAGGCTCATCTTCCTCTGGATATTCAGTAGCCAACACCACCGAAGCCAGGCGTTGACCCCCACCATAGCGTCTCACGTCGGGTAATTCTGGCGTGAATTTATTTCGGTTAAACCACCAACGCGCCCACCCCCTCCGCTGAGTTTGGTAGGAAAAAGGAGGTTGCGTAATCACGAGCGGATTGTGTTTGCGCCGATAATACCAGGTTCTCACCATGATGATTAATAGTAGAAGACATCCAACCACGATTATTTCAAGAAAATAGAAGTTACGCATCGATATTAGTTGTTGTAAATTCAAAGAATTATAGACTTCCTTTGCAATAAACATTCCAAATCTATTCAAATTAATAGTAATATTCCTTTTTGCTTGTACCTTGGGAATCTCAAACACGTTTTGTACCTAAACCCTCAGAGGGTCCAAAACCGGTTTTGGACTCCTGTGATTCGACTGTCACCGGTGCGCGCTTGAGTTTATCCACAATCTTCTTGAAATCAACTAACCATGGTACAAATACCAGGGAATGTTACTATACCAGCAAATAGGAATATTACTATAAAGAAAAAATTTGACCAATTTCATAATAGTCAATCTGAGTTGAGACATGAACACCTTGACCAGGTGCTCCTCTTCTCAATATTCAAGTCATTATCTCATTTTACGCACTTTTAACTCAACCCCCTACCTCCCCTTAGTAAGGAGAGGTAAGTACTGAAGCAGAAATTTTCTCGTATGTTCTTTCGCCCTTTGGGCGAGGGAAAATACCGCCGAATTTCTGCTTCAGTACTTATATGCCCGCAAAGGAGTAGAAATGGACACTCCTTTACTAAGGAGGAGCCGAGGGTGGTTATGTGTAAAGTGAGTCATTATTTCAACCCCGCTAAAATATCATCTATTTTAGCCGACGTAAGATTCTCATGATACGTTGAACCAATTTGCATTACCGGCGCATTTCCACAAGCCCCCAAACACTCCACCGATTTGAGCGTAAATTGCTTATCAGACGTAGTTTGACCCAACTCAATGCCTAACTTATTCTGTAAATGAGCCACCAGGTCCTCGGAACCATTGAGCATACAAGAAATGTTCGTGCAAACGCAGAGTTTATGCTGGCCCACCGGTGTTAGCTCATACATGGAATAGAAAGTAGCCACTTCATACACTGCAATCGCCGGCATCTCCAAATAATTTGCGACGGCATCCATCAATTCTGTAGTCAGCCAACCGCCATTGGCTTCTTGAGCAATCATTAAAGCCGCCATCACCGCCGATTGCTTCTGGTCTGGCGGATATTTTGCCAGCCAACGGTCAATCTTAGCGCGAGATTCGGTAGCCAGTAAATTCAGAGCATCGGGTTTAGACATACGTGTTGACATGATTAAGTTCCTTATTGCAATTAAGTTTTAGTAATTTTAATAAACGAGGTTCAAGTTATTTGGTTTCCCTCCCCACAGCGGTAATACCATTAAGTTAAGCCGCATTGGAGTTCAAACCTTCAGCTTTGGACGAAACTGGTCAAAGTGAGACGGCATTTCCAAATCTGAAAATATTTACCCCAACGCCGTAACCTTAGTTTAACTTAATGTTAATGGCACTACCCCCACTCCAGCGGCAATGCCATTAAGTTAAGCAATATCAATATCAATACTAAAAGCATGTGATGAAGGATGAGCGGGAATAGCTGGCGGTATTTCAAGCCAACCCCTAGTTTAACCTCTTTTAAAAATCTTGTCAAACTCTTCTTTTAAGATTTTAAACCGGCTCTAAGGTGGTACCACCCAGTCAAGATCCATCACTGGTGTGTTAAATCCCAGTTGCAGGTGGTGAGTCACCAGGTAGTGATAATAGCCGTGTCAAACCTCGCAGGTCCTTGAGACCTACGAGCTTTATCACTACCTGGTACCTCACTACTAAAATTCTCAATTTTCATTTTCGTAGATTAGACGGGGTTTAAGATTTGACAACTTTTTTAAAGTTGTCAAATCTCTTCAAATCTAAATCCTCCTTTCGTGAAATCGAATGATTCTCCCCTTCCATTCTCCCTCGATTTGCCTTTAAACAAAATCATATAAAAACTTTATTTATATACTAATTATAAAATTAAATTTGGTAACGACATTTAACTCTATGAAATTAATTGGAAAATAAAAATAATAAAAATATTTTCAAAATAATCTTGACTACGCGGGGGGGGGATATATACTTTATACTGTAGTACATTTACAGTGGCAAATTCATTAGCAGTGTAAAACTGCATTTAATTAACTTTTAATTACGAGGAAACATCTTCTATGAAAATTCCCTTTCTACCCTTTACTCGCTACTCTACGTATAGAGAGTATCGCTATTGTCATCTATTCCTAATAGGAAGTTTGCTATTAGGTAGCCCACCTTATGCTCATTCAGAATATTTAGGAGAAAATACCTGGATACCCAATGGTGAAGCAGTGCCCAATCAGGTCATTGTTAAACTAAAGTCCCAAATTCAAGCGGCTGATATTACTGCTTTACAAGGGGAGCTTCAAGTATCGGCGGTCATCGATAATTTCTCCTTTATTGGGGCCGAGGTTTGGCAAATTAACGGCATGGATAGCCTCACTGCGGCTGCGGTGTATAAAAATGACCCGCGCCTTGAATATATCGAGCCGGATTATCTGGTTAGCGCGGCCGCTTTACCCAATGACTCCAGTTTTTCGAAGCTCTGGGGGATGCACAATACTGGCCAGACTGGCGGTAAAACCGATGCCGATATTGATGCGCCAGAGGCTTGGGACTTAGCCACTGGCGGAAATACTATCATTGCGGTGATTGACACGGGGGTAGATTACACTCATCCAGACCTCAAGGAGAATATGTGGGTCAATACCAAAGAAATTGCGGGGAATGGCAAGGATGATGACCGCAATGGTTACGTGGATGATGTCTATGGTTATAACTTTGTCAGCAACACCGGCGACCCCAAGGATGACCAGTCTCACGGGACTCACTGTGCCGGCACTATTGCCGGGCGAGGGAATAATGGCAATGGGGTAGCAGGAGTCAATTGGCAAGCAAAAATCATGGCACTGAAATTTCTCAGTGCCACTGGTGGCGGTTCCATGTCCGGTGCCATTGCCGCGCTCCAATATGCGGTCAAAATGGGGGCAAAACTTAGCAGCAACAGTTGGGGATGTACCAATTGTTTCTCCCAAGCCTTGTCTGATGCGATTAAAGTGGCGGGCAATTCTGGTCATTTGTTTGTAGCCGCGGCCGGCAATCATGGTAAAGACAATGATGGTAGCCAAATCAGTTACCCGTCTAGTTATGACCTCGACAATATCGTGGCCGTCGCTGCTTCAGACCATACCGACAATCTCGCCAGTTTTTCCGGCTATGGGCTGAAGTCAGTAGATTTAGCGGCGCCCGGGGTTGACATCTACAGCACTCTTCCTGGCAATAAATATGGCAGCTACAGCGGCACCTCGATGGCTACTCCGCATGTTTCCGGGGTAGCTGGCCTGCTTTGGTCAGCCAAATCGTCGCTCACCTTCAAAGAGATTAAACAATGTCTCCTTAGTGGTGTCGATAAAATTCCGGCATTCAGTAACCTCATGGTCTCTGGAGGTCGACTCAATGCCTATAATGCTTTGAAATGTGCTACCGGTGGCGGTGGTGGCGGTGGTGGTGGCAAACAAGCTCCGGCCGCAGTTTTAGATGTTATCCCCTGGTTTGGACTTTGTCTTACCTTAGACGGTAGCAAATCGACGGACCCAGATGGTAGCATTGTCAGTTACAGCATGGTGTTTGAGAACAAACTAACTTCTGGCGAAGAAGTCCCTGCTAACCCGGATAGCCTAGACATCCAAACAGCTCAAGTTAGCGAAGAGTTATCCTCGTTAGCCGCGCCGGGAGCAATTATGACCGTCTGCTTTATCAAACCAGGCACCTACCAAATTAAACTGACCGTGACTGATAATGATGGTCTCACCGGTAGTATCATGCGCTCAATCTCTTTCACTCTACCCAAGTTATCGGAAAGTGTGGCAGGCGGAATCTCGGTGAATAACAATGAATATGCGGCCCAAGCCAGTCTAAAATTATTGACTGACAAGGTCGATGTTAGCGGTGAAATTACTGTGAAATCAGAGCATGTCGGCCAATTAGCAGATATAGTGGTGTTTGCCGATGTCACCGTGCCAGGCATAGAGGGTATTATTCACTTCATGTTAGGAGAAACCGATGCGACCTTCCCAATACTAGAAGCCTGGGATGAAGACCTCTCCCACTTGATTCCCTTTAAGAATGGTGTGACTTTGGAAGCTATACAGCCGGTGCCCATATACAAAAACGTATTTTACTACCCCGGCACGGTCAAAGTTTACCTTGGCTACCGTTTGGCCGATGGTACCTTAGTGAGCAGTGCCGGCGAAGGAGGCGTACCGATTGATATAATTGTTCTCGAATAAATCTCAACCAACCCAAATACGCCAAGCCCTGGAGTACAAATCTTCAGATTTGTACAAACCCGTACAAATCTGAAGATTTGTACTCCAGAGTTTGGCAAGAGGAGACTCTTAATATGAACACTTATTTTACCCCTCGCGCTCATTCCCTCAAACTAGCGATACTGCTAGCTCTGGGTCTATTTTCCCCGCTCCACGCTGAATATCACAGCGATGGGGTGGGCTTACTTGAAGCTCAAGTCGTACCCAATCAAATCATCGTCAAATTACGACAACCCAAACCGTCAGGTGCGGTGGATTCTCAAGAGGCGTTAGCGGCACAAGCGGCACAACGTGCCGAAATTCTCGAACAAATTGCGGCACTCCAAGCAGAATTAGGGGCGAAGCGTAACCGCAAATTTTCCAGCATTGGCGCGGAATTGTGGGAATTGCCCGCCACTATCAGTGGTGCCGATGCCATACAGCAATTACAACACAGTTATCCCAATATAGAGGAAGCCCCGTTCGAATATGTCGAACCAAATTATAAGCTGTTTACTCAGGCTCTCCCCAATGACCGTGACCTGGGCAATCAATGGGGGATGAATAATACCGGGCAATCGGGAGGTAAAGCCGATGCCGATATTGATGCGGCTGAAGCCTGGGACCGCATTGGTACCACGGGTAATGACATAGTGGTCGCCGTCATCGATACGGGTATTGACTATCAACATGAAGACCTCAAGGACGCGCTCTGGGTCAATGCCAAGGAGGTAGCGGGGAATAAGGTGGATGACGACCAAAATGGCTATGTCGATGATGTCAATGGCTACGATTTTGCCAACAAAGATGGCGACCCGATGGACGATAATCATCATGGGACGCATTGTGCGGGCATTATTGCCGCCAAAGGCAACAATAAAAAAGGTGTGGCTGGGGTCTATTGGAAAGCCAAAATCATGGCACTGAAATTTTTAGATGCCGAAGGGGGCGGTGATGTAGCGGATGCCGTCACGGCGATTGAATATGCTCGACAGATGGGAGCCAAAATCAGTAGCAACAGTTGGGGTTGTACCAGTTGTAATTCTCAGGCCCTGGCGGAGGCGATTAAAGCAGCAGGAGACAGTGGGCACTTGTTTATCGCCGCGGCCGGTAACCATGCGGGAGACAATGACCAAGGCCCTAAAAATTATCCTTCCAGCTATGATTTAGAAAACATCATTGCCGTGGCCGCCACTGACCGGAATGACCAACTGGCTTCTTTTTCGGGCTATGGCAAAACCAGTGTGGATTTAGCCGCCCCTGGGGTTGACATCTATAGCACCACGCCCGGCGACAGCACTACGACTACGGGCCAATATGCTGCCTATAGTGGCACTTCGATGGCCACTCCCTATGTAGCCGGGGTAGCAGCTTTATTGTGGAGTCAATCTCCCACGCTTGGTTGGACGGAGGTCAAAAAACGCTTATTGTTATCGGTCGATAAACTGGACTCGTTAGCCGATAAAATGGTGGCTGGGGGACGACTTAATGCCTACAGTGCGTTGATTTTAGATGTTCCCAAAGAAGGTGATAAAGTACCGCCCGTGGCTAAATTCGACCTCACTCAAGAAGGACTCAAATTGACGGTGGATAGTACACCTTCTTCTGACAAGGATGGGCAAATTGTTAATCGTACTTGGATAATTTCTAGTCCCGCCAGTGGTGCCGATTTTGCTCCCATGCCCAGTGGTGGTGAGAGTGGCGTGGATGCGTTTATTACCGTCAAAACCGTGTTTGACCTTCCAGGCCCTGGCACTTACACCATTAAACTGATTGTCACCGATAATGACAAACTGTCTGGGGAAAATGAATGGACGGTGACCATTCCAGGATTGCCAGAGTTGGGTAATGGGGTAGGCACGGATCCCAATGGTGATCCAGTGGCGACCACCGCCACCTTTGCGGCTGGCGTGGCTTTGGATGGGATCGCCTACGAGAAGAAAATTGAAGTGAATCTGACTAACCCAGTGGATGTGATGGGACAAATCAAAGTGGAACCGGGTCATGTTGGGGAGGTCGCGGATTTGGTGGTATTTGCGGAATTTCCGATGGAAAACCAGACGTTATGGTTTATGTTGAACACCGCGGGAATACCGTTACTCTGGGACCAGAAACCGGCGACTTTGGCGGCCTTTCGGCGAAAAGTGCGCTTGACCGACAGCTACCCGGTACCCATGTATAAAGGTGAATTTTTGGCCGCAGGAGTGTTACATATCTATTTTGGTTATCGTTTGCAAAATGGAACGTTAATCAAGAATGGAGAGTTTATGGACGTTACGATTAAGCAGTAATACTATCCACTAAGGAGTCCAAGACATGTCTTGGACTCCAAATTACAGAGGTCACTCAAATGAAACTAACCATCACGAGATTTTTGCTTACCAGCCTATTTTTAGCTACCAGCTTAAAAATACAGGCTGATATAAAACGAGTAGATGAAATAGGCTTTAGAGCCGACACTTCTGAGTTTGATACCGTGGAAAATCAGTATATCATCAAATTCAAATCTGGTGCCGACGCGGTAATGCCTGTGAAAGAGGCTATGACTAGCTTTCCTTATCTTAATGCACTACTATTGACCGGGGAAGTGCTTATCGATACCGAAGCCGTTGAATATATAGAGCCTAACTATATTCTCAAGGCCGACAATATCCCCAATGACCCTGAGTTTCCGAAACTTTGGGGGTTACAGAAAATTGGGATAGAGCCTAGTTGGGACCGTATCACTGGCAGTGACATCCTGATTGCCGTGATTGACAGTGGTATCGATTACACTCATCCCGATTTGGTGGTAAATATGTGGCAAAATCCAGGCGAGATTCCAGGCAATGGGCTAGACGACGACGGAAATGGTTACGTTGATGATGTCTATGGATATGACTTTGCCAACATTGATAATGACCCCTTCGATGATTTCTTTCATGGGACTCATTGTGCCGGTATTATAGCCGCAGTCGGCAATAATGCTACTGGTGTGGTCGGAGTCAATTGGTCAGCCAAACTCATGGCGTTAAAATTCATGGGAAGCAACGGTTATGGAGATACGGCCAAAGCTATTTCTGCCATCGAATACGCTATCAACATGAAAGCGAAAATTATTAGCAACAGTTGGGGAGGGGGGGGCGGACAAGCACTCAAAGAAGTTATTCAAGTGGCTAAAGATAACGGAATACTATTTATCGCGGCGGCGGGAAATCAATCCAAAGATATTGATAAGTTCCCACATTACCCGGCCAGTTATGATTCGGACAATATTATCTCGGTAGCGGCTACCAATGCTAATGATGGATTGGCACTGTTTTCTGAGGATGGTACGATGGGGTCCAATTATGGAGCAATCAGTGTTGACTTGGCGGCACCGGGGGTAGAAATTTATAGTACACTGCCCAACAACACTTATGGTCCTCAACAAGGGACTTCGATGGCCACCCCTTATGTCACCGGGGTAGCCGCTTTAATATGGGCAGCCAATCCGACTTTCACCTATCAGCAAGTGAAAGACCGAATTTTGGCTACGGTGGAGTTAGTACCGGCATTGACTGGAAAAATGGTCACTGGAGGTAGATTAAATGCTTATCAAGCACTCACCGCAACATCAACAGGACTGCCGGTCGCCTCTTGCACGGCTACGGCCAAGGATATGCAAGTGACTTTTGATGGCTCGGCTTCTCGTGATACTAATGAGGGAGGATACCTAATCAGTTATCGTTGGACCGTTTCTAATCAAGCCGATACGGCCCCAGCGTCAGGACAGACGATGGTGATTGATTTTTCAACGCCTGGCATCTACGAAGCTACCCTCACGGTGACTGATAATGATAATCTCACGGGGGAGGCGAAATGTAGTGTCAAGGTGCCACCGGTGGAGGAACCAATTGCCGCTGATGTCATAGGCTCTGCACCACTCACTGCTAACTTTGATGTCTTTGGAGCTGACTTTGGTGTCTCCGAAGCTGAGGCTACTTCTTGTGAAAGCGAAGGTTCGACGACAACTTGTACTTGGACGATATGCAAGATGGATAATTTTGGTAATTGTATTCCTACTGGTGAAGCCAAAGAAGAATGTAAGTTTTTGGAAATGTTTGATGCCGAAGGTACTTACAAAGTTACGCCAACGCTCACTGCTTGTGAAAAAATCATCTCCGGGGAGAAGCGAACCGTCAAGGTTCTTCCCACGCTAGGAAGAAGTTTCGCTGGCGGTATTTCAGTCAATCAAGGAAGCTACCAAACCGATGTAAAACAACAACTCACGGATGAAGTGGACATTATTGGCGAAATCAAACCGGTGCCGACACACGTTAGTCAATTGGTGGATATTGTGGTTTATGCTTTGTATCCTCAGTATCCTACCCCGGAAACTGGTACTTGGTTTATGTTAGACAGTGCGGGTGCGCCCTTAGTGTGGGATGGCAATCCTGCTAATTTGGTCGCCTTCAAACCCCAAATTCCCTTAACCTATCCTCATTTGGTGTCCATGTATA
Organism: Thiomargarita sp.; assembly: GCA_022729575.1. Taxonomy (GTDB): domain Bacteria; phylum Pseudomonadota; class Gammaproteobacteria; order Beggiatoales; family Beggiatoaceae; genus JAABRD01. Next base: position 18,498 of record DZAL01000055.1, read on the forward strand.
AAGGTCAATTTGTCCTACCAGGACATCTCCTGGTGTATTTGGGGTATCGTCTCCCAGATGGGACTTTGGTAAATAGTAACAACCCGATTGATATTATGATAAACCAATAACCTCAAGTAGGGTGCGTAGGACGCACCCTACCGATAAACGAGTAACCAGATGAGCCAAAAATTAGTTAAATTTATCTTCCTTTCCACTTTGTGGGTCACTTACCCGGTACAAGCCCAGTCAGAGGAGTCAGTCTGTTCGGAGGTCATCACCTATGGCCAAAATCCGCAAACTGGAGAATGGCAAACCTTTGCAACGCCTTGCGCGGTGCCTGAAGGTTGGAAACAATCATTCACCAAACCAGAGGAGACTGAAACTTCAGTGATACAACCTGAAAGTACCACCGCTACTACTGATGATTGTGAAGCAGGGATAACTTACGCCCAACATCCCACCTCTCAAAAGTGGTATATCTTTTCCAAACCCTGCGAGGTTCCCAACGGTTGGAAGAGTTCACAAACTGAAAATGTGTGTGCGGAGGTTATTGTTTATGGGCAAAGTCCCAAAACGAAAACCTGGTATCCGTTTGCCACACCTTGTGATATAGCCGCCCAATGGCAAATATCACTACTCAAGCCTGAAAACCAGGAGGAACCACCAGCCGATATTGGTCCTATTTGTTCAGACATGGTGGTCTATGCCCAAAACCCCAAGACCACTAATGCCTATCGTTTTTCCACGCCTTGTGATGTACCAGAAGGCTGGGAAATCCTGCTGGATAAACCAGCGAAGTTGATGCCCGGTGACAACCTTGATTGTCCACCGGTCGTTACTTATGCCCAACCGCCGGGAAAAACTAACTGGTATGCTTTCGCCACCGTTTGTGAAGTCCCTGAAGGTTGGATAACCTCGGCCACCCTACCTCAGCAAGAGGTAACGGATTGTTCCAGTTACAAGGTGACTTATTCGCCCGCGGGTGGAAAACTGCACATTCCGTTTATTTTTCTTAATAACGCTGACACACAACCGGCCTATCAAGGCGCGGAATTGGAATTACTCTCTTCGCCCCTGTTTACGCCTTACTTATTTTTTCTAAGCCAGATACCAGAAACTGTTGAACCTACTCAACCTTAAATTAAATTTGAACTGCTTTCCTAAGCCTTCCAGGCTTAGGAAAGCTAATCTGTCCCCGAATTTAAAACAACGGTTTAAGTACTGAAGCAGAAATTTTCTGGTATTTTCCCCTCACCCCCGACCCCTCTCCCAGAGGGCGAGGGGAGTACGGCGGCACCAGTGTTTAATTTCGCCCCTCGCCCTCTGGGAGAGGGGTCGGGGGGTGAGGGAAAATACCGCCGAATTTCTGCTTCGGTACTTATTTGGTAGTCATGCCCTAAAGTGGTTTAAACCTGACAGGTCTAACAGACCTGTCAGGTTTGAGACCTTGACCACTACCTATGGCATCACTACCGTTTATTCCAACCCACTAGGAGGATATTACAATGATGAAGAAAATTCTGACGTTAGTCACCAGTATAAGCCTAGCCTACACGCTGTCAGCAACCGCACAAACCAGTAGTAGTTCATGTAGTTTTCCAGGCTCGACTTCCTCTAATACCGTTTTCAACTTCGACACCGGTCAACTACATTTACCCTGGGTAGAAATTTTTTCCAATGGGGCCGTCATCGCTACTTATGAAGTATGTATGCAGACCAAGACCGGCCCCTTTGACATCAGTTTTGATGTCACTAATTACCAAAACGCGGTGGCCAGTAGAATCCTCAAACGAGTGCGAGACCGCGGTAGTTTAACTTGTGGTGGACGCACCGACTTGCCAGGATTTGGCTTTCTCTGCCCCAATGGCCGCAATTGTGGATTTGACACGGACTTATGTAAAGCGGTGGCCGCCGCGGTACTGAACTCCCCGACGGCAGCCATAACGTTTGTTTCGGTGGCTACTCCTGACCGTGAAAAGGTCTTAGTCAATGACGAGGTGGATATTCTATCACGGAATACCACTTGGACTTCCCTACGAGAAGCTAAATGGGGCAATTTTACTTGGATTATGTTTTATGACGGGCAAGGATTCATGGTGGGCAAAGACAGTGGTATTACCAGTTTGCAACAAGTTTGTGCCGAGTCAATTTGTGTGGCACCGGCCACCACCACCGAGATGAATTTGGTGGACATTTGTCGAAAACTGAATCTCCAACCTATCATTGTCAAAGTGCCAGAAACGGACGAGGCTTTTACTCGGTATGAAAGTGGTGCGTGTAAAGTTATCACCACCGATAAGTCAGGGTTAGCCACGCGCCGGGTGAGTTTATCTAATCCTAATGCCCATACCGTCTTGGACGTGACGATTTCCAAGGAACCCTTGACCCCGGTGGTACCAAAAGGAGATGAATTATGGACGGATATTGTTCGCACCGTGATGTGGGGACTCATCAATGCTGAAGAATTGGGCATCACCCAGGCTAATATCGATACGATGATGACCAGTGCGGATCCGCAAGTGAAACGTTTATTAGGCGTGGAAGGTGATTTTGGTCAAACCGCCCTTAGTTTAGAACCGGGCGCGATTGCGCAAACGATTCGAGCGGTAGGAAATTATGGCGAATTGTATGACCGTTATTTAGGCCCCAATGGCGTTGAAATTCCTCGTGGCCCGAATAAATTATGGACTGATGGTGGACAGATTTACGCACCACCGTTGCGTTAAAATCTGACCAGTCTGACAGAGTGGTTTATAATTATTCAACCACCCCCAGCCCCTCCTTGGTAAGGAGGGGAGGTAGTCCAGCCTCTCCTTGGTAAGGAGGGTAGGTAGTCCAGCCCCTCCTTGGTAAGGAGAAGGAGGGGAGGTAGTCCAGCCCCTCCTAAACTCCCCTCCTTACCAAGGAGGGGTTGGGGGTGGTTGGGCGTAGGTTACAATTATTCAACAACTATACTTAACAATGAGGTAATTTTATGAAACTCAAACGACTTACCGAAGCAATGCTCCTCGTCGGTTTGGGAATGACGGCGGTGATGGAAGCGCAGGCTGCTAATGCGGTAGAAGGACAATTTATTGTTAAATTCAAGAACGAGGCGGAATGTGGTAAAGGAGGCACTGATGCTGCTGAGGCCGGCGCAACCGCCGTACAGACTTTTCCGTTAATTGGTGCTCAATTATGGGAAACACAAGGTGGCGTTAGTAGTGAGCCGATGCGAGAGCAAGTATCTCAAAACCCTTGCATTGAGTATATTGAACCCAATTATTTTATTGCGTTGGATGCCATCCCCAATGATGAAAAGTTTCCAGAGCAGTGGGGATTGGCCAAGATTGAGGCACCAGCAGCCTGGGATGTTCAAAATAGCAGCAGTGTGATAGTGGCTGTATTAGACACTGGGGTTGATTATACCCATCCAGACTTGACTGCCAGCATGTGGGTTAACTCCAAGGAAATTCCTGGCAATGGGATTGATGATGATGAGAATGGTTGCTTGGACGATGTGTATGGATGTAACGTGACAAAGTTGGTACAAGGCAGTGATGGGAAAACATACTTCTCAGGTGATCCCCAGGACGACTATTACCATGGTACTCACGTTGCTGGCATTATTGGCGCTAGTGGTAACAATGGTATTGGCATCGCCGGGGTCAATTGGTCGGCCAAAATCATGGCAGTTAAATCCATTTCCTATTTGGGTTTTGCGAATTTCACCGATGCCAAAACGTCGGATGCCATTTTGGCTATTGAATATGCTCTCAAGATGGGTGCGAAGATTATCAACGCCAGTTGGCATATTGATGACGATGACGAAGTGGAGTCGCTCCGTGAAGCTATCCAAGCGGCCGAGCAATTGGGTGTACTGTTTGTCACAGCGGCGGGCAATCGCCAAAGTAATCAGAATATAGAGCAGTACCCACAATACCCAGCTAGCTACAATTTGAACAACATCATCACTGTAACGGCTACCACTGAAACTGATGAACTGGCTCAATTTTCCAATTATGGAAATGTAAGTGTTGACTTAGGCGCACCAGGAACGGAGATTTACAGTACGGTCCCTACCGATTACAAAATCGACAAGGACTTTCCCCTTTATTTACCTTTTGCTGGCACCTCTATGGCAACCCCATTCGTGGCTGGTGTGGCGGCACTGCTATGGTCCAAGCATCCAGACTTCAGTTACCAGGAAGTTAAGGACAAAATTCTCATGTCCGTGGATCCACTGCCCTCCCTAGAAGGCAAAACGGTGACAGGAGGTCGTTTAAATGCCAAGAAGGCTTTGGGAAGCGAAACCACGCCAGTGGCAGTGTGCAAAGTGCTGTATAATCCAGATAATCCAATGGATGTGCTGCTGGATGGAAGCGGTTCATATGATCAGGATGGCAACATTGAAAACTATCAGTGGATTATTTCCAATGTTGACGATGTCAAGGGAGAGGTAGATTCAATTCCAGTGGGGAAAACTTACAATATCACCTTCAATCGCCCCGGCAGTTACACGGTGACTCTCAATGTGAAAGATAATAGTGATCTTACAGGAGATACCAATTGCGCGATTCAAGTGCCCTATCTGCCAGTCTCTGACTACTACTCTTGCAATGACGAAAACAACCTGGTCAAAGCGTGCATTAGTGCCCCAGTGACTCAAGGAGATGTGCCGTTGACTATTTCCCTAGATGGTTCTCTATCAGCGGGACAAATCGATGGTAACACGGATTCGGTAACGCCAATCACTAGATATACTTGGCTGATCAGCAAATGTGATCCCAGCCAATCTGAAATGGTCGAGAATTGTTATATGTCTCCGACAATCATCACCGACAAATCCTTTTCTTATACCTTCAATGAAGGTGGGACCTATCTCATCATGCTCAGAGTAGATGATGGTTCTAATGGTACGGGAATCCATCAAATTATGGTCAACGTGCGTGACTTTAAACTGTTGCCATATTTGGGAGGAAGAATCTGGAAGGATCCGATCGAGACTGATATTGCTACCAAGATTTTTGGTGGAATCTCTGTCAACGGTGGAAATTACAAGTCGTTGGTCTTATTAAAGTTAACCGATGAAGTGGATATCAAGGGTCGAATCGAGGCCGCTCCTGAACATGTTGGTCAACAGGCTGACATTGTGGTTTGGGCTGATTATCTCCTCACATTAGAGAGTGATGTTATAGTCAGTTTCATGTTAGATAGCACAGGTGTTCCACTATCATGGGATGGTTATTGGGAACGTTTGGTATCATTTATACCTAACGTTACTCTACAACCGAGCCAGGAAATACCGCTATATCATGGTAAATTTGTTATGCCAGGTACTTTGGGAGTACGGTTTGGCTACCGTTTACTCTCATTACCTAAAGATACAGGAGATGGTTTGATTTCCAGTGAAGATTCTATCATCATCGATATAGAATAGCCAATAGTGATGAACTCACGGTCAGGACTGGCAGTCCTCAAAGGACTGCCAGTCCTCGGTGGCCGCCCTAATTTCATTACTTCCTTTTTTTCAACCACGAGTAACCATTATGAACATGTTACGAAGTGCTTTATTAAAATCCCTCAGCCTCACGCTGTCGGCTGCTATCTTCTTTATTCCTTTACCCGCACTGGCGGAAGCCGAAGGGCAAATATGTGCTGATGTGATTGTCTATGCCAAAAATCCAGAGACGGGTCAATGGCAAACATTTGCCACACCATGCGAGGTGCCGGCGGGCTGGGAAAGTACACCCGTTAAACCACAAGAGGAGATTTGTACCGCTCAAATTATGTACGGTAAAAATCCAGCGACGGGTCAATGGGAACAACTTCCTAATCCTTGTGAAGCACCTGAAGGTTGGGAAACTTCACCGACTCTGCCTACCGCACCCTCACAGGAACAATGAGATGGATGAAGCCTGAGGGATAACACCCCTCGAAGGGGTGTTATCCCTGTGCTGGTCATGAAGCCTGAGGGATAACACCCCTCGAAGGGGTGTTATCCCTGTGCTGGTCATG
>DZAL01000055.1:24576-30570 GCA_022729575.1 Thiomargarita sp.
AAGCCTGAGGGATAACACCCCTCGAAGGGGTGTTATCCCTGTGCTGGCCATACATCATTGCCATTTATTTCAACAATCTACAACGAGTAACTTATTATGATGAATATTCAACTCACTCAATATGCTTGGTTTAAACCCCGTCGAGTAATCGGCATTACCCTATCGGTTGCCATTTTATTTGCTCCTTTTCAATTATTGGCTCAAGGTGATGGACTTTGTACCGCTCAAATCACGTATGGCAAAGACCCAGATACCAAAAAATGGGAAGAATTCCCTAATCCTTGTGTAGTGCCACCAGGCTGGGAAACTTCACCGACTTTGCCTACCGAGTCAGCATCGACGGGAGGAGTGGATGGCACAGAAACTATAGATACCGCCGTAAATGGGAACGCTATTACTGATAATCAGTCTCCCCCCACGACTACGACTGAAACCCCAGCCACTAGCGGCACCGACACTACTACTCCTACAACAGGAACTACGGAGACTGCGACTACTAACACTTCTCCTCCTACAAACCCTCCCACAGATGGCTCTGCTGATTGCCCAGCGCAAATCACTTATGCCAAACCCAGTGAAACCAGCCAGAAATGGTATCTCTTTTCCACGCCTTGCGATGTGCCAGACGGCTGGATTAACAAGATATGTGCTGATGTGGTCGTTTATGCTCAGAATCCCACCAGTGAAAACTGGTTTTCGTTTGTCACGCCTTGTGATGTACCAGCAGACTGGACCAAGACTTCTTACACCAAGCCAGAGAACATCAAATACAAAGATTGTAGCAAGAGTCCACAAGCTGGTTACGCTGAAAGTCCAAATACTGCTAATTGGTATGAATTCGCAAATCTTTGCGACGCACCTCAAAATTGGAATCCAACTGGTGTAAAACCTGAAAAGGTGGAACCCTTCAATCCTCAAATAGTTGATTGCCCTCCCACCCTCACCTACGCTCAACATCCTGCCAGCGAACACTGGTATGCCTTTGCAACCCCTTGTGAGGTGCCGGCGACTTGGGAAAAAGTTGGTGTGGTGCAACAGGAGGAAACATCAACGGGGGAGAGTTGTGAGGCGTTTTATGCGAGTTATTCGGCGGATGGTCATTTAAATATTCCGAGAGTAGTGTCGTTTGACAATTGGTTGTTTAAGGACATAGGATTGCTGCAAGTCGGAGGCATTGGAAATTCGTATTTTCTCTTTTCTTTCGATATTGGCTCCCTTCCTGCACCAACTGCTGTGACGAAACAGTGAGGTCTTTTCATAGTCATCACACGGAACGTCATGGCTAGTGAAGGACTGAATGGATAGTTAGGACTGCCAGTCCTTAGAGGACTGGCAGTCCTAATTCTCTCACCTAATCTACTCACTTTGGAGGCTAGTGAGTCTTTGACGAAGAGTGGTTACGCTTAAGTTGTTGGAGGTAGGCTTCAAGCTCTTCCAAAGACAATTCTTTCAAGAGTGCTTCGGGTTTGAAGTAACTCAGCACCTCCTCTGGTTTGAGGCCAACTAGCCGTTCCTCCGAGGATAAACCGGCTAATCGTTCTTCCACCGATAATTTGGATAAATAAATGGGTCCCCAAAATTTCCCGATTTCGGTGACTTGTTCCGGGGTTAATTCGAGATTGGCGCTCATATTATCTCCTTTGTTAAAATGTTGCCATAACCCTGCCAAATACCATTCTAATTCGGTGGTCAATACTTGCCAATCCAATTGTCGTAGCAGATTAAAGGCTTTGCGTTTCTCGGCACGGTGGCTGGCAAAACATTTGACCCAAGCATTATGAGGTTCATTGGGCAGTTCATTGAGTGATAAAATGGGTATCGTGTTTAATAACCAATGTGAATCACGATAGACTCCTACTTGAGGAGTCTTTTCATAACCGAATTTCGCCAAGGTCTCGGCATGCGGTTGTTTGGCTAATAGTAATACCGTTTGTAGGTCTTGGTCACTACTCTGTTGAGTTTGACGATAAAAATGGTCATAGCACAAGGTTTGCCGTAGCGCGTCGGCGCTGAGAGATTCGGTATATTTAAATTCTAGCAGAATTACGTTCGCTTGGCTATCGCGAATGCCGTCAGGTAGGCGACTACGTTGTAACTCGGTCCAAGGACCGGGGGCGCGTTTGAGTAACAAAATATCCGCTTGAGGGGGATTACCCATAATCGGCACTTCGGTGGAAACAGTCACGCCAACCGGCGAGAGTAGTTTTTCCAACAAGGTGCCAAGTAAGCGATGCCAGCGGGTTTTGGGAGTATTTGAAGTTTCCATAAGAGTTCGTGGTGGTCTGGGAAGTGAATTATTATAGCAGATTTATTTTCGGAGTCTAGTCAAAAACCGTGGTGAAAAAAAGTAGGGTGCGTGGGATACCCCTACTTTTCCACAACTAACAATCAGGAGTAATCCAAATGAACATTCAATTTTCTTTATTCAGTTTTCAGCGATTTATCAGAATGGTGTTTTCGGTTGCCATTCTCTTGATGTCCTTGCCATTGATGGCTCAGGAGGTTTGTCCCCCACAAGTCATGTATGGAAAGAACCCTGAGACAGGTCAATGGGAATTATTCCGCTATTGTGAGGTGCCAGCAGACTGGGAAACTTCATTAGTTTTACCGGAGGAGGAAAACATCTCGACTTCTTCAACAACCGAACCATCCACCCCTACTCAACGTTTGCCCAATGACCCTTTTTTTCCAGAATTATGGGGACTTCAGAAAATTCAAGCCCCTGAAGCCTGGACCATCGCCACAGGCGGTGAAGTGATAGTGGCGGAGTTAAGTACGGGTATAGATTACACTCACCCAGACCTAAAGGATAATATGTGGGTTAATCCCAATGAAATTCCTGGCAATGGCATTGATGATGATGGGAATGGTTGCTTGGATGATGTGTATGGATGTAACGTGACACAGTTGGTGCAAGGCAGTGATGGGAAAACGTACTTTTCTGGTGATCCCCAAGACGACTACTATCATGGCACTCATGTTGCGGGTATTATTGGTGCAACTGGCAACAATGGTCTTGGCATCAGCGGGGTTAACTGGTCGGCCAAACTCATGGCAGTTAAATCCGTTTCCTATTTGGGTTTTGCGAATTTCACCGATGCTAAAACCTCGGATGCTATTTTGGCTATTGAATATGCTCTCAAGATGGGCGCGAAGATTATCAACGCCAGTTGGCATATTGATGACGATGACCAACCTGAATTGTTGAGAGAAGCCATTCGTGTTGCAGGAGAGCAAGGTGTATTGGTGATTGCCGGGGCGGGCAATCGCCACAGTAATCAGAATATAGAGCAGTACCCACAATACCCAGCTAGTTATGACCTGGACAATATCATCACCGTAGCCGCTACTACTGAGAATGACGAACTGGCGGCGTTTTCTAACTATGGGAATGTGAGTGTTGACTTAGGCGCACCGGGAATGGAGATTTACAGCACGGTGCCCACCGATTACCAAATCGATAGCGATGTTCCCATGTATGTACTTGTTAGTGGCACTTCTATGGCTACCCCCTATGTCACCGGAGCCGCCGCTCTTCTTTGGTCGGCCTTTCCCAACTTAACTGCCAGCGAAGTCAAAGCCTACCTGTTGGATAATGTGGATAAACAGCCCAGTTTAGAAGGTAAAACGGTAACCGGCGGCCGTTTAAATGTGTATCGGGCTATGATGGCGGCTAAAGAAGCGTCCACTCCTCCAACCACTTCATCTCGTGGCCAAGCTATCATCATTGCCGCAGGCGGTGCTAAACCGGAAAATACTTTATTCTCCTTCACCCATGACTACACCCAACGCATCTATCGCTTGTTGAAAGAACGCGGTTTCAACGATGACGAAATTCGTTACATGGATCCACACTTCCCAGACATTGACCTAGATGGTTATCCTGACGAGCAACGACGGGATTACAAACTGATTGACCCGGCGCAGGAATTAGAGGAGGTTTTTAATAAAACCGCCAGTCAGTTAAAAGAGGGACAACAATTCCTCCTCTACCTGCATGGCCACGCTCGCCCTGGCTATTTGAAACTCAATAGCACTTACGAATTATCAGCGCAACATCTCAATGAATTACTTAACCGCCTGCCCCCTAACGTGCCTCAAATTCTGATTATAGATAGCTGCTACTCTGGCTCCCTATTGTCCGTGTTAAAACATCCCTCCCGGATTATTTTAACCAGCACCGATGATTTCAAGAAGGCTTGGAACATGAAATATACTAGCTTTTCTGAAAATTTGATTAATCAAATTCAACGTGGCAATAATTTAGGCGAGGCGTTTAAGAACACCGAAAATAACATCATCAATGACCCCCGCGCCTTTCGGGACCAACGCCCTTGGTTAGATGACGATGGCGATGGCCAATACACCACCAAAGATGGCCTACGCGCTCTGGAAACTTTTATTGGTGGTGAAGGCGTGGCCGGCGCCGATTTACCGGAAATTGCCCTCGTACATCCCCATCTCACACTTCCCGGCACCAGTGCCAAGGAGACGCTATGGGTACGAGTGTTTCCCGCGCCTGATTTTATTCACCAAGTACGAGCGGTCATCATCAGTCCTGATTCCCCCGTAATGGATTATGAGGGCGAAACCACTGATTTTAGCCGCCTGGAATTGACCATGACCTATAATCCCGCCCAAGACCGTTACGAAGTAGTATATGACCGTTTTTGCACCGGTGGCACTTGGCAGATATCATATCAAGCGCAAGATAAACAAGGACTTTGGTCAGAGCCAAAATTCGGCGAAGTGGAATCAGCCGCCAATTCGCAAGACCCGGTGTGTTACTCTCCCATGACCGTAACCATGCACCTCAATCAAACTCGTTACACGGTCGGTGACACCTTACGACTAGACATGAGTTTGCAAGGCACGGGACTGGCAGATGTGTATGTGGCTATCGTGTTTCCAGATAACAGTTTTATGACCCTCAATTACCCGTTGAGTTTCAATTTTCCCAATACCACTTCTCCTTATTTAACCGCAGTGGACCTGAGTGCTTCCAAATTGTACCCGGTCTTGGAATTAGTGTTACCCCCAGGATTAGCGACCGGCAATTATTCAGCTTGCGGAGTGTTGGTGAAACCTAATGAAATTAACGTATTAGACCCTAATCAATGGATTCATTGGCATTGTGCGGGGTTGGAGTTGTATTAGCTTCGTTACTATACTTTGCGTGGTAAGGTGGTGAAGTGAGACCTACGAGGTCTTTAAGACCTCGTAGGTCTGGTCAACACTGCGGGGATTACCTGGTCTTGAGCTTCACCGCAATAAACCTACCCACTTTGGAAGCTAGTGAGTCTTTGACGAAGAGTGATTACGCTTGACTGGTCGGAGGTAGGCTTCAAGCTCTTCCAAAGACAATTCTTTCAAAAGTGCTTCGGGTTTGAAACGACCTAGCACTTCTTCTGAAGAGAGACCAGCTAATCGTTCTTCCACTGATAATTTGGACAGATAAATCGGGCCCCCAAATTTGCCCAGATCGGTGACTTGTTCCGGGGTTAATTCGATAGTGTCGGTGCTCATATTATCTCCTTGGTTAAAATGTTGCCATAACCCTGCTAAATACCATTCTAATTCGGTGGTCAACACTTGCCAATCCAATGGTTTGAGTGGACCAAGGTTTCCTAAACCTTCGAAGTTTAGGAAACCTAGTCATGGTGTCTCACAACCAAGGTGAAGAATGGTAGATTCCCACTGATTTTATGGTTTCATAACCGAATTTTGCCAACGTTTCAGCCTGTGGTTGTTTGGCCAAGAGTAAAACGGTTTGTATCTCTTGGTCACTCGCCTGTTGCGTTTGTCGGTAAAAATAGTCATCACACAAAGTTTGCCGCAGCGCGACGGCGTTGAGCGATTAGACTATCGCTACCTATTGCCTTACTATCTTATCGAAGTTGGGATTGATAGGTTGGAGTGGTGCGTAGGATGCACCCTACTAAGGGACCAGCAATAAATAGATAGTCCCTGTTGGTAAGTACTGAAGTATAAATT